>JBJMWE010000092.1:0-2494 GCA_045810285.1 Vitreoscilla sp. | reverse complement strand
TGGTGACGATGAAGGCCATCTGGCGGTGCGTCAGCATGCCGGCCTTGGGACGGCCCGTGGTGCCCGAGGTGTAGAAGAACCACAGCGGATCGTCCGCGCCGACGCTGGCCTCGAAGCGCTCGGCGCCGCGATGGGCCGCGATCAGCGACTCCCAGCCCGGGCCGCCTGCCCCGCCCTCGCCCATCGGCACGATCACGCGCAGCGCGGGCGCGGCTTCGCGCACCGCCTGCACGTGGGACTCGAACCCGTCGTCCACCAGCATGGCCGCGGCACCGCTGGACGCCCCGAGCACCGCGACCTCCGGCGGCGTGAGGCGGAAGTTCACCGGCACCCACACGGCGCCGAGGCGGAACGCGACCCAGCAGCTCTCGAACATCGCCAGCGTGTTGCGCGACTGCACCAGCAGCCGGTCGCCCTGGCGGATGCCCAGGCTGCGAAGCGCGGCCACCATGGCGTCGACGCGCGCGTCGATCTCGCCCCACGTCCACTGCCGCTCGCCTTGAACCACACCCGGGCGATCGGGGTGCAGCGCCGCGGTCTGGCGCAGCAGCTGCGAAAGGTTGCAGACCTGGGCGGGATTCATCGGGAAGCTTTCCCCGGCGGGCAGCGGCGCGAGCGCCGCTTCGGAGCGCACGTGCGGGCGCTCACGCGGCCTCCAGCACGCTGAGATAGTTCGCCACCGCCGCCCCGCCCATGTTGAAGACGGCCCCCAACCCGGCGCGGGGCAGTTGCATGTCGCCGGCGCTGCCGCTCAGCTGCATCGCGGCCATCACGTGCTGCGACACGCCGGTCGCGCCGATCGGATGCCCGCGCGACTTCAGGCCGCCCGACGGATTGACCGGCAGCCTGCCGTCGCGCCGCGTGTCGCCGTCGAGGATCGCGCGCGCGCCCTGCCCGTGCGGGCGCAGGCCCATGGCCTCGTACTCCAGCAGCTCGGCGATCGTGAAGCAGTCGTGCGTCTCGACGAAGTGGATGTCCGGCAGCGTGACGCCGGCGGCCTCCAGGCCGCGCTGCCACGCGAGCGCGGCGCCCTCGAACTTCGTCGGGTCGCGGCGCGACAGCGGCAGGTACTCGTTGACCTGCGTGCGCGAGCGCCAGCGCACGGGACGCACGAGCGCGCCGGCGACCGGGTCGCGCGAGATCACCAGCGCGGCGGCGCCGTCGGACACCAGCGAGCAGTCGGAGCGCTTGAGCGGCCCCGCCACGAACGGGTTCCTGTCGGACGGGTGACGGCAGAAGTCGTAGCCGAGGTCGCGCTTCATGTGCGCATACGGGTTGCGCATGCCGTTCTCGTGGTTCTTCGCGGAGATCGCGGCCAGCGCGTCGCTCTGGTCGCCGAAGCGCTCGAAGTAGACCCCGGCGATGTCGCCGAACACGCCCGCGAAGCCGCCGGCCGTGTCGGCCTCCTCCTTGACGTAGGAGCACTTGAGCAGGACGTCGCCGACCTGCGCGCCGGACAGCGTGTTCATCTTCTCCATGCCGATCACGAGCGCATGCCGGACCCGCCCTGAGCCGACCGCGTCGAGCGCGGCCCAGATCGCGGCCGAGCCGGTGGCGCACGCGTTCTCGACGCGCACCGCCGGCACGTGGCGGAACTCGGGGATCGCGACGCCGGGCAGCGCGCCGCTGAAATCCTGCTGCACGAAGCCGCCGTTGAAGTGGCCGACGAAGATGCCGTCGATGTCCGACAGCTGCAGGCCCGCGCCGGCCACGGCGGGCAGCGCGGCGTCGCGGATCAGCTGTTCCATGTCGATGGCGTCGAGCTTGCCGAAGGGCGTGTGGCCCCAGCCGATGATGTGTGCGTTGGTCATGGATGTGTCCTGCCGGTTTGTCCTGGAGTCGCTGCTGGCGGCGGGTTCGCTGGCGGGTCAGATCTTGAACCACTCATGCCATCGATCGCCCCAGGGTGGACGAATTCTGCGCAGGCGATCCCTGGCACGACACGCTTGCTGCGTCGCAGCAATGGAGAAACCGGTTCACATGGTGGGGAGGCTGCGGCTATCAAGGTTGTCGCTGTTGTCGCTGTTGTCGCTGTTGTCGCTGTTGTCGCTGTTGTCGCTTCGCGCTGGCCTTTGCTGCGCGTGCGACAGGGTGGGCAGGGGTTCCGCTCTTCGGCTTGCCGTGCGTCGGAATCCGGCCTGGACGGCCGGTTTCAGCGGGTTCCGTAGCTTCGACTTTCTCCGCGCGCTCGCGGTCGGGCCGCGTCCAACCTCGTCCAGGGCGGACCGGGGGCCTCCACCCGCGTCGCGCCGGTCGCGCCTGCGATCGAACCCCTGCCCACCCTGCCGCGGCGGCGTCTTGGCGGGTGGAGAAGAACATTCGCAGTTTTCTTAAAGGGGTTTTGGCATCGACGGGCCATCGAGGCCGCGTCGGTGCCCGCGGCGAGCGCGCTGGCCGGGCGCCGGGCCTGACGCGAACCGCGGGCCACGATGCCGGCGCTCCTTCTCGTGATGGACGAACGCGACGCCTTCGGCATCGCGCGCTTGAAGCAGCC
>JBJMWE010000091.1:0-42549 GCA_045810285.1 Vitreoscilla sp. | reverse complement strand
GGCGTGGCGCCCAGGCTCGCCGCAACCTCGGCCAGGGCTTCCGACTGCAGAGGATGGAATCCACCCAGGGGGAAGAACGGCACGTAGGGAATGCCGGCGGTCGCAAGCTCGTCGATCAGCCCGTCATCGGCGCGGTGCGCGCGCCGGCGGCACCCGCAACGCTCGCTCAGTGGGCGGGCGCCGCCTCCCCGGCGATGCGGTCCAGCCGGGCGACCGCGTCGGGCGGCAGCCGGAGGTCGACCGCCGCCAGGTTCTCGCGCAGGTGCGCGACCGACGAGGTGCCGGGAATCAGCAGCAGGTTCGGCGACCGCTGCAGCAGCCAGGCCAGCGCCACCTGCATCGGCGTCGCGTCGAGCGTGCGCGCGACGTCGGACAGCGCCGTCGACTGCAGCGGCGTGAAGCCGCCCAGCGGGAAGAACGGCACGTAGGGCACGCCGTCGCGAGCCAGGGCGGCCACCAGCGCCTCGTCGGTCCGGTGCGCCAGGTTGTACATGTTCTGCACGCACGCGATCGGGCAGATCCTGCGCCCGTCGATCACCTGCCGGTGCGTCACGTTGCTCAGGCCGATGTGCTTGATCAGGCCCTGGCGACGCATCTCCGCCAGCGCCGTCAGCGGCTCTTCCAGCGAGCCCTCCTGCGGGCCATGGACGTCCAGCATGCTGCGCAGGTTGACCACCTCGAGCACGTCGAGCCCGAGGTGGCGCAGGTTGTCGTCGACCGCCTGCCGCAGTTCCGCCGCCGACATGGCCGGCAGCCAGCGGCCCTGGTCGTCGCGCCTCGCACCGACCTTGGTGACGATCACCAGGTCGTCGCGATACGGATGCAGCGCCTCGCGGATGATCTGGTTGGTGACGTGCGGACCGTAGAAGTCGCTGGTGTCGATGTGATCCACGCCCTGGGCCAGCGCCTCGCGCAGCACCGCCAGCGCGGCCGCGCGATCCTTCGGCGGGCCGAAGACGCCCGGGCCGGCGAGTTGCATGGCGCCGTAGCCCAGGCGCTTGACGGCGCGGTCGCCGAGGATGAAGGTGCCCGCAGCGGAGAGATCGGTCATGGTGTTTCCTTGCGTTGGAGAGAGGGTGGCATTCAATGTACTGACGCAATCGCTGCGCGATAAGATGCCTCAATCCACACGGGCTGTACCAAAAACCGAACAATGGCGATCGACCTGGCCGACCTGCAGGCGCTGGTGGCCGTCGCGCGCGCCGGCGGCTTCCGCGAGGCCGCCCGCGCCACCGGCGGCAGCGCGTCCACGCTCAGCGAGGCGGTGCGCCGGCTCGAGAGCCGGCTCGCCGTGCGCCTGCTCACCCGCACCACGCGCAGCATCACGCTGACCGAGGCGGGCGCACGCCTGCTCGAACGGCTCGGGCCGGCACTGGACGAAGTGGAGGCGGCGCTCGACGTCGTCAACGGCTTCCGCGACCGCCCGGCCGGCACGCTGAGGCTGAACGTGCCCGTCAGTGCCTCGCGCCTGGTGCTGCCGGGCATCGTGCCCGGGTTCCTGGCCGCCTTCCCGGACATCCGCCTCGAGGTCAACGCCGAGGAGAGCCTGGTCGACGTCTTCGCTGCCGGCTGCGACGCCGGCATCCGCTACGAGGAGCGCCTCGAGCAGGACATGATCGCCGTCCCCATCGGCCCGCGCCGTCAGTGCGCCGTGACCGCGGCCGCGCCGGCCTACTTCGCCCGCCATGGCCGGCCGGCGCATCCGCGCGACCTGCTGCAGCACGCCTGCCTGCGCGGACGCTTCGCCAGCGGCGCATTGACGCCGTGGGAGTTCGAGAAGGATGGCGAGGTGCTCAACGTGGAGGTCAACGGCCCGCTCGTCGTGCGCATCGGCGCGACCACCGACCTCGCCGTCGACGCGGCGCTGGCCGGCGTGGGCATCATCCACCTGTTCGAGCAATGGCTGCAGCCGCATCTGGACAGCGGCGCGCTGGAGCCCGTCCTGCAGGACTGGGTCCGGCCCTTCACCGGACCGTTCCTCTACTACCCGAGCCGCCGCTACATGCCCGCGCCGCTGCGCGCGTTCGTCGACTTCATCAGCCGCGACGCGTCCGGCCGCGGCGACGGCCTCCGCCCCGAGACTCGTTGAGCAGGCCGCCACGGACGACTTCCGGCCGCAACCGCTCTTCACGCGCGCGAATCGCGCCGGCACGCCGATACCCCGTACCGCATCGAGGCGTCGACGTCGCTAAGAGGGTTCCGCGCTGGACTTCCGATCAGGCAACGACCGCGGTCCGTCGATCTGTAGGGAGTTCTCCACCGGTGCCAAATGCCGGCGAATCGCTGCATTAATCCGAAGGTGATGTCGGTCACGGGCTCCTAATATCCAGCGCACGGCATCCCGCCACGTCGGTCGTTCGCGATCGGCGCGCGCGGGCTCAACAACCGAGGCGCAGCCCCCAGGCCCGATGTCCGGAGCAAGCAGACATGGCTAGCCAGCCAACCGAATCCGCCGATACCCCATCCCCTACCGCCGAGGCGACAGCGCCGGCGACCGTGCTGCTCGTGGACGACGAACCGTCGATCCTGAGCGCGCTGCGTCGCCTGTTCCGCCCCCAGGGCTACCGCGTCCTGACGGCCGAGGGCGGACAAGCCGCGCTGGATCTCCTGCAGGGCGAGACCGTCGATCTCGTGATCTCGGACATGCGCATGCCCGGCATGGACGGCGCCCAGTTCCTGGAACACGTTCGACGAATCCAGCCCGACACGGCGCGCATCCTGCTGACCGGGTATGCCGACATCGCCTCCACGATCGCGGCGATCAACGACGGCGGGATCGATCGCTACATCGCCAAGCCCTGGGACGACAACGACATCCAGCTCGTCGTCAAGGAGGCCCTCGCACGCCACGACCTCGAGCTGCGCAACCGGGAGCTGACCGAGCTCACCGGCCGCCAGAACGAGGAGCTGCGGGCGCTGAACGCCAGCCTCGAGCAGCGCGTTCGCAGCCGTACCGCCGAGATCGAGCAGATCAACGACATGCTCAACGTCGCCTACGCCGAGCTCAAGTCGAACTTCATGCTCTCGATGCAGATCTTCGCCGGCTTGATGGAGCTCCGCCACAACGGCATGTCCGGACACTCCCGGCGCGTGGCCGCCTGGGCCAAGAAGGTCTGCGCCAGGCTGAAGCTGGACGAGCGGGCGACGCACGACATCCACGTCGCGGCGCTGCTGCACGACATCGGCAAGATCGGCTTCCCCGACAGCCTGCTGAGCAAGCCGGTCTCGTTGATGTCGCCGGAAGAGACCACGCGCTATCGCAAGCACCCGCTCAACGCCGAGGCCGCGCTGATGCCGCTCGTGCAGTTGCAAGGGGTCGCCAAGTTCATCCGCTCCCAGCACGAACGCTACGACGGCAACGGGTTCCCGGACGGGCTCGAGGGCGAGGAGATCCCGCTGGGCGCTCGCGTGCTGGCACCGATCATCGACTACGAGACCTTGATGGCCGGCACGCTGGCCGAGCGTCGCTTCTCGCCCGAGGACGCCGCGGCAAGCATCCGGCGCGGCGCGGGCACCCGCTACGACGACAAGGTCGTGGAGGCCTTGCTCGGGGTGCTGAAGGAACCGATCGAGGAAGACCGGGACGACCGCTGCATCCCGGCCCTCGATCTCGCTCCCGGCATGGTCCTGTCGCGCGACCTGGTGAGCCCGCAAGGCACGCTGCTGCTCGCGGCCGGCTATGTCTTCGACGCGCGCGTGGTGCGCCAGGTGCGGGAATACGCGCAGCGCGAAGGCGCCAGATTGACTCTCCATGTCCGCCGCGAAACGGCTGCGGCCCCCCAATCCTGAAGCTCCGGAGCCCGGCATGAATCGCATCCTCCTGGTCGACGACGAGATCGGCGTGCTGAACGCCCTCTCGCGCGTCCTCAAATTGAGCCCTCTCGTCGTCCGCGGCGAAGAACTGCGTTCTCGCATCGACGCGTTCACCTCGCCTGCCGAGGCGCTCGCGCGCGCCGCGACGACGGCCTACGACCTGGTGATCTCCGACTTCCGCATGCCGGAGATGGACGGCGTCGCCGTCCTGCGCGGCATGCGCGAGCTGCAGCCCGACTGCGCGCGCGTCATCCTCTCGGGCTACACCGACCTCAACGGCCTGATCGCCGCGATCAATGAAGCCCGCATCGACCGCTTCATCGCCAAGCCCTGGAACGACTTCGAGTTGATCACCGCGCTGTCCAAGATCCTCGAGATCCGGGCGCTGCGAATGGAAAACGAGGCGCTTGCCGACGAGAAGCGCTGCGAACGCGGCGAACTCTCGCCGGCCGACCTCGAGATGAAGCGGCTGGAACTGCAGGAACCCGGCATCACCCACGTGCATTGGGGCACGGACGGCTCGATCGTCATCGACATGGACGAGGACGCGCAATGACCCACGCGGATCCGAATCTGGTGGAGGTGATCGCCGCCGCCGGCGAACCGCCCGACGCGGTCTGCAACGCGATCCTGCGCGCGCTCAACGTCCCCGCGTTCCTGCATCGCGGCGGGCGCGTCCTGAGCTGCAACGCGGCCCTGGCCCGCCTGCTCGGCCTGACCGAGGAGCAGCTCCATGCGATGCGCCCGGCCGAGCTCGCGGTGGCCGACATGCGCGACCGCATGGAGGCGTACGGCAATGCCTGCCTGACGAGCGACCCGGAACCTGCCGCCACGGAGATGACGCTGTTCACCGCCACCGGCGAGGCCCGGTTCGTCGAACTCACGGCGCGACGCCTGGACATCGATGGCCGGCCGGCCGTGCTGTCGACATGCCAGGACTTGAGCGACATGCGCCACGTCCAGATCAGCCTGCTCAACACGAGCCAGGTCCTCAACCAGATCCTCGACAGCGACCCCGTCCCGACCTTCGTCATCGACGCCGAGCACCGCGTCACCCACTGGAACCGCGCCTGCGAGCAGCTCACCGGCCGCGACTGGTGGGACATGCAGGGCGTGGTGGAGAAGGGCCCGATCTTCTACGGCAGGGACAGGCCGCTGCTGTGCGATCTCATCGTCGACGGCACGGACGCCGCGGCCCTCGAGGCGCTGTATCCGGGCCAGATCCGCGCCTCGCAGGTGAGCGAAGGCGCCTACGAAGCCGAGGGCTTCTTCCCGAGCTTCGGCGAGCGCGGCCGCTGGCTGTCGTTCACGGCCGCGCCGCTGCGCGAGCCGGGCGGGCGCGTCGTCGGTGCGATCGAGACCCTGCAGGACGTGACCGAGCGGCGCAACGCCGAAGAGGAGCTGACGCGCCATCGCAACCAGCTCGAGGTGCTGGTCGGGGAACGAACGGCCGAGCTGCACAGCACGCACCGGGAGCTTTCCGCGTTCATGGAGAACGCGAGCGTCGGCATCCTGGCCGTGGCCGACGGACGGGTCGTCCGCCACAACAAGAAGTTCGCCGAGATGTTCCTGCCGGAGGGACGGAGCGCGGTCGGGCGCGCCACCGCCGACTTCTTCTGCTCCGCTGCGGAATACGACGAGTTCTCGCGCATCGCGTTTCCCTGCCTGGCCGATGCGCGTCCGTTCCAGCACGAGACGACGCTGCGCCATGTCGATGGCAAGCGCCTGTGGGTGCAGATGATCGGCTACGTCTCCAACACCGACGAGCCCGCCGCCGGCGCCTGGTGGCTGCTGCAGGATCGCAGCGAGGTCCGGCGCGCGCAGGAGGCGCTCGAGTCGAACTACGAGCGTCTGAAGGAGACGAACCACCGGCTCGAAGAGGCGCAGAACCAGCTGCTGCAGTCCGAGAAGATGGCCTCGATCGGCCAGCTTGCCGCGGGCGTGGCCCACGAGATCAACAACCCGATCGGCTTCGTCAACTCGAACCTCAACTCGCTGAAGCACTACGTGGACGACCTGCTCGCGCTCATCGCGCAGTACGAGTCGGCGGAGGCCGAGCTGCCCGCTCTCACCGTGCAGCGCATCGAGGCGGCCAAGCGCAAGGCGGACCTGGAGTACATGCTCGAGGACCTGCCGGTGCTGCTGCGCGAAAGCGCCGACGGCCTCGCCCGGGTCAAGCGCATCGTCCAGGACCTGAAGGATTTCTCGCGCGTCGACAACTCCGATTGGGCGGAGGCCGACCTGAACGCCGGCCTGGATTCGACCCTCAACGTGGTGTTCAACGAGGTCAAGTACAAGGCCGACGTCGTGAAGGACTACGGCGCCCTGCCCCCGGTGCGCTGCCTGATGGCGCAGCTCAACCAGGTCTTCATGAACTTCATCGTGAATGCGACCCATGCGATCGAATCGCGGGGCACGATCACGCTGGCCACCGGCCAGGTGGACGACTGGGTCTGGGTGGAGGTGGCGGACACCGGCTGCGGCATGAGCCTCGAGGTGCAGCATCGCATCTTCGAGCCCTTCTTCACGACCAAGCCCGTCGGCAAGGGCACGGGCCTCGGCCTGTCGCTGTCGTTCTCCATCGTCCAGAAGCACCACGGCGTGATCCGCGTGCGCTCGGCCCCGGGCGAAGGCAGCGCCTTCCGGATCTGGATACCCGTCATGCACGAAGGCCAGGAGGTGCCGCCGCTGCCGGCCCAGGCGCAGCTCGAAGCCAGGAGCACGGGATGACGCTTGCCGAAGTCGGCGCGCCCGGAGCGCCCGCGAGCATCGACAGCGTCCTGCTGGATCACGTCCACGCGGGCGTCTGCGTCATCCGCGGCACGCGCTTCATGTACGTGAACCGCTGCCTGGCAGGCATGCTCGGCCATGACGTCGCGCACATGCTCGCGGGCATGGAGGCGATCAGCATCGTGCATCCGGACGACCGCGCGCTGGTGCGCGAGACGGTGCGCCGCCGCGACGACGGCGAGATCACCGCGCCGTACGACATCCGCCTCGTCGGCAGCGGAGGCAAGGTCCTGCACGCGCGCGTCTGCGGCGTCTACATCAGCTTCGACGGCGTGCGCGCCAGCCTGGTGACGCTGACGGACATCAGCGAAGTCAAGCGGGCGCTGCTCGCGGCCGACTGGCAGGCCCGCATGCTCGCGCTGACCGAGGACCTCTGCCAGGGCGCGTCGATGGAGATCGAGCTGCATCGCGACCGCGTCGTGACCTCGCCCGGGCTGTGGGCCCTGCTGGGGCGGCCGCCGACGAGCGTCGTGCTGTCGCGCCGCGCCGTCCTGTCGTTCGTGCCGCGTCCCGAGCGGCGCGGCATCATCGCCGCCTGGCGCGAGGCGGTGCCCGGCCAGCCGTTCGAGCTGCAGCATTCGCTGCGGCGCGCCGACGGTCGCGCCTGCCTCGTGCATCAGCGCGGCTACGTCGAGGCTTCTCCCGAGGGGGGAACGCGGCGAGGCATCGCCATCCTCCAGGACGTCACCGTGCAGCGCGACGTGGAACGACGCCTGCACGAGATCGCGAACACCGACGCGCTGACAGGCCTGCCGAGCCGTACCGGATTCCTGGAGCACATCGACCGGCGCCTGCGCACCGGCGAAGCGGCGGTGACCTTCCTCGTCATCGAGCTTCCCCAGATCGCGCAGTTGAAGCAAGGCCTGGGCTTCGAGGCCAGCGACTGCCTCGCCCGCCTGGTCGCTGCACGCCTGCGCGCGGCGCTTCCCGAGGCGGACGGGTTGGCGCGCCTGAGCGGAGGCGAGTTCGTGCTGGCCGTGTGGGACGGCGCCGCCTCCGACATCGGGCAGGTCATCTCGGCACGGGCACGCGTCATCGCCGCGGCGCTGAGCGACGCCTTCGAGGTCGCGTCCACGCGGGTCTTCGTCACCTACTCGATCGGCGCCGCGCGCGCGCCGGACGACGGCGACAGCGCGCCGGTGCTCTTGTCGGCGGCGCTCGTCGCCCTGAAGTCCGCGCTGGCCGCCGGCGCGGGCCAGGTGCGCATCGCGACATCCCGCGGGAACGAAGGGGCCCTGCGCCAGCTGGCGATCGAGTGGGCGCTGCGCCAGGCGCTCTCGAACGACGAGCTGTCGCTGGTGTATCAACCGCAGGTCGAACTGCGCTACGGCGGCATCCAGGGCGTCGAGGCCCTGCTGCGCTGGGACTCGGCGACGCTCGGCCCGGTTTCGCCCACGGAGTTCGTGTCCGTCGCCGAGCAGAGCGGCCAGATCGTCGCCATCGGTGAATGGGTGCTGCGCACGGCCTGCGCGCAGATCGCCGCCTGGCAGCGCGAAGGCCATGCGCACCTGCGGGTGCACGTGAATGTCTCTGCCGCCCAGCTGGCGCGAGGCGACCTGGCCGAACGCGTCCAGGCGATCCTGCTCGAGACGGGTGCGCGACCGAACCATCTCGGCATCGAGCTCACCGAAACCATGCTGGCCGCGGACGTGGCCAAGGCCGCCCGGGCGCTCGCGACGCTGCGCGCGATCGGCGTCGAGATCTCGCTCGACGACTTCGGCACCGGCTACTCCAACCTCAGCAGCCTGCGCGCGCTGCCGATCGACGTCATCAAGATCGATCGCTCGTACGTGCACGACGTGCTGGCCTCGCCCACCGAGGTGTCGATGACGCGGGCCGTCATCACCATGGCCCACAGCCTGCAGATGCGCGTCATCGCTGAAGGCGTCGAGTCCGAAGGCCAGCTCGCGCTGCTGCTCGCGCACCAGTGCGACGCCATCCAGGGCTTCTATTTCAGCCATCCCGTTTCCGCCGACGCCATCTCGTCGCTGCTGCGCGAGAACCGGCGCCTGCCGGCCAGCATGTTCGACCGCCCCGTGCGTCGACGCACGCTGCTGCTCGTCGACGACGAAGAGAACATCCTCGCCTCGCTCAAGCGCCTGTTGCGGCGCGGCGACTACCACATCGTCACCGCGACCAGCGCCGCCGAGGGCCTGCAGCGACTCGCGGAGATCGACGTCGACGTCATCGTCTCGGATCAGCGCATGCCCAACATGACGGGCGTCGAATTCCTGCGCCGCGCGAAGGACCTCTATCCGCACACGGTGCGCATCGTGCTGTCGGGCTACACCGAGCTGCAGTCCATCACCGACGCGATCAACGAAGGCGCGATCTACAAGTTCCTCACCAAGCCGTGGGAGGACGACCTGCTGCGGGCGAACATCGAGGAGGCCTTCCGCCAGAAGGAGCTCGCGGACGAGAACCGGCGGCTCGACCAGCAGGTGCGGTCGGCCAACACCGAGCTGGCGGACCTGAACCAGCGCCTGCAGGCCGCGCTCGCACGCCAGCACGAACAGCTGAGCGTGGTCGAGGACCGCGGACGCCACGCCCTGGAGGTGCTCTACAACGTGCCGCTGCCCCTCGTCGGCTTCGACATCGATGGATTGATCGCCTTCGCGAACCAGGACGCCGAGGCGCTGCTGCCCGGCCTGCGTGCGCTCGTCGGCAGCTATGCCCAGGACGCGCTGCCCGAGGAATTCCAGCGCCTGGCCGAGCTGCGGGATGGCGATTCCGTCGAGATCCCGCGCAACGGTCACGTCCTTCGATGCAGTTGCCGGGCCATCGACGACCGCGGAGGCGGGCGCGGAACGCTCGTGGCCGTGGTCCCGCTCCTGACGGTCGCCACTTGAGCGTCCGCGCCAATACAAGACAGGGAAGAACATGATGATTGAACATACGCCGCGCCATCCCACCGGAAATCCGCCGGCCGCGCCACAGCCGGAGCCGCCCGAGCCGGCGGCCCGTGTCGATCGCGTCGACTGGCTGTTCCGCGATTCGTTGCGTCGACACCAGGTGCATCCGCTGATGGAGCTGCTGCGCCGCTACCGCGACCAGGAGCGCCCATGACCAGCGCAGTCACCACGATGCGGCTCGAGAAGCTGCGCGAACTGCCGTCGCTGCCCCAGGTGATCATCGACCTGCAGACCGCGATGGCGCGCGAGGACGTCTCGATCGACGCCATTGCCGAGACGGTGTCGCTGGATCAGGCGCTCGCGGCCAAGGCCCTGCGCGTGGCCAATTGCTCGTTCTACGGCGTCCCGGGCCGCGTCGTCTCGATCCGGCAGGCGATCGGGATGCTCGGACTGCGCAGCGTCTCCACCGTCCTCACGATCGCGGCGGTGAGCCAGAGCATTCCGCGCCCCTCCTGCCCGGGCTTCGCGATGGAAGGCTATTGGCGCCATTCCGTGGCGGTCGCGCTGTGCGCCCGCAACATCGCGCGCGCGCTGCGGCTGGACGCCGATGTCGCCTTCACGGCGGGCCTCCTGCACGATCTCGGGCGGCTCGCGCTCGCCAGCCAGGTGCCGGCCAGCCTGGCCGAGGCCCTCCGCCTGCGCGACGAACTCGACTGCACCCTGCTGGAGGCCGAGCGCGCCACCCTGGGCACCGATCACGCGGTGCTGGGCTCCCAGGTGGCCGCGCGCTGGCACTTCGGTCCGGCGATCGTCGACGCCATCCGGCTTCACCATGAGCCGCCGGCAGCGTCGCAGGCCACCATGATGGACGTCATCCACATCGCGGACGGCATGGCTCACGCGCTCGACGTGGCGGGCGACCCGAACGAGATGGTGCCGCCGCTCGACCCGACGGCATGGAACCGCACGGGCCTCACGCAGGGCCAGATGCTGCTGATCCTCGAGGGCACGGAAACCGAGGTGGACGGTCTCTGCGAGGCGTTGGCCGTCTGACGCGCCGCCGCGCGCGGCCGCCCTCGCGCGGCCGACGTCGCGCGGGATCGGCACGTCGACGCGCTGTCGAGTGCCTGTCGCCCGCCAGCCCCGGCCCCCGGCGAGAAGAATTTCTCGCGGACGGCCCGATTCGACACGAGGCCATTGCGCCGCCCCCAGATGCCAGTCAGCATGAACGAATCCATCACCGATGAAGTGTTTCCCGCAATGATGTCGTCGACCATTGACGCGACAGCCGCCCGAGGCGACGCCGAGCCGGCGCCGACCGCGAGCAGGACCCTGCTTTGCGTCGACGACGAACTTTCCGTTCTCTCGGCGCTCAAGCGCACCCTGCGCTCGCGCGACCTCACGGTCGTCACCGCGACGAGCGGCGCGCAGGCGCTCGAGATGATGGCCGAGCTCCCGGTCGACCTCGTGATCTCGGACATGCGCATGCCCGGCATGGACGGCGCCCAACTGCTGGAGCACATCTGCCGCGACTGGCCGGACACGGTGCGCATCCTGCTGACCGGCTATTCCGACGCGACGGCCACGATCCGGGCCGTGAACCACGGCCGGATCTTTCGCTACCTGCAAAAGCCCTGGGACGAGCGCGAGCTCGCCGAGTCGGTCCGCGAGGGACTTGCACTGCGCGCGCGCCTGAAGGACGAAGCCAGGCTCCTGGCCATGGGCGCGGCCCAGGCTGCACAGCTGCGCCAGCTCAACGACGAGCTGCAGCAGTTGCAGGAACAGCATGCCGCGGATCGCCGGCAGTCGGACGCCGCCCGCCAACGCCGCTACCTGCAGTCGGTGAAGGTGCTCACCAACCTGCTCGAGGTCCGTTGCACCGGGTTGTTCGAGCACGGTCGCCGTGTCGCGGCCCTTGCGCGCGACCTGGCCCGGGCCATGGAGCTGCCTTCGGAAGCGGTGCTCGACGTGTTCGTCGCCGGGCTGCTGCACGACATCGGCCTCATCGGACTGCCCGACGACACGCTGGCGCGGCTCGACGGCCACGGCACGTCGGACGACGACGGCATCTACCGCGAGCACGCCCGTCTCTCCGCCAGGGCGCTGGCGGCGATGGAGGACATGCTGCCGGTGGCCGCGCTCGTCGAGGCACACCACGAACACTTCGACGGCACGGGCTTCCCGCGCGGGATGGCAGGCGCTGGCATCCCGCTCGGCGCCCGCATCCTGGCGCTCGCCGATGCCGTCGACGACCTCACGCAGGGACGATCCGGGCTCGCGCGCTTCGGCGCCGAGGAAGTGACCGGGCGATTGACCGCGGCACGTGGAGCGCAGTTCGATCCGGACGTCCTCGACACCTGGATCCGCTTGTCCCGATCGAAGGCGAGCTGACGACGCGGCACCGGGGCACCGCCGGCGACGCGGCACGGCACCCGGTCAGGCGGGCTGCAGGCTGGACGGCTGCCTCGCCTGCCGGATCGGCAGCCAGACGCGGAATGTCGTTCCCACGCCCGGTTCGCTGTCGACGTCGATGCGCCCGCCGTGCCGGCGCACGATGCCGTAGGACAGCGACAGGCCGAGTCCGGTGCCCTGCCCGACCGGCTTGGTCGTGAAGAACGGGTCGAAGATCCGGCCCAGCACCTCCGGTGCAATCCCCGAGCCCGTGTCGGTGATCGCGACACGGACCTCGTCGCCGACGGTCTCGGTGACGATCGTGATGGTGCCGCGTTCGGCGATGGCATGGGCGGCATTGACCAGCAGGTTCATGAACACCTGGTTCAGCTGCGACGGCATGCATTCGATCTCGGGCATCGTGCCATAGTGCTTGACCACCTCGGCCTTGTACTTGATCTCGTTGCGCACGACATTGAGGGTGCTCTCGAGGCCGCGCACGAGATCGGCGATCTGCCACTCGTTCTCGCCCACGCGCGAGAAGTCCTTGAGATCCTGCACGATGCGCTTGACGCGATCGAGGCCGTCGGCCGACTCGATCAGCAGCTGCCTGACGTCCTCCTTGACGAAGTCGAGCTCGGCGCCCTCCTTCACGCGACGCAGGTTCGCCAGCTGCGCGCCGTCCGCCAGCAGCGGCTCGGCGGCCTCGTAGGCGGCGATGACGCCGAAGACGTCCGCCATGTAGCGCTCCAGGGACCTGAAGTTCGACAGCACGAATCCGACGGGATTGTTGATCTCGTGCGCGACCCCGGCCGCGAGCTGGCCGATGGACGCCATCTTCTCCGCCTGCATGGCCTGGTGGCGCGCGGCCTCCAGCTTGTCGATGAGTTCGCGCTGCTCTTCGCGCTTGACCTCCAGTTCGGCCACCTTGGAATCGAGGTCGGCGGTTCGCTGGACGACGCGCAGCTCCAGCTCGCGGCGGTACACCTCCAGCTCCTGCTCGCTGCGCTTGCGTGCGTCGATGTCGACGAGGTGCCCCTGCCAGACCTTGCCCGCGAGGCCGCCGCGCCGGTCGGCCAGGGCGGCGAACCATCGATCGCGCCCGTCGGCGGTCCTCAGACGGCATTCGAGGTCGATGCGCAGCGACGGCCCGTGCAGCGCCGCGTCCAGGACGGCCAGGCTCTCCGGCGCGACGGTGCCCGAGGCAAAGCCGTCCGCGAGCCAGGCTTGGACCGGATGCCCGAGCAGGCCGACGATCTGCGGCCCGATGAATGTCATGACGTCGCCACCGGCGTCGAACTCCCAGGCGACCACGTTCGTCGACTCGACCAGGCTCCGGTAGCGTTCCTCGCTGGCGCCGAGCGCGGCCCGCGCCGCCTGGAGCGCGTCGAAATCGCGCTTGAGGGAGGCCCGCATCGAGTTGAGCGCGCGCACGAGAACGTCGAAGTCGTCGTCCGCGTGCGGGCCGCGACGCAGTTCGATCGGCTCGGTGAGGTGCTCCGTGCGGGCGGCGGAGCGCGCGAGGTCCGACAGCGGGTGGCTCACCAGGCCGCGGAAGATGAGCAGCATCATGAACGAGACCAGGAAGATCTCGCCACCCTTGGATGCCACCGTGAGGACGGCGTCGTCGAACAGTTCGTCGTAGACGCCGGTCAGCGAGGCCCGGATCGTCAGCGTGCCCAGTTCGACACGCCGCCCCGGCCCGCTGTCGGGCGACCCGATGCGGATGACGCGAACGATGGCGCCCGAACCCCGGTCGCCGGCCTTGGCGACCGTCCTTCCGCGAACGTCGACGAAGTCCGCCGACGACATGTCCGGCAGCGCAACGATGTCCGCCAGCTCGGCCTGGAGTTGCCGCAGGTCGAGGTTCCATATCGAGGACGTCAGCGCCGACGTGGAAGACCGCTCGATCTCGGCGAGGCGCCGCTCGATCTGCGCCACGTCGCGGCGATAGTTGACCACCAGCTGCGTCCCGCCCGACAGGAGCGCGAGGCCCAGGCTGCAGAGGAGCATCCAGGCGATGACCCGTCGCCCGAGGGCGTTCTCGACGGCGAACCGCACGGCCCGCGCCGGAGCGGTCAGCCACGAAGGCAGTCGACGCGTGACGTGTCGTGAGAGCGGAACCATGGTTATCCAGGACTCGTCACGGCAGCGACGAGGAAGGACCGCGCTGCGCGACGTCCTGGCCGGTATTTCGACGCCTCTGCCGCTGGATTGAAGAGCGCCGGAACGGTTCCGGGGCGTCAGTTCGGAGGAATGTCACGCTTCGGGTCGTACCACATCCCGGCATCGCCCAGCGGCGTCGCCTTGGGCAGCAGCGGATTCGGGATCCGGATCACGCGTCGTTCGCCCATCCGCGCCTGCTCGATGGCGCTGCGGTTGTACTTCCAGAAGATCCGGTCGAAGCTGCCGTCTGCGCGCATGCGTGCCAGGCCACGCTCGATCCGTGCCGCCAGTGCCGTGTCCGCGCGGTTGCAGAAGAAGTAATACGGCCAGGGGTAGTAGAGCAGCAGTCCCCGCTCGACGGCCAGGTCGGGCACCTCGTCCCGATGCGCGGCGCGCTCGCGGAAGGCTTCGCCGACGCCGCGCGGAAACAGGTCGAAGCGGTCGTTGGCCACCATGCGGAAGAGATCGTCGTAGGGCGCCGTCGACACCCGGATGCCGGCCGCCTGGTAGACCGCCACGTCGCCCCAGCCGAGCCCCTGGCCCATCGTCAGCTTCTTCAGGTCGGCGAAGGTCGCCACGTGATCGAAATCCGCCTGCCGCCGTCGATCGATGAGCGCCACGCGATATCCGAGCAGCCCCTTGCGGAGTTCGAACCGGATGGGCAGCAGCTCCCGCTCCTTCTGTTCGGACGTGGAGCTCCAGACGACGTTGGCCTCGCCGCCGCCATCGCGAATCTCGGCCAGGTAGCGTGCCTCGTTCACGTACCGGCTGCTCGCGCCGAGCGTGTAGGGGCCGTCGTCGGCGGCGGTCTCGTCGAGCGCCGTCCGGAGGATCTCCTTCAGGTCGTCGAAGCGGGTGTCGTCACGCGATTCGGTGGCGGGGTAGACCACTCGCGTGGGTGGCGCAGCCTCGGCGACGCCCGCGCAGAGCAGCAGGCACAGCATCAGTGATCGAACGGGCATCGGCAGCATGGCGGCATTCCCTCAGGCGATTTGTCAGGCATCTGTCGATGGAGCGTCCCGGGGACGTCCCGGCAGCGAGGCAGCCACGCCACGCCAGGTCGTCGAGCACCGCACCCGCCGGCCCGTGCGCCGCGGACTCCGCCACCAGGCGGCGTCCTGCCGGCATCGGCCAGCGATGCGGCCTCGCACGGGCGCACGGCGGCGCCGGCGCGCGCAAGGGCCCGCCGTGTCGGCGCAGGCAGTCCCCACCGTGATATCGGAAGCGCCCTCGCCCGGCTTGAGACCACCGTCGTCGGGAGATCTTGACCCGGGTCGGGAGGCCTCGGGCGCACCCCGCGCGCTACAGTGGGACGATGTGCTCGAACTACCGCCCCGTCACCCGCATGGATCGCCTGCTGACGTTCTTCGGCGTCGAGCGCGGCAGGGACGAGGATCCGCACGACGTCTTCCCCACCGACCTGGCGCCGTTCATCCGGCTGTCGATCGAGGGCCAGGAAGGGGGCCGGCCGGCGCTGGTGGCCGAGGACGGCAGCTTCGGCCTCCTGCCCCACTTCGCGACCGAGGTGGGTTTCGGCCGCCGCACCTACAACGCGCGCGGCGAGACGATCCACGCGCTCGCGAGCTTCCGCCACGCATGGGCCGCCGGCCAGCGCTGCATCATTCCGGCCGAGGCGATCTACGAGCCCTGCTACGAGAGCGGCAAGGCCGTGCGCTGGCGCATCTTCCAGGACGGCGAAGTGCCGCTGGGCATCGCGGGCATCTACCGCCGTTGGCGCAACCCGAAAGGGGGCGAGCTCTCCACCTTCGCGATGGTGACCGTCAACGCCGATGCGCATCCGCTGTACAAGCGCATGCACAAGCCGGGCGAGGAAAAGCGCATGGTCGTCATCCTGGACCCGGAGGAATACCTGCCGTGGCTGACCTGCGGCGTGATCGAGGCCAAGCGCTACTTCCGACCTTGGCCCGGCAGCCTGCTGGGCGAGCCGGCGCCGCTCGCGCGCGCGCCCAAGGTCGCGAGCGACCCGCCGCCGAGAGACGAGATCCTGCCGCCCAAGCCGCCCAAGCCAACGCCTCCTCCACCGCCGCCGCCGGCACAGGGCAGCCTGTTCTAGCGTCGTACGGACTACTCGACGGCCTGCGCTCCCACCGGGTGGCCACCCCGGGTTCTCAGGCCTTCAGTTGCCAGCGGCCCAGCACGTCGTGCACGTGCTCGCCATGAAGGCTGTCGATCAGCGCCAGCTGGCTCACGCGCCAGCGCACCGGCTCGATCGCCGTCTCGGCGATCCGACGCCCGCGCCAGGACAGTGTCATGTGCGGTGCGATGCGCTGCCGCGCGATGCACTCGCCGGTGTTCGCCAGCGCGATGCCCAGCGCCTGGTGCAACGCGAGCAGGCCCGCGTCCTCGGTGCTCGTGAACACGCAGGGATGGTCGCGGCCGCCGAAGGTCGCGACGCGGTCGAAGACGACGTCGAACGGCGCGAGGCGGACCGCCGCCGCGGCGCGGCACCAGCGGTCGACCTCGGCTTGCGGCGGCTCGGCCGCGTGCGCGCCGAGCGCATGCAGGGTCACGTGCAGGCGATCCGCATCCAGCGCCCTGCCGGCGAAACCCAACCGCTCCTCCACGTGGCGGGCGTGCGCGTGCAGGCGGGCGGCATCCACCGGCTCGGGCAGCGCCGCCAGGAACAGGGAGTGCACCCGCCCCGGCGCGCAGGCCGGGCGTGGCGCGCGCGCGAGCGGCACCATGCCGAGCCCGGCGGGCGGCTCGTCGAACAGTGAACATTGGCGAAGCATGGTGATCCCGAGGCGCTGGACGGCAGCGGGTTCGCCGTCGTTGCTGTATGTTCATACAGTCTTGCGTTCGAGTCAACATCCCCCAGGGTCGAACAGGGTCGAGCGCTTCTTCCGCGCCATCCCGTGCCCGCCCGTCGGCACCGGTGTCGAGCAGGGCCGGACCCGCCGCCGCAGGCTGCACGACCGACGCTGGCTTGCCGCACGGCACATCAGCCATCGCCCCATCCATGTTTGAATCGCTCCACGGCCACCGCACCATCCGATCGCTACCCGATGAGCTTCGATCCCGAAGAGACCCACGTCAAACCTTTCGTGCACCGGACACAAAAGATGAAATCGCTGCACTTCTCCATGGCGGAGGTGCAGAGCTCCATGGACTTGGCGTGCCCGGATTCGCTCGATCTCGCCTACACGCGCACGATGATGGGCTTTCTCCTGTTTCATCCACGGCCGTCGCGCATCGCGATGATCGGGCTGGGCGGCGGGTCGCTGGCCAAGTTCTGCTACCGGCACCTGCCCGAAGCCGACATCACCGTGCTCGAGATCAATCCGCACGTCATCGCGCTGCGCCACGAGTTTTCCATCCCCGAAGACGATGCACGATTTCGAGTGATCCGGGCCGATGGGTCGAGATACGTCCGGGCGCACGAAGGCGCCTTCGATGTCCTGCTGGTGGACGGGTACGACAGCGACGGCCTGCCCGGCGCGCTCAGTTCGAAGCGTTTCTACGACGACGTCTTCGACTGCCTGCGTCCGTCCGGAGTGATGTCCGCCAACATCCACCTGGACAACGAAGAGTTCGCGCTCCTGCTTGCGCGAGTCGGCCGCAGTTTCCACGGCGCTCCCCTCGCCGTGAAGGACCGCGAAAGCGGCAACGCCATCGTGTTTGCCCGCAAGGACTTGCCGCTGCCTGCCTCCGTCATCGCGGAGCCGGTTCGGCCTGCGACCATGGAAATCGCAGAGTGGAACTCGCTGCAGGCGGCCTTCGGGCGAATCCGTGCGACCCTGGATGGACGCCCCCGCGGCGGTGGCGCCTAGAGCGCGCCGCCGCCAGGAACCGACGCCCCGTTCGCCCCGTTCGCCGCGTTCGGACGTCGCCGGCGAGGCGGAAGAGGCACGCTCCCCGCGGAACCGCCACTGCACGCTGGTGTTCAAGCCGGGTAGCATCCCGAAGCAGCGACCGGCACCGGCCGGCCGCTCGATTCGAAGATCAAAGGGTTTTCCATGAAAGATCCCAAGCAGTCCGGCGCGCGCGCTTCCCAGCCGGCGCGCGACGACTCCGGGCCCCGCTCGCTGACCCGCCTGCTCGCGCTGTTCGACGCCCTGTCCACGGCGCCGCACGGCATGACGCTGGCCGATCTCAACGTCGCACTGGAATCCCCCAAGAGCAGCCTGCTGAACCTGCTGCGGCCACTCGTCGCGGAAGGGTTCCTGGTGCACAGCGCCGGCACCTACAACCTCGGCCCGGCGATCTTTCGCCTGTCGGCCGGCGTGCTGTCCGCCAACACCACGACCAAGGTCATCCGGCCCTTCCTGGCGGAACTGGTCGAGCGCACCGGCGAAAGCGCGATGTGGGGCGTCCTGAACCGCGAGGTCGGCGAGGTGACCTTCACCGACGTCGTCGACAGCCCGCACTCCCTGCGGCTGCAGATCCCGGCCGGCGTGCGGCGGCCGCTCTACGCCAGTCCCACCGGATGGGTCCTGCTGGCCTATGCCGACAAGACCTGGCGTGAGCAATACCTGTCCTCGATGGTCGCGACGGTGCCCACCTCCACGCCGATCACGCGTGCGCTGCTGCTGAAGGAATTTGCCAAGGTCCGGGCGGACGGCACGCTGGCCTCGATCGACGTGCCGGTCAAGGGCCTGGGCTCGGTGTCGGCCCCCGTGTTCGACGCCAGCGGCGACTGCCTGGGCGCCCTGAACGTCGCCGGCCCCGCCAACCGGTTCCACGCGAACGTGGCGTCCCTGCAGGCGACGGTCCGGCAGATCGCGGCACGCGCCTCCGCCCAGTTCTCCGAGGCCGGCAGCGCCGTCCCTGCCAGGGCGCGTTGACCGCCGTCCGCGCGGGCATGCCGCGGCCCGCACGGTCGCGACGGCCCGGGCGCCTCGCTCAGGTCGTCGCCGAGCCGGCCCTCACCGCCCGCCCGACGCGACCATCCGTTCCCACGAACCGTCGGTCGGGTACTCCATCGGAACGTAGCCGGAGGCCGGCTGCCACTGCGCGATCGACAGCGTCCAATGCTCGGTCAGGTCGCCGAGGGCCGACTGCGCGCCCGCGTCTGCGACGGCCTGGAGGACGTCCGCCCCGTTGGTGGACAAGAGCAACGCGACGGCCGCTGCCGATCCGACGAACAAGAGCTTCCTGGCGATGTTCATGGCTGTCTCCTGCGGGCCTGCGAAGCCCTGTCGTGTCGTGAACCGCGCGGGAAAGCTCGGTTCCATAAATTGAACGATATTCCGTTATACGACCACCAGCATCCTGGCAAACCCTAGTTTTTAGAACAGCGTTCAGTTATTCGACAAGTGCGAAGTCGGCCTTGGTCGCGCCGCAATCGGGGCAGCACCAGTCGGCCGGCACGTCCTCCCAGCGCGTGCCGGGTGCGATCCCGCTGGGCGGGTCCCCCAGCGCTTCGTCGTACACATGGGCGCAGAAGTAGCACTGCCAGCGGCGAGGGATGCTCATCGCACCTCCCACACCAGCGGCAGCGAGTAGATCGTCGCGTTGACGCCGGCACGCACGCCCGGCGTCGTGCCGGGCTTGATGCGGAAGTCCGGGATGCGCCGCAGCCACTCCTCCAGGAAGATCCTGAGCTCCGTGCGCGCGAGCAGCGATCCCGGGCAGCGGTGCACGCCGTTGCCGAAGGTCGAATGGATCGGCATCGGCCGCGAGAAGTCCACGCGCAGCGGATCCTCGAACTTCCTGTCGTCCAGGCCATGCAGCGTGGTCGGCAGGATGATCTGGTCGCCCGCGCGCAGTTCCACGCCCTTGTAGGTCATGTCGCTGACCACCATGCGCCCCTGGTTGACGACCGGGAAGCGCCGCAGCAGTTCTTCCACCGCCGCGGGAATGCGTTCGGGATGATCGATCAGCTCGCGCCGATGCGCCGGGTTGGAGGCCATGAAGCGCGCGGCGAAGCCCATCGCCGACGCGACGGTGTCCAGGCCGCCCACGAGCAGCAGGAAGATCATCGGCGCCAGCGCCTCGGCGGTGATCGGCTGCCCGTCGACCTGCGCCCGGGTCAGGTCGCTGATCAGGTCCGTGCCCGGATTCGCGCGGCGTTCGGCCACCTTCTGCGCCGCATAGGCGAAGAGTTGATGGAACGAGTCCTCGCGCTCGTGCTCGCTGGTCGGGCGCACCTGCTGGTCGGCCCAGTGCAGCAGCTTGGCCCGATCCGCGGTGGGCACGTCCACCATCTTCATGAAGATGCCGATGGGCAGGTGCTGCGCGAAGTCGCCGACGAATTCGCATTCGCCCGCGGCGTAAAAGCCCTCGATCAGCTCGATCGCCAGTGCGCGCGCGCTCTCGCCCAGCGGCGACACCGCCTTGGGCGACAGCGCAGGCGCCAGCAGGGAGCGGTACTTGGCCTGCTCGGGCGGGTCGAGGAAGATCGGCGGCAGCGGCACCGCGGGATTGCGCTCGCGCGGCACCACCAGCTTGCGCGACGAGAAATGCTCCGCATCCTTGAAGATGTGATAGATGTCCTCGCCCCGCGTGGCCACCCAGTGGCCGCCGTTGCGCGGCGTCCAGAAGATGTCGGGCACGCCCGGCTCGTGCAGGCGCTTGAGCGCCGCGTGGTAGTCGCCGTCCTCGACCTGCACGTCGTACAGGTCGAAGTCGTGCACGAGCGACTGCGGAACGTGCGCGGGAAGGGACGAGACCGGCGACGTGGTCTCGGGATGGGCGCTCGAAGTGGTCATGATGTCTCTTGATCGGTCTTGTGGTTGCGGAAGGCCAGGCGACGGTCGGCAGGCGGCGGCCGGGGCGGGCATGGCGCTTCGGGGACGACGGCGGCACCGGTTCCTTCAGGATCCAGCCGCATCACGTCGCGATAGCCGGCATCGCGCGGCAGCAGCACGCAGCGGTCGCCGGCGCGCGTGCGCGCCACGCGTGGGTGCAGCGTCGGCATCCGCCGCGGCCGGCGCGCCGCGCGCATCACCGACACGGAATCCCTGAACGGCAGCAGCGATTCCAGCGTCCGCCGCGTGGCGAACGGCAACGCGTCGCCTGCGCTGGTCGCCAAGGCGTCGACCGGCCGCGTCCAGGCCACGCCGGTGGCCTCGCCGCCCTCCGCGCTCGCCGCCTGGTCGAGCGGCGCCATGGCCACGAAGAAGACGGTGTCGAAGCGCCGCTCGGCGTCGATGGGCGTGACCCAGTGGCTCCAGGGCGCGAGCGCCCGGGTGGCCAGCGGGACCGAGAGTTCGGCGCTCAGGGCGTCGATGCGCGCGCTGCCCGCGAGCAGGCGCCGGCGCGCGTCCGCCAGCGCCCGCGCCTCGACCAGCATGTCCGCGCCCAGCCACAGCCCGCATTCCTCGAAGCACTCGCGGAGCGCGGCCACCGCGTGCGCCAGCGCCAGGCCGTCCGTGGCGTCGCCCAGGCGCAGGCGGCTGAAGGCATCGGCGCGCGACTCGGCGCAACACGCCTCGATCGCGGCGGAATGGTCGGCGGCATCGACGGCGCCGCCGGGGAAGACGAGGGCCCCCGGCATGAAGCGGGCGGAAGCGGATCGACGCAGCATCAGCACGCGCAGGCCGTCCGCGGCGTCGCGCAGCAGGAGCGTGGTCGACGCCGGTCTGGGGAGGGTGGCGCGTGGCATGGCGATCCGGGCAAGTGGTGGGCGACCCGGCGTCATTGACAATGCCGGCGAGTCGTTCCAATATTAGAACACTGTGCAGTTTTCACAAACAAATATTTCCACTCGGGTCCAGCCACCCCGCCCCTTTCCATGAACGCCCACGACTACGTCATCGTCGGAGCCGGCTCGGCAGGCTGCGTGCTGGCCAACCGCCTGTCGGAAGACCCCGCATGCCGCGTGCTGCTGCTGGAGGCCGGCCCGGAGGACCGCAGTCCGCTGATCGCGATGCCCAAGGGTTTCGGCCGACTGCTGCGGGATCCGGCCCATGCGAGCTTCACGCCCGTGGTGCCGGCCGACGGCAACGCCCACCGGCAGGAGGTATGGGCCCGGGGCAGGATGCTGGGCGGCTCCAGTTCGATCAACGGCATGGTCTACATGCGCGGCCATCCGGCCGACTACGACGAGTGGGCGTCCGCCGGCGTCGCGGGTTGGGGCTGGGCCGACATGGCCCGCAGCTTCCGCGCGATCGAGGACCACGCGATGGGCGCGGACGAGCTGCGCGGTGCGGGCGGGCCGCTGAAGGTCACGCCGTTCGCCGGGCCCACCGAACTCGGCGAAGCCGTCATCGCCGCCTGCGGCCGGCTCGGCTTGCGCCACAGGGACGACCTCAACCGCCTCGACCACGAGGGCGTCGCCTACCTCGCCTACACGATCCGCGACGGCGTGCGCCAGAGCGCCGCCCGCGCCTTCCTGGCCCCGATCCGCTCGCGGCGCAACCTGACCGTCGTCACGGACGCCCGGGTGACGCGCGTGCTGTTCGAGGGCACGCGCGCGACCGCGGTGCACGCCGTCGTCGGCGGACAGCCGCGACGCTTCGACAGCGCGCGCGAGATCATCCTGAGCGCCGGCGCGCTCGAATCGCCGCGCCTGCTGCAGCTGTCCGGCGTCGGCAATGCCCGGTACCTGGGTGCGATCGGCGTCCCGCCGGTGGCTCACAACGCCGGCGTCGGCCTCAACATGCGCGAACACCTGCTGTACATGGCGCAGTGGCGCCTGAAGGACTGGCGGCACTCGCAGAACCGCGCGTTCGGCGGCTGGCGGCTGGCCGCCAACCTCGCGGCCTACCTGCTGGCCCGGCGCGGCGCGCTGGCCGTCGGGCCGTACCCGGTGGGCGGCTTCTACAGGACGCGGCCGGAGGCCGCACGCGCCGACGCGCAGTTCATGCTGTGCCCGATCACGCTGGACTTCGGCTCGGGCGGGATGGCGATGGAACGCCACCCCGGCGTGCAGCTCTTCAGCTACGGGCTGCGCCCCAACAGCCAGGGCCACGTCCGCATCCTGTCCGCCGATCCGGACGTTCCGGCGCGGGTAGATGCCAACTACCTCGCCGATGCGGAAGACTGCCGGGTCGCCATCGCCTCGATGCGCTTCATGCGCCACCTCATGGCACAACCCGGCCTGGCCAGGCTGGTCGAGAAGGAAACGCGGCCCGGTGTCGCCATCGAGAGCGACGAGCAGATCCTCGAGGCCTTCCGCCAGGGTGGACAGAGCGGGTACCACGCCTGCGGCACCTGCCGGATGGGCGCGGACGACGCCAGCGTGGTCGATCCGCGCCTGAACGTGCGCGGCGTGCAGGGCCTGCGCGTGATGGACCTGTCGATCGCGCCGACCATGATCTCGGGCAACACCAACGGCCCGGTGATGGCCATGGCCTGGCGCGGCGCCGAGATCATTCGCGAGGACGCGGCCCGGGGCGGCGTCAGCGCACGTTCCACGCCAGCGGCAGCGACATCATCCCGTTGACCTGGCCCGAACTGGTGACGGGTTGCCTGCCCGGCTCGACGTGGAAGTCCGGCACGCGCCGCAGCCACTCCTCCAGGAACACGCGCAGTTCCATGCGCGCCAGGCCGGCGCCGGGGCAGCGATGCGGGCCGTCGCCGAAGGCCGCATGGCGCGAGGCCGGCCGCGCCAGGTCGACGGTCAGCGGATCGGCGTAGCGCCGCTCGTCCAGGCCGTGCAGCGTCTTGGGCAGCATGATCTGCTCGCCGGCCTTGAACGAGACACCGCCGTACTCCAGGTCGCGCGTGACCACCCGCGCCGTGTTCGGGATGCCGAAGCGGCGCAGGAACTCCTCGATGGCCACCGGGATCGATGCGGGATCGTCCACCAGCTGCCGCCGCAGGCCGGGCTGCTCCGCGAGATGGCGCGTGAGGAAGCCCAGGCTGGCGGCCACCGTGTCGAGGCCGCCGAAGATGACGTTGACCATCATGCCGAAGGTCTCCTCCGGCGTGTAGTCGCGCCCGCCGACCTTGGCGTTGACCACCGCGCTGATCAGGTCCGGCCCCGGCTGCGCGCGCCGTGCCACGATCCACTGGCCGATGTACTGCTGCAGGGCCTGCGCGGCCCAGTTGCGTCGCGCCGCATCGCCGCGCACCGAGGCCTCGGTCATCTCCAGCAAGGTGTCGCGATCCTCCTGCGGCAGGTCGACCAGGCGCAGGAAGACGACGATGGGCAGGCGCTTGGCGAAGGCCTCGACGAACTCGCAGCGGCCTTGAGGCAGGAAGGCGTCGATCAGCTCGATGGCCAGGGCGCGCACGCTGCCCTCGAGGTCGCTCACCGGCCGCGGGCCGAACCGGGGCGACAGCACGGCGCGAAACGGCGTGTGCTCGGGCGGATCCATCTCCAGCGGCACGATCCGGAACTGCTGCTGCGACGCGGGGATGGTGACGGACGCCATCGAGAAGCGGCCGGCGTCGAGCTGCATCGCGTCGATGTCGGCGGCGCGCGTGGCGATCCAGTGGCCGCCGTAGCGCGGCGTCCACACGATGTCCGGCACGCCGGGCGCATGCAGCGCATGCCAGGCCCGGTGCACGTCCACCTCGTGGCCCGGCGGCGCGAGATAGTCGAAGTCGACGACGCGCTTCGGGTCGACATGGGCCGGGCGATCGACGACGGACGACATGCGGGAGTCCTTTCAGGAGGCCAGGAGCTGCGCCGGCGCGGCCAGGCTCTCGTCGAGGTGGCGCAGGAAGCGCGCAGCGTCTGCGCCGTTGATGACGCGATGGTCGTAGCTGAGCGACATCGGCAGCTTCAGCCGCCACTCGATCGCATCGCCGGCCGCCCGGCGCGGCTTCCACTCGGACCGGGCCAGCCCCAGGATGGCGACTTCGGGCGCATTGACGATGGGCGTGAAGCCGGTTCCGCCGACGGCGCCCAGCGAGCTGATCGACATGCATCCGCCTTCCATGTCGCTCATCGGCAGCCCGCGCGCGCGCGCCTTGGCCGACAGGGCCGCGATGTCCGACGCGATCTCGGCGACCGTCTTGCGATCGCAGTCGCGCACCACCGCCACCACCAGCCCGCGCGAGGTGTCGATGGCGATGCCGATGTTGAAGTACTTCTTCAGCACGACGTTGGCACCGCTGGCATCGAGCGAGGCGTTGAAGTGCGGGAACGCCTTCAGGGCGGCGACCAGCGCCTTGGCGAAGAACGCCAGCGTGCCGGGGCGCGGATCGAGCGTGGCGCGCAAGGCCTCCACGGCGGTGACGTCGGCGTCGTCGTGGTGCGTCACGTGCGGGATCGTCACCCAGTTGCGCGCGAGGAAGCCGGCCGTGAGCGACTGGATGCGCGACAGCGGCCGCGTCTCGACTTCGCCGAAGACCGAGAAGTCGATCTCGGGCCAGGACGGCAGGGTTGCGCCGAACGGCGTGGCTTGCATGGCTCAGCCGATCTCGGCGAGCACGGCGCCGACTTCGTAGACGGTTCCCAGCTTGGCGATGATCTTGAGCGTGCCGCTCGCCGGAGACGGGATCTCCTGCACGGACTTGTCGCTCTCGAGCGCGTAGAGCGGCTGGCCTTCGACGATGGCGGCGCCGTCGGCGGCCATCCATTCGCACAGCGTCGCCTCGTTCATCGAGAAGCCGATCTTGGGAAGCAGGACTTGGATGGTCACGGGAATTTCCTGTTCGGTCGGGGTCGGGTGTCAGCCCAGCGTCCGGCGGATGGCCGCCTCGATGCCGGACTGCTGGGGAACGAAGGCCATCTCGAGCGACTTCGAGAACGGCACGGGCGACTGGTTGGAGCCGACGCGCTGCACCGGCGCCTTGAGCTGCCCGAACAGGTGTTCGTGCAGCAGCGCGGCGATCTCGGCGCCGACGCCGAACTTGCGCACGGCCTCGTGCACGACGACGGCCCGGCCGGTCCGGGCGACCGACTGGAGCAGCGTCGCCTCGTCCAGCGGCGAGATGGTGCGCAGGTCGATCACCTCGACCCGGATGCCTTCGGCAGCCAGCTTGTCGGCGACGGCCACGCAGTCGTGCACCGTGCGGCTGTAGCTGATCAGCGTGACGTCGCTGCCTTCGCGCAGCACGTTGGCCTTGCCCAGCGGGATGCGCTGGCCGGGTTGGGGCGGCGCCCCGGGATTCCAGTAGGTGGGCAGGTTCTCGATGAACAGGCACGGATCGTCGTCGAAGATGCACGACAGCATCAGCCCGTGGGCATCGGCCGGTGACGACGGCGCCACCACCTTCATGCCGGGCACGTGGGCGAACCAGGCCTCGAGGTAGTCGGCGTGCTGGCCACCGGTGCCGAAGCCTGCCCCCGTCATGGTGCGGATGGTGATGGGCACGTGCGTCTGGCCGCCCGACATGTAGCGCAGCTTGGCCGCATGGTTGACGATCATGTCCATCGCGACCGTGGTGAAGTTCATCAGCATGATCTCGGCGACGGGCCGCATGCCGACGATGGACGCACCGATCGCCGCGCCGATGATGGCCTGCTCGGAGATCGGCGTGGAGCGCACGCGGGCGGCGCCGAACTTCGTCGACAGGCCCTTGGTGACGCCGACGATGCCGCCCTCCTGGCCGTCGGCGATGTCCTCGCCCAGCAGGATGACCTCGGGGTCCAGCGTCATCGCCTCCTCGAGCGCGAGGTTGACCGCCTGGATCGTGTTCATGGGCTTCACCTTGCCGGTCGGGTCGGCCGTCGTGTTCATGCCGCCACCTCTTCGCCGAGGACGTCGGTGTGGAGTTCCGCCGGATCGGGCACGGGGCTTTCGAGGGCGAAGGCGACGGCCGCGTCGATCTCGACGTCGATGGCCTGCTCGATCGCCGCCAGTTCGGCTTCGGCCACGCCGCCCTCCAGCAGCCAGCGCCGGAACCGCGGCACCGGATCGCGCGCCATCGCGGCCTCCTTCTCGCCGGGCGCCATGTAGGCGTCGGCGTCCCCGAACACGTGCCCGTGGAAGCGGAAGGTCCTGGCCTCGATCAGGGTCGGGCCGTCGCCGGCGCGGGCGCGCGCGATCGCGCTGCGCGCCACCGCGTAGACCGCCAGCGGGTCGTTGCCGTCGATGGTCACGCCGGGTATCTGGTAGCCGATCGCGCGGTCGGAGACCTGCCTTGCGGACGTGGCGAGTTCGTAGCGCGTGTGCTCGCCATAGCCGTTGTTCTGGCAGACGAACAGCACCGGCAGCTTCCACACCGCCGCCATGTTCAGCGCCTCGTGGAAGGCGCCGATGTTGGCCGCGCCGTCGCCGAAATAGGCCACCGTCACGCGCTTGTCGCCGCGGATCTGCGACGCCAGCGCCAGCCCGTTGGCGATCGGCATGCTGCTGCCCACGATGCCCGTGGTCACCATCACGCCCGAGGCCGGGTGCGTGATGTGCATCGGGCCGCCCTTGCCCTTGCAGGTGCCCGTCGCCTTGCCGGCGATCTCGGCCCACAGCAGCTTCGAAGGCACCCCCTTGGCGAGCATGTCGTGGATGCCGCGGTAGATCGTGCAGATGTAGTCGTCGTCGGTCAGGTTGACCGAGATGGCGGACGGGATCACCTCCTGCCCGCGCGGCGAGTAGTACGGCGCGACGATCTTGCCCGCCTTGATGACGGCGCGGAAGCGGTCGTCGCTGCGCTGGATCAGGGCCATGCGCCGGTAGATGTCGACCAGGATGGCCTGGTCGATGCGCGTTTCGGGGTTCATGCGGCTCTCCTTGATCCGGTCAGTTGAGGGGCGCGCCGAGTGCATGGTGCGCCGCGATGTAGCCGAAGGTGAACGAGGCCCCGATGCTGGCGCCGGCGCCCGGATAGCAGCGGCCCACGACCGAGGCCGTGCAGTTGCCCGTCGCGTACAGGCCGTCGATGGCGGCGCCGTCGGCGCGCAGCACGCGCGCGTGTTCGTCCGTGACCACGCCGCCGGCCGTGCCGACGTCGCCGGGATACATGCGCACCGCGTAGAACGGCGCCTGCTCGATGGCGCCCAGGTTCGGGTTCGGCTTGATCGTCGGATCGCCGTGGCAGCGATCGAAGGCGCGCGAACCGCGGCCGTAGTCGATGTCGACGCCAGTGCGGCAGAAGCCGTTGAAGCGCTCGACGGTGCGGCGCAGGCCGGCGGCGGCGATGCCCGTGCGGGTCGCCAGCTCGTCGATCGAATCGGCCCGGATCATGTAGCCGCTGTCCAGCCATTCCTGCGGCACCTGGCCCGGCTGCGCCGTGCCCCAGGGATAGCGGGCCCGCTGGCGGCTGTCCATCACCACCCAGCTCGGCACGGCCAGGCCGGTCTCCTTCTCGCGCCGGTACATGCGCTGGCCGATCTCCATGTAGGCGCCGGCCTCGTCGCAGAACCGCTCGCCGAGCTGGTCGACCATCATCGAATGCGGCAGCGAGAGGTCGAGGTGATGCATGAACGGCAAGGGGGTGCCGTCGCTCGCGTAGCCGCCGGGCGTGGGCGGCTTGCCGTCGGGGCCGAGCGAGGTGACCACCCACCAGGCCTCGTCCATGCAGTCCACCGCGGCGCCCAGCGCCATCGCCATCTCGATGCCCTCGCCCGTATCCCCGGGGTTGGCGTTGGTCCAGGTGTGCGAGCCCGGCCTGGGCTGGAAGCGCTCGCGCATCGCGGCGCTGCGCGAGAAGCCGCCGACGTTCAGCAGCACCCCGTCGCGCGCCTGCACCCGCACCAGCGCGCCGGCGCGCCGGAGCACCACCCCGCACACCCGATCGCCCTCCACGATCAGCTCGGCGAGCGGCGATTCCGTCCAGATCGGCAACTGTTCGCGCAGCGCGATCTGCAGCATGCGGCCCTGGATGGCGGCGCCGGCCCCGGCCAGCCGCGCGCCGGTGAGCTTGCCCTTGAGGATGCGTCCCACCAGCGCCAGCGCCGCCTTGCGGCCGGCCCAGGTGTGCTTGGCCAGCATCAGCGCGGGGAACTGGTCCGTCGGCACCGGCAGGTTGAAGCCCTTGTAGCGCGAGAGCCTGCTCTCCCAGGCGCCCAGCTCGCGGGTGTCGAACAGCTCGGCCAGCAGGGAGCGGCCGCGCGGCTCGCCGCCGGGCAGTTCGTCGTAGTAGTCGGACCAGCCGTCCGCGTAGACGAACTTCATGCCCTCGCGCTCGAGGAAGTCGACCATCTTCGGACCCGTGCGGATGAAGGCGTCGCGCCGCGCGGGCGTCGTGCCGGGCCCGTCGTAGTCGACCACCGCGTCGAGGTACTGGCGCGCGCGTTCGGGCGTGTCGGACACCCCGGCGCGCTTCATCACCGGATTGTCCGGCACCCACCAGACGCCGCCGGAAAAACCGGTCGACCCCCCGACCAGCGCCTGCTTCTCCACGATCAGCGCGCGCTTGCCCAGCCGCTTGGCGGCCAGCGCGGCGCACATCGAACCGCCGCCGCTGCCCACGATCACCAGGTCGGCGACCTCGTCCCAGCTTCCATTGGTGGACATGGTGCGCCCTTCAGCCGGCGGCCGGTTCGTCGAACAGCATCTCGCGCAGCACGCGGTGGAAATTCGAGATCGACGTCTCCTGCAGGGGGTTCGTGCGCGCGCCCTTGAACGCGCGCGACTTCATGCCCTTCTGCACCTCCGTCATGTTGGCGAAGTCCTGCGCCAGGATCAGGCCGAAGTTCGCGACGGTGTCGGTCTTCCAGTCGTCCTTGCCCCAGAAGAACTCGCGCTTGAGCGGCGGCTCGGCGCCGGGCGCGTAGCGCGCGATGGAGCAGATGTCGTAGAAGCAGGAGTCGGGATCGTCGCCGTCCGGCCGTGCGCGATAGAACAGCATGCCGTTGGGCGACATCAGGAAGATCATGTTGGGAAACACGTGCCAGTCCGTGCCGGCCTTGTAGACCTGCTCGCCGGTGATGTTCGGATACCCGGCGCCCGCCCCGATGGCCGCTTCCGCCTGGAACTGCCCCACCTTCATCAGCAGGTCGAGGTGGGGCATGTCCGGAGGACATTCCGCCAGGATGCGCCTGGCCGCCTCGGCGTCGCTCGCCGTCGTGATGGCCTTGAGCTGCTCCTCGAGATCGGCGAAGAACTTGACGATGCCCGGGCGCACGTCGTCGGGCACGGGCCGGCCGGTGCGCGGCGACGGCGCGCCCATCAGCCGCGAAGGCGCCGGGTAGCCGAACATGCCGTGCTTGCCGAACGTGAAGCTGCGCGTGGTGTCGTCGCCTTGCGTGTCGAGCAGCTGCGGGTGCGTGCCGAACACGTGGTAGCCCTCGCTGAAGGCCTCGAGCGCCACCTTCCAGTTGCACGGCAGGCGCACCGACTTGTACCAGCGGTAGCGCATCTTCTCGAACTCGTAGCAGTCGGTGTACTCGGGCACCGGCGCCAGGTGCCGGGCCAGCGGCTCGCAGTGCGGGTCGAAGTTGACGAACACGAAACCGGCCCAGGTGTCGACCTTGATCTCGGGCAGCGTGAAGTCCTCGTCGTCGACGTCGGGGCAACCGGCCCAGTCGTCGCGATCGATGATGCGGATCACCTTGCCGTCGAGGTTCCACTGCCAGCCGTGGAAGCGGCACTGCAGGCGCGCCGCCGTGCCGCAGCCTTCGGTGAGGCGCCGGCCGCGATGCGGACAGACGTTGTGGAAGGCGCGGATCGTGTCGGCCGTCTGCCGCACCACGATGACCGATTCGTCGTTGATGTCGTAGGTGACGTAGTCGCCGACGAACGGGATCTCCTCGAGCCGGCAGGCGAGCTGCCAGACCTTGGGCCAGAGCAGGCGCTTCTCGAGCTGGACGACCTCTCGCGAGAGGTAGTGCTCGGCGGGCACGTAGTCCACGCGCACGATCGGCTTCACGGCTGTGTCCAAGGCGGTCTCCTGGCGTCTCGGCAGCCTGTCGCCCCAGGACTGACGGCCGCATCGTTTGTTGAATGTCGTTCTACAATATAAACGCACTTCAAAGACGATGTCAAGGCGACCCGAATCGATCGGAACCGTTCAGGCGATCGCATCCTCATCGCTTGACGAGTGGGTGATTGACATTCACACTTACGCACACTGTTCGTATATTAGACCATCATGGCGTCGCCGGGCCACGCCACCCGGAAGTGCCGGAGCCTTTCTTGACCTACGACCTGAGCGACGACCACAAGAGCATCCGCGACCTGATCCGCCGCGTCGCGCGCGAGAAGGTGGCCCTGCGCGCGGACGAGATCGACCGCAGCGCCGAGTACCCGCAGGACATGTTCGAGCTGCTGAAGTCGCTCGGCCTGTTCGCCCTGCCCTTCCCCGCGGAATACGGCGGCACGGGCAGCACGCTGGCGGCCTGCGTCGCCGTGGAGGAGTTCGGCCGCGTCTGCTACAACACCGGCTACCTGCTGGTGGTCCAGTGGACGCCGTTCGGCGCCATCCTGGCCGGTGGCACGGAGGCGCAGAAGCAGCGCCTGCTGCCCGGCCTGGCCAGCGGCGAACTGCGCGGCGCGCTGTCGCTGACCGAGCCCCAGAGCGGCTCCGATCTTTCCGGCATCCGGACCACCGCGCGGCGCACCGGGGACGGCTACGTGCTGAACGGCGCCAAGACCTGGTGCACCAACGCCGACATCGCCGACTTCATCCTCGTGGCCGCAAGGACGCAGGACGCGCAGGGCGAGGCGCTGGGCATCAACATGTTCATCGTCGACAAGGGCTCGCCCGGGCTCACCGTCGGACGCAAGGAAGACAAGCTGGGCGCGCGCGGCATCCCGTCGTGCCCGCTGTTCTTCGACAACGTGCAGCTGGCCGTCGGCAGCCGGCTCGGGCCGGAGGGCGGCGAAGGGTTCAAGGTGGCCATGGAAGCCCTGAACACGAGCCGCCCCATCATCGCCGCCCGCGCCGTGGGCCTGGCCCAGGGCGCGATCGACCATGCCGTGGCCTACATCCAGCAGCGCCGCGCCTTCGGCCAGGCCGTCGGCGACTTCCAGGGCGTGCGCTGGATGATCGCCGACATGGTGACGCAGACCGAAGCCGCGCGGCAGCTCGTGTACCGCACGGCGGCGATGGTCGATGCCGGCGTCACGGGCAGGGCGCTGGCGCCGATGGCCGCGATGAGCAAGTGCTTCGCGTCCGACGTGGCGATGAAGGTGGCCACCGACGCGGTGCAGCTGTTCGGTGCGGCGGGCGTGTCCTCCGAGTACCCGATCGCCCGCTATTTCCGCGACGCCAAGGTCGTGCAGATCATCGAAGGCACCAACCAGATCCAGCGCAACATCATCGCGGGCAGCGTGCTCGGACGGGTCGCGAAATGAGCGGCCCGCTGGCCGGCCTGAAGGTCGTCGAGCTCGCGGGCATCGGGCCGGGGCCGATGTGCGCCATGCTGCTCGCCGATCTCGGCGCCACCGTGCTGCGCGTCGACCGCAAGCAGCCCGTGGCGCAGGGCATCGAGCGCCCGCTGCGGTTCAACACGCTGCTGCGCAATCGGGGCGCCATCGCGCTGGACCTGAAGCTGCCTGCGGCGGTCGAGGTCGTGCTGGACCTGGTCGAAGGCGCGGACGCCCTGATCGAAGGCTTCCGGCCGGGCGTGACCGAACGGCTGGGCCTGGGGCCCGACGCCTGCCTGGCGCGCAACCCGCGGCTGGTCTATGGCCGGCTGACCGGCTGGGGGCAGCACGGGCCCCTGAGCGTGCGCGCCGGGCACGACATCAACTACATCGCGCTGACCGGGCTGCTCGACGCCATCGGCCGCGCCGGCCAGCCGCCGACGATCCCGCTCAACGTCGTCGGCGACTACGCCTCCGGATCGATGTACATGGCGGTCGGCCTGCTCGCGGGCGTCCTCGAGGCGCGGCAGTCCGGCCGCGGCCAGGTGGTCGACGCCGCGATCGTCGACGGCGCGGCGCATCTCGCCACGACGTTCTTCGGCATGGTGGCCGGCGGCCTCTGGAAGCCGGAACGCGGCACGAATCTGTCCGACTCCGGCTCGCACTTCTACGACTGCTACGAATGCGCCGACGGGCGCTGGGTGGCGGTCGGGCCCATCGAGGAGAAGTTCTTCGCCGAGTTGCTGCGCAGGCTGGACATCGACGCCGACCGCCTGGGCCCCCAGTCGTCGCGCGACGGCTGGAAGGCGGCGAAGGCGGTGCTGGCCGCCAGGTTCAGGACGCGGACCCGCGACGAGTGGTCGGCGCTGCTGGAGGCCAGCGACGCCTGCGTGTCGCCGGTGCTGTCGTTCGCCGAGGCCCCGCGCCATCCGCACCTGGCGGCGCGCGGCACCTTCGTCGAGGTCGACGGCATCGTGCAGGCGGCCCCTGCGCCGCGCTTCTCGCGCAGCGTGCCCGACATGCCCACGCCTCCCCGCGCGATCACGCCGGCCAACACGGATGCCGCGCTGTCGGCCTGGTTCGACACGGCCAGGGTCGCGGCCCTGCGCGACGCCGGCCTCATCGAATGACGCTCGCCCGGCCTGACGCCCACCCCGCCGAGACATCGCCATGGACCTGAGATTCACCGCCGAGGAAACCGCCTTCCGACAGGAGGTGCGGACCTTCTTCGAGAAGGCGCTGCCTGCCGACATCCGCCGCAAGACGGAGCGCGGCCAGCGCATCTCGAAGGAGGAGATGCTGCGCTGGGTGCGCATCCTGCACGACCGGGGCTGGGCCACGCCCGCCTGGCCGCGCGAATGGGGCGGCACCGGCTGGGACGCCGTCAAGCAGTACATCTTCAAGGAGGAACTGCACCTCGCGCCGGCCCCCGAGCCGATCTCGTTCAACATGAACATGATCGGCCCGACCCTCATCGCCTTCGGCAGCGAGGCGCAGAAACGCCACTTCCTGCCGCGCATCGCGCGCATGGACTACTGGTTCTGCCAGGGCTTCTCCGAACCCGGTGCCGGCTCGGACCTCGCGTCCCTGCGCACCACCGCCACGCGCGACGGCGACCACTACGTGATCGACGGCCAGAAGCTGTGGACGTCCACCGCCCACCACGCCGACTGGTGCTTCGTGCTCGCGCGCACGGACTCGGGCGCGCGCAAGCAGCAAGGCATCTCCTACCTGCTGATGGACATGAAGTCGCCCGGCGTCACCGTGCGGCCCATCGTCACGATCGACGGCCACCACGAGACCAACGAGATGTTCCTGGACAAGGTGCGGGTGCCCGCGGGCCATCTCGTGGGCGAGGAGAACAAGGGCTGGGACTACGCCAAGTACCTGCTGGGCCACGAGCGCAGCGGCATCGCGCGCGTGGGCATCTCCAAGATGCGCCTGCGCCGCGCCCGCGAGCTGGCCGCGCAGGTGATGCAGGGCGGACGTCCGCTGATCGAGGACGAACGCCTGCGCGAACGGATGGCCGAGCTCGAGGTCGAACTGAAGGCGCTCGAGATCACGCAGATGCGCCTGATCGCCGAGATCGGCCGGCGCGACGACGGCAAGCCGGACCCGAAGTCGTCCATCCTGAAGATGAAGGGCTCGCAGCTGCAGCAGGCCTCCGCCGAACTGCTGCTGGAGGTGGCCGGCTACAGCGCCCTGGAGTTCGATCCCGCCTTCGTGTCCGGCTCGTCCGCGCCGGTGGAGGGCGACGACTGGGCGCTGGCGATCGCCCCCAACCACTACTGGGCGCGCCACGTGTCCATCGTCGGCGGATCGAACGAGATCCAGCGCAACATCCTCGCCAAGACCGTGCTCGGCCTCTAGGAAGATCCGTGGACTTCGACCTCTCCGACGAACAGCGCATGCTGCAGGACAGCGTGACCCGCCTGCTTTCAGGGCAATGCAGCTTCGAGCAGCGCCAGGCCCACCTGGCGGAACCGCCCGGCTACAGCCGTGCGCTGTGGGCGCGGTTCGCCGAGATGGGTCTGCTCGGCCTGCCGTTCGCGCAGGAAGACGGCGGCTTCGGCGGCGGGCCGACGGACACCCTGATCGTGATGACGGCGCTGGGCCGCAGCCTGGCGCCCGGGCCCTACCTGGCCAGCACCGTGCTGGCCGGCGGCCTGCTGCGCGACACCGGTTCGGACGCCCAGCGCGCAGCATGCCTGCCCGCGATGGCCGAAGGCGCGCTGACGCTGGCGCTGGCCCATGTGGAGGACGCCGCCCGCTTCGACCTGGCGCATGTGGACGCCACGGCAAGCGCCGCGGGCGGCGGCTGGATCCTCTCCGGCGCGAAGCGCTTCGTACCCTGGGGCGACAGCGCCGACCGGCTGGTCGTCTCGGCGCGCACGCACGGCAGCGCCAACGACCGCGACGGCCTCTCGCTGTTCCTGGTCGATGCCGCCGCCACGGGCATCACGCGCCGCGGCTACCGCACGCAGGATCACGGCCGCGCGGCCGACATCCGCTTCGATTCGGTGCGCGTGGACGCGGATGCGTTGATCGGCGTCGCCGGCGCCGCCCTGCCCGCCATCGAACGCGCGACCGACGTGGCGACGGCCGCGCTCTGCGCCGAGGCCATCGGCGTGATGGAGCGCGCGCACGAGCTGACGGTCGACTACCTCAAGGTGCGCAGGCAGTTCGGCGTCGCGATCGGCAGCTTCCAGGCGCTGCAGCACCGCGCCGTCGACATGCTGGTGGCCCTCGAGCAGGCGCGCAGCATGGCGCTGTACGCCGCGATGATGTGCGACGACCCGGATCCCGACGCGCGTTCGCGCGCGATCTCGGCCGCCAAGGTGCAGGTGGGCAGGAGCGCCCGCTTCGTCGGCCAGGAGGCGGTGCAACTGCACGGCGGCATCGGCATGACCGAGGAGTGCCAGGTGGGGCACTACTTCCGCCGCCTCACGCTGGTCGAGATCCTGTTCGGCGACTCGGCCCATCACCTGCGGCGGCTCGCCCGCAGCGGCGGCCTGGTCGACGCGTGAATTTCAGCCGCCGGCGCGCGACTCGACGCGGCCCACCAGCCCGGAGGCGCGCGCGGCGACGTCCTTGACGGTGGCCTTCAGCGATTCGAGGTCGTGGCGGAAGCGATCCGACGGCCCGGCGATGTTGACCGAGGCGATGCAGCGGCCGTCGCCATCGAAGACCGGCGCCGCCACGGCGGCCAGGCCCACCGAGTAGCCGTCGATCGAACTCGAGACGCCTTCCGCGCGGATCTTGTCGAGCTCGCGCACGAGCGAGGCGCGCGTCACGGGGATGGCCGTCTTGACCTTGAACGCGACCGTGTTGACGTACTGGTCGCGCCACGGCTTGTCGACATAGGCCAGCAGCAGCCGGCCGGCCGTGCTGGCGTAGATCGGGCGCGTGGTGCCCACCGGGATCTGGTAGCGCACGGGATGCGGGCTGTCGACGATCTCGACGTAGGTCAGCACCTCCGCCTCCTGGTTCAGCACGCCCAGCAGCGCCGACTCGCCCGTACGCTCGACCAGTTCCGCCATGAAGGGGCGGATCATCTTCGGGAAGTTCCATGCCGACATGACGCTGGCGGCCAGGCGGAAGATCGACGGCCCCAGGCGGTAGACGCCGGCGCTGTGCACGAGGTAGCCCTCGGCGACCAGCGGCCGCAGCAGGTTCAGCAGGCTGCTCTTGGGCGACTCGAGCGTGACGTTGAGCTCGGCCAGCGACATGCCGTTGGGCATCAGCGACAGGACATCGAACAGGCCGAGCAGCCGCGCGAGGGACCGCGGGCCCGTCGCATCGCGATCGGCACTCGGCTCCGCTGCCTCCGGCAACGCTCGTTTCTTGCTCGTGACCATCAATAGTTCCTCGTTCCTGCGCTGACCGAACCCCGTGGGGACGGCGTCCGGGCCGAACGAGATGCTAACCGAAGGCCGGTTGGAATTTGTCCGCGAGCGGGAGGGCATGATCCAGGTCCTTCGGCGGCCTAGAGCGCCGCGGTCAATTCGGGAACGGCCTGGAAAAGATCGGCGACGAGGCCGTAGTCGGCCACGCTGAAGATCGGCGCCTCCGGGTCCTTGTTGACGGCGACGATCAGCTTGCTGTCCTTCATGCCCGCCAGGTGCTGGATCGCGCCGGAGATGCCCACCGCGATGTACAGCTCGGGCGCGACGATCTTGCCGGTCTGCCCCACCTGGTAGTCGTTGGGTACGAAGCCGGCATCGACCGCGGCGCGCGAGGCGCCGACGGCCGCGCCGAGCTTGTCGGCCAGCGCGTCGAGCAGCTGGAAGTTCTCGCCGTTGCCCATGCCGCGGCCGCCCGAGACGATCACGCGCGCGGCGGTCAGCTCGGGCCGTTCCGAGCGGGTCAGCTCCTGTGCGACGAAGCGCGCGGGCAGGCGATCGGGCACCTGCGCGACGGCCACGACGGGGGCGCTCGCGGCGCCGTCCGGCGCGCCGTCGAACGCGGCGCCGCGCACGGTCACCACCTTGACGGCGTCCAGCGCCTGCACGGTGGCCAGGCCGTTGCCGGCGTAGATCGGGCGCACGAAGGTGTCGGGCGCGAGCACCGCCGTGATGTCGGAGACCTGCGCCACGTCGAGCAGGCCGGCCAGGCGCGGCATGACGTTCTTGCCGCTGGCCGTGGCGCCCGCCAGCAGGTGGCCGTAGTCGGGCGCCAGGCCGGCGGCGAGCTCGGCCAGCGCTTCGGCCAGCGCATGCTCGTAGGCGGGCGCATCGGCCAGCAGCACCTGGGACACGCCCGCGATGCGCGCCGCGCGGGCCGCGGCCGCCGCGCAGGCATGGCCCGCGACGAGCACATGCACGTCGCCGCCGATCTGCAGCGCCGCGGTCACGGCCGAGCGCGTGGCGCCCTTGATCTCGCCGTGGTCGTGTTCGGCAATCACCAGGATGGCAGCCATGTCAGATCACCTTCGCTTCCGTCTTCAGCTTGTCCAGCAAGGCGGCGACGTCCGCCACCTTGACCCCGCCGGCGCGCGCCCTGGGCTCGGCCACCGCCAGCACCCGCGTGCGCGGCGCGAGATCCACGCCCAGCGTCGCGGCCTCGATGACCTCCAGCGGCTTCTTCCTGGCCTTCATGATGTTGGGCAGCGTGACGTAGCGCGGCGAATTCAGCCGCAGGTCCACCGTCACCACCGCCGGCAGGTCCAGCGCCAGCGTCTGCAGCCCGCCATCGAGTTCGCGCGTCACCTGCACGCCGGAGGCGGAGAGCTCCACCTTCGAGGCGAACGTCGCCTGCGGCCAGCGCAGCAGCGCGGCCAGCATCTGGCCGGTCTGGCCGGCATCGTCGTCGATCGCCTGCTTGCCCAGGAACACGAGCTGCGGCTGCTCGCGCTGCACGAGCGCCTGCAGCAGCTTGGCCACGTGCAGCGGCTCGGTCTGCACGTCGGTCTCGATGAGGACGGCCCGGTCCGCGCCCATCGCCATCGCGGTGCGCAGCGTCTCCTGGCAGGCGGCGACGCCGATGCTGACGGCGACCACCTCGGTGACCAGGCCGGCCTCCCTGCAGCGCACCGCCTCCTCGAGGGCGATCTCGTCGAAGGGATTCATGGACATCTTGACGCCGGCCAGGTCCATCCCGGTTCCGTCCGACCTGACGCGCGCCTTGACGTTGTAGTCGATGACGCGCTTGACTGCGACCAATGCTTTCATGGCTTCGCGCTCCTCAGACGGGATCCCAGGGGGTGAGCTTCATCGACGGCACGTTCTCGAAGAAGCTGGCCTCGAACGCGGGCATGGCCTCGTCGGCGATGGACTCCGGCGTCCAGCCGTCGCCGCGGTGCATGGACCGCATCATGCGGATCTGGCTGAAGAAGTAGAGCTCGTTGGCGCGCACGCCGAAGATCTGGCCGGACACCCGGGCCGCCCGCTCGCTGGCGAGGTACACCGCCAGCGGCGCGATCTTGGCGCTTTCCATCTTCTTGAGCTTCTCGACGCGCGCCTTCTGCTCGGGCGTCTCGGCCGGGATGCCGGCGGTCATCGCCGTCCAGGCCCAGGGCGCGATGCAGTTGGAGCGCACGTTGTACTTGGCCATGTCCAGCGCGATCGACTTCGACAGCCCGACCACGCCCATCTTGGCGGCGGCGTAGTTGCCCTGCCCGAGGTTGCCGATGAGGCCGGAGGTCGACGTCATGTGGATGTATGAGCCGCCCTCCTGGCTCTTGAAGTGCGGCGCGGCGGCGCGCGTCATGTAGAACGAGCCGTTGAGGTGCACGTCGACGACCGCCTGCCACTCCTCCTTGCTCATGTTGAAGATGAAGCGGTCGCGCACGATGCCGGCGTTGTTGACCACGCAGTCGATGCGGCCGAAGGCATCGAGCGCCGCCTGCACGATCCGGTGGGCCGACTCCCATTCGGCCACGCTCTCGACGGCCGCGACGGCCTGGCCGCCGGCGGCGCGGATCTCGTCGGCCACGCCCTGCGCGAGCGCGAGGCCCGTGTCCTTGTCGCGCGCCAGGTCGTTGACGACGACCTTCGCCCCGTTCGCCGCGAACGCCCTGGCGAAGTCGCGCCCGATGCCGGCGCCCGCCCCCGTGACGACGACGACCTTGTCCTGAACCATTCCCACGTCCTGCTCCTTCGTTCGAATGTCGATGATCGGCGCGATCAGTCGCCGGTGAAATCCGGTGCGCGCTTCGCGCGGATGGCCGCCACGGCCTCGGCGTGGTCGCGCGTGTGGTTGGACAAGGTCTCGTACGCCATGCCCGCATCCATGACGGACGCCGCGAGCTGCTTTAGCCCGACGTTGATCGTGGCCTTGGTCCATTGCACGGCGCGCCGCGCGCCGCCGGCCAGCCGCTGCGCGAAGGCATCGACGGCGGCGTCCAGCTCGGCGGCGGGACAGGCGAAGTTGACCAGCCCGATGCGGGCGGCCTCCTCGCCGGTGATGACGTCGCCGGTCAGCAGGTATTGCTTGGCGCGCGCGTAGCCGATCAGCTGGGGCCAGATCACCGCCCCGCCGTCGCCGGCCACGAAGCCGACCTTCACGTGCGGGTCGGCGATCCTGGCGTGGTTGGCGGCGAAGCTGATGTCGGAGAACAGCGCCAGCGTCGAGCCCAGCCCCATCGCCGCGCCGTTGACCTTGGCGATGACCGGCTGCGGGATGTCGAGGAAGCTGGCGATCAGCCGCCTGGCGATGCCGGCTTCCGGATACATGAGGTGCGGCTGGTCGACCAGGCGCTGCATCTGCTCCAGGTCGCCGCCGGCGCTGAAGGCCTTGCCCGCGCCGGTCAGCACGATGACGTGCGTGGCGTCGTCGCGCGAGACCTCGAAGATGAAGCGCTCGAACTCCTCGTGCAGGGCCGGATCGAACGCGTTGAGGCTGTCGGGCCGGTTGAAGGTGGCGTGCAGCACGCGGCCGTCGCGGCGGAACGCCATGCCGGCGTATTGCTCGAACTTCATGCGGGCTGCTCCGCGGCCTGCCTGCCGGCCTGGACGAAGCGCCCGAGGTGCCAGTCGCCGTCGCCGTACATCTTCTCGAGCACCAGCAGCCGCTTGTAGCAGTGGCCGATCCGGCACTCGTCGGTCAGGCCGATGCCGCCATGCAGCTGGATGCCCTGGCCGCCCACGAAGCGGCCGGCCGACCCGAGGAGGATCTTGGCGGCGGAGACGGCCTGGCGCCGCCGGGCGGGCGCGTCGTCCAGGTGCGCGATGCCGCGATAGAGGATGGAGCGGGTCTCCTGGACCTCGACGAACATCTCGGCCATCCGGTGCTGCAGCGCCTGGAACTTGCCGATCGCCTGGCCGAACTGCTGGCGCGTCTTCAGGTAGTCGCTGGTGATCTCGAGCACCGCTTCCATGCAGCCCAGGCCTTCGGCCACCTGGGCGAGCGCGGCGTGGTCCAGCGCGTCCTCCAGCAGCGCCAGGCCGCTGCCCGGCGCACTGAGGCGGGCAGCGGCCGCGACGTACACCGCCGCCAGTTCCACGTCGCCTGCGCGCGTGCCGTCGATCAGGGCATAGGGATGCACGCGGGTCGCGTCGCGCGGCACGAGGAACAGCGCCGTGTCGCCGCCGTCGACCGCCGCCGACACGATCAGGTGATCGGCCGCGGCGGCGGCAGGCACCATCATCTTGACGCCGTCCAGCACGAAGCCCTCGCCTTGCGCGCGTGCACGGACGCTGGCGCTCGGCAGCTCGAAGCGGCTCGATGGTTCGCAGTATGCGACGGCCACCTGCAAGGTGCCGGCCAGCAGGCCGCCGAGCAGTTCGGCGCGGCGTGGCGCGAAGGCGGCTGCATCGGCGCGCGCGATCAGTCGCGTGGCGAGCACGCTGCTGCCGACGAACGGCTCCAGCACCAGTCCGCGCCCCAGCTCCTCGGCGACGATGGCGATCTCGACGAATCCGCAGCCGAGGCCGCCGAACTCCTCCGGAATGCCCAGCGCCAGCCAGCCCATGTCGGCGTACTGCGCCCAGCGCTCGGGCGACCAGCCGGTCGTCGCGACGAGATGGCGCCGGGCCTCGAACCCGCATTGCTCGCGGACGACGCGGGCGACGGAGTCGCGCAGCATCTGCTGTTCGTCGGTCAGGTTGAAGTCCATGCCTCGAAATCTCTCCGTGATGCCGGCTCAGAGCCCGAAGGCCAGCTTGGCGATGATGTTCTTCTGGATCTCCTGCGACCCGCCGTAGATGGTCGAGGCGCGCGCGAACAGCGCCCCCGCGGTGCGTCCGGGCACGAACGCGGGCCAGCGAGCGGCCTCGTCCGCGGCCGGCACCTCGTCGTCGCCGTGCGGCCAGAAGCGCAGCGCATGCGCTCCCAGCGCGTCGAACTGCAGGTCGGTCACGCGCTGCTGCAGCGCCGAGCCGCGCAGCTTGAGCGCCGACACCACCGCGTCGAGGTCGTGCCGGCCCCTCTCGTGCGACAGCACGCGCAGCACCGAGAATTCCAGCGCCAGCACGTCGGCCTCCACGCGCGCGAGCTTGCGCGCGAACTCCGGCGTGTCGATCAGCGGCACGCCGCCCACGACCTGGCCTTGCGCGATGGCCCGCGCCTTCTCCAGCTCGCGCTTGTTGAAGTACAGGAAGGCGCTGGCGGTGCGTTCCTTCTCCAGCAGGTACTTGGCGTAGGTCCAGCCCATGCCGGCCTCGCCCACCAGGTTGGCGCGCGGCACGCGCACGTTCTCGAGAAAGACTTCGTTGAGCCCGTCGCCGCCGTCGATCGACACGATGGGCCGCACGGTCAGGCCGGGCGAGTCCATCGGGATCAGCAGGAACGAGATGCCGCGCTGCGGCTTGACGGCGGCGTCGGTACGCACCAGGAAGAAGCCCCACTCCGCCATGCGGGCGTCGCTGGTCCAGGTCTTCTGGCCGTTGACCACCCACTCGTCGCCGTCGAGCTCCGCCCGCGTGCGCAGGTGGGCCAGGTCGGAGCCAGCCCCCGGCTCCGAGAAGCCCTGGGCCCAGAACTCCTCGCCGCGGATCATGGGCGGCAGGAAGCGGCGCCGCTGGGCGTCCGAGCCGAAGGCGAGCAGCACCGGCGCGACCATGTGCAGGCCCTGCCAGCCGTAGTCCAGTCCGTCGGCGTCATACAGCTCCTGCATGAACAGGTGCTTGCGCAGCGGGCTCCAGCCGGTGCCGCCCCATGCCTCGGGCCAGTGCGGCGCGCCCCAGCCGCGCGCATGCAGCAGTGCCTGGAAGGCGCGCACGTCCCGACGTTGCGGCGGATGCGCGCCGATGTGGAAGCGGCGCGCCATGTCGCGCGGCAGGTGCTCCCGGAAGAATGCCCGGACCTCGCCGCGAAAGGCCTCGTCCTCGGATGAAAAGTCGAATCGCATGTCGATGGTGTCTCCGCTCTGGCGCGACCGGAGGCCGGCGTCCGGGCAAGCGATGAATCAAATCTTATATTTGAACAGCGTTCGTGTATTCTAACGGACATGAACGACGTGTCAATGCGCTCCCCCTCCGCCCTCCCCTGCGTCCGCAGGGCCATGGCGGCCCTTCAGTTCGCGCCGTCGCCAATGCGCCTCGCAGTGCCTG
>JBJMWE010000090.1:0-10550 GCA_045810285.1 Vitreoscilla sp. | reverse complement strand
GGAGTGCGCTGGCGCACGATCTCGACGGCGTTGCGGTCGAACTGCGACTGCGACGGCAGCACCGACTGCGGCATCGTGCTGGCGCCCAGCGGCTCGGGGCGCTCGGCCTCGACGTGGCCACCGGCCAACGGCGCGCCGCCCGTGCGCGCCTCGGCGCCGGCACGCGCACCGGCCCCGGCGCCGGCGGACGACAGCTTCCTGTCCTCGCTGATGGATCCGCCCTACATCGTGCCGGGCATCGCCGGCCTGGCGGTGCTGCTGGGCGGCTTCCTGTTCTGGCGCAAGCGCAAGGGCGGCGACCGCAACAAGTTCTCGGGGGAGACGTCCTTCATCGAGAGCAAGATCCAGCCGGACTCGTTCTTCGGCGCCAGCGGCGGCCAGCGCGTCGACACGCGCGATGGCGCGGCCAACTCGGCGTCGTCCTCGCTGAATTATTCGCTGAGCCAGCTCGACGCCATCGGTGACGTCGACCCAGTCGCCGAGGCCGACGTCTACCTGGCCTACGGCCGCGACCTGCAGGCCGAGGAAATCCTGAAGGAAGCCCAGCGCTCCGACCCCGATCGCCTGGCCATCCGCACCAAGCTGCTCGAGGTCTACGCCAAGCGCGCCGACCTCAAGACCTTCGAGGCGCAGGCGCGCCAGCTGCAAGGCCTGACGAACGGCCAGGGCGAGGAGTGGGGCAAGGCGCAGGAGCTGGGCCGCCAGATCGACCCGACCAACCCGCTCTACACCGAAGGCGGCGAATACGCCATCGTCGACACCGACCCGATGCCCCTGAACCCGCTGGGCGAGGACGCGGAAGAGGTCACGCTGATGCGTCCGCCGGCCAAGGGCGGCGGCCACGACACCGACCTGCCGATCGACTTCGACAGCGACGAGCCGCCCACCGTGCAGCCAGGCGACACGCAGCAGCCGACGCGGCCGATGATGGGCGGCGACGATCTCGGCGGCGACACCACGCGCCAGCCGCACCACGCCGGCGCCGACATGCCGTTCGAGGTCAGCGACTTCGATCTCGAGCCGGGTCATGTCGAAGTGCCGACGATGCCGCCCGAGCCGGCGCCTGCGCCCGCGCGCGCGCCGGCCCCGGCCGCCGCATCGGCCGCGCCGTCGATCGACTTCGACTTCGGCGACCTGTCGCTGGATCTCGACAAGCCGGGCCATGGCGGCGCCGCCGTCGCGGAGGAGTCCGTGCTGCCCGAGCTCGACCTGGGCGAGGCCCACGGCGACAGCGAGCCGATGGCACGCAAGATCGAGCTGGCCGACGAGTTCCGCCGCATCGGCGACCACGAAGGCGCGCGCGAACTGCTGGAGGAAGTCGTCTCCAAGGCCGACGGCCCCCTGAAGTCCCGCGCACAGACGATGCTGGACGCCTTGGGTTAACCTTCGCGGGGTGAACTCTCGCACCCCTGCAGATCCCACCACCACCCCGGGCCTGGCGCCCGGGGGACCGGACTCCGGAACCTCGACCTCGCCCGTGCTGGACGGCACCGCTCAAGCGGCCGTTCCGCCCGGGCGAATCGCTTTGGGCGTCGCCTACCGCGGCCTGAAGTACCACGGCTGGCAATCCCAGCCCGACGGCCACACGGTGCAGGACAAGCTCGAGCGGGCGCTGGCCGAGTTCGTCGGGCTGCCGCGCGGCGAAGTCATCCCCACCGTCTGTGCCGGCCGCACCGACGCCGGCGTCCATGCGCTCAACCAGGTGGTGCACTTCGACGCGCCCGTCACCCGCGAGATCTTCTCCTGGGTGCGCGGCACCAACCGCTACCTGCCCGAGGACATCGCCGTGCAGTGGGCGCAGGACGTCGAGCCCGACTTTCACGCGCGCAACCACGCGCGCGGCCGGCGCTACGCATTCCTGGTGCGCGAATCGGCGGTGCGCCCGGCCATCGAGGCGGGCCTGTGCGGCTGGGTGTTCCGCCCGCTCGATCTCGACAGGATGCGCGAGGCCGCGCAGGCCCTGATCGGCGAGCACGACTTCAGCGCCTTCCGCTCGTCGCAATGCCAGGCGCTGTCGCCCGTCAAGGAGATGCGCCGCATCGACATCAACCGCATCGGCGACTACTGGCGCTTCGACTTCGAGGCCAGCGCCTTCCTGCACCACATGGTGCGCAACCTCATGGGCGCGCTGATCACCATCGGCAGCGGCAACCAGCCGCCGGCCTACATGACGCAGCTCCTGGCCGAGCGCAACCGCGAGCTCGCGCCGCCCACGTTCCCGCCGGCCGGCCTGTACTTCGTCGGGCCGCAGTACGACCAGGCGCTCGGCATCCCGCGCCGCACCGCCGCCCACGACTGGCTGCCCCGCGTGCCCGTCGAGCTGCTGCATGCCGACGACCCGCGGCCGTTGATCACCTCGCCCCGGCCATGAGCGTGAGGCCGCTCCGAAGCACCAAGGATCGTCCATTGACCCACGTCCGCACCCGCATCAAGATCTGCGGCCTCACGCGCGAGCACGACATCGACGCCGCGGTGGCCGCCGGGGCCGATGCCATCGGCTTCGTGTTGTACGAGCGCAGCCCGCGGCACGTGTCCGTCGCGCGGCTGGCCGAGCTCGCCAGGCGCCTGCCGCCGTTCGTCACCCCCGTGTGCCTGCTCGTCAACGCCAGCCCCGACCTGATCGACGCGGCGGTCGCCGCCGTGCCCACCGCGCTGCTGCAATTCCACGGCGACGAAGGCCGCGAGCAGTGCGAGCAGCCCGGACGGCCCTACCTGCGCGCCGTGCGCATGGCCCCCGGTGTCGATTTGCTAGACTGCGCTTCTGGCTTCGCCAGCGCGGCCGGCCTGCTGCTCGATGCGTTCGTCGAGGGCTATGGCGGCGGCGGAAAGGCTTTCGATTGGTCTCAAATTCCGTCAGGCGTCCCCCTTCCAGTCGTTTTGTCTGGTGGGTTGAATCCTGCAAACGTGATCGATGGAGTGATGCGCGTCCGGCCCTGGGCCGTTGACGTGAGTTCCGGCGTGGAGCAGGACAAGGGCATCAAGGATGCCGTCCTGATCCGCCGGTTCTGCGAGGCGGTGCGCGAGGCTGATGCCCGCATCGCCAACGCCATGACCTGAAGCGGCGGCGCACCGTCCGCTGCTTCGCGGCGCCCGATGCAAAGAGGGCGCCGACACCTGAAGGCAGTCCATCATGTTCGAGTATTCCCAACCCGACCCGTCGGGCCATTTCGGCCCATACGGCGGCAGTTTCGTCGCCGAGACCCTCACGCACGCGATCGAGGAACTGAACGCGGCCTACGAGCACTACCGCCGCGACCCGGAGTTCCAGCGCGAGTTCCACTACGAGCTCAAGCACTTCGTCGGCCGTCCCAGCCCGATCTACCACGCGGCGCGCACCAGCCGCGAGGTGGGCGGCGCGCAGATCTGGCTCAAGCGCGAGGACCTGAACCACACGGGCGCGCACAAGATCAACAACACCATCGGCCAGGCGCTGCTGGCGCGCCGCATGGGCAAGCCGCGCATCATCGCGGAGACCGGTGCCGGCCAGCACGGCGTGGCCACGGCCACCATCTGCGCCCGCTACGGTCTCGAGTGCATCGTCTACATGGGCGCCGAGGACGTGAAGCGCCAGAGCCCCAACGTCTACCGCATGCACCTGCTGGGTGCGAAGGTGGTGCCGGTCGAGTCGGGCAGCCGCACGCTCAAGGACGCGCTCAACGAGGCGCTGCGCGACTGGGTGACCAACGTCGAGAACACGTTCTACGTGATCGGCACCGTCGCCGGCCCCCATCCCTACCCGACGATGGTGCGCGAGTTCCAGAGCGTCATCGGCGAGGAGTGCCTGCAGCAGATGCCCGAGATGGCCGGCCGCCAGCCCGACGCCGTCGTCGCCTGCGTGGGCGGCGGCAGCAACGCGATGGGCATCTTCCATCCCTACATCCCGTACGAGAACACGCGGCTGATCGGCGTCGAGGCCGCGGGCCTGGGGCTGGATTCGGGCAAGCACTCGGCCTCGCTGACGCGCGGGTCGCCGGGGGTGCTGCACGGCAACCGCACCTACCTGCTGCAGGACGCCAACGGCCAGATCACCGAGACGCACTCGATCTCGGCCGGCCTCGACTACCCCGGCGTCGGACCCGAGCATGCGTACCTCAAGGACATCGGCCGCGCCGAGTACGTGGGCATCACCGACGCCGAGGCGCTGGCGGCGTTCCACCACCTGTGCCGCACGGAAGGCATCATCCCGGCGCTCGAATCCAGCCACGCGTTCGCGTACGGCCTGAAGCTGGCCGCCACGATGCGACCCGACCAGCACGTGCTGGTGAACCTGTCCGGCCGCGGCGACAAGGACATCGGCACCGTCGCCGACCTGTCGGGCACCGCGTTCTACGACCGGCCGTCCATGGCAGGCCAGTCGGTCAAGGGCGGCAAGGCGATCGGGGGTGCGCAATGAATCGCATCGATACCGTTTTCGGGCAACTGAAGAGCGAAGGCCGCGTCGCGGTCGTCCCGTACATCTGCTGCGGCGACCCGTACGCCGACGCCACCGTGGACGTCATGCTGGGGCTGGCCCAGGGCGGCGCCGACGTCATCGAGCTGGGCGTTCCGTTCTCCGATCCGATGGCGGACGGCCCCGTCATCCAGAAGGCGTCCGAGCGGGCGCTGGCGCGCGGCATCGGCACGCCACAGGTGCTGGAGGCCGTGCGCGCGTTCCGCGGGCGCGATGCCGCCACCCCGGTCGTGCTGATGGGCTACGCCAACCCGATCGAGGCCTACGACCTGGCGCACGGCAAGGGCGCCTTCGTCCGCGCCGCGGCCGAGGCGGGCGTGGACGGCGTGCTGGTGGTGGACTACCCGCCCGAGGAGTCGATCGAGTTCTCGGCCGCGCTGAAGGCGGCCGGCCTGGCGCCCATCTTCCTGCTGGCACCCACCTCCACCGAGAAGCGGATGAAGCAGGTGGCCGAGGTGGCCGCCGGCTACGTCTACTACGTCTCGCTCAAGGGCGTGACGGGCGCCGGCCACCTCGACACCGACGCCGTGGCACGCGCCGTGCCTCGCATCAAGGAGCACGTGAAGGTGCCGGTCGGCGTGGGGTTCGGCATCCGGGACGCCGCGTCGGCCAAGGCGGTGGCGCAGGTCTCGGACGCCGTGGTCATCGGCTCGGCGCTGGTGCAGTGCCTGGAAGCGCTGCCGCGCGACCAGGTGGCCGACGGCGCCCGCCGGTTCATCGCCGGGATCCGCTCGGCAGTGGACGAAACCCGGAAGGCGTAAAATCGCCAGCCCGCTCCGGTCCGCCGGAGCTCGAAGGAAGCGCCGGGATTCCCGGTGCGTTCAAGGAGTGATTGATGAGTTGGCTTGAGAAGCTGTTGCCCCCGAAGATCCAGCAGACGGATCCGAGCGAGCGGCGCACGATCCCCGAAGGCCTGTGGATCAAGTGCCCCTCCTGCGAAACGGTGCTCTACAAGACCGACCTCGAGCAGAACCTGAACGTCTGCCCGAAATGCGACCACCACCTGCGCATCGGCGCCCGCGCGCGCCTCGATGCCTTCCTCGACGCCGAAGGCCGCTTCGAGATCGGCCAGGAAATCCTCCCGGTCGACCCGCTGAAGTTCAAGGACAGCCGCAAGTACCCCGAGCGCCTGCAGGGCGCGCTGGAAGCCACCGGCGAGACGGATGCCCTCGTCGTGATGGGCGGCTCCGTCATGAGCGTGCCGGCGGTCGTCGCCTGCTTCGAGTTCGACTTCATGGGCGGATCGATGGGCTCGGTGGTCGGCGAGCGCTTCGTGCGCGGCGTGCAGGCCGCGGTCGAGCAGCGCGTGCCCTTCATCTGCTTCACCGCCACCGGCGGGGCGCGCATGCAGGAAGGCCTGTTCAGCCTGCTGCAGATGGCCAAGACCAACGGCGCGCTCACGCTGCTGGCCAAGGCGAAGCTGCCCTACATCAGCGTGCTGACCGATCCGACCATGGGCGGCGTCTCGGCCAGCTTCGCGTTCATCGGCGACGTCGTCATCGGCGAGCCCAAGGCGCTGATCGGCTTCGCCGGCCCGCGCGTGATCGAGAACACCGTGCGCGAGAAGCTGCCCGAAGGCTTCCAGCGTTCCGAGTTCCTGCTGCAGAAGGGCGCCATCGACCTGATCGTCGACCGCCGCAAGCTGCGGGCGACGGTGGCGCGCCTGCTGGCGCAACTCCAACGGCAAAGCGCGGACGCCGTGGCCTGACGACGCCTGCCTGGTTCGATTCGTCCCAGGGGCGGCCCGGGCACACGCTCGCGCCGCCCTCGTTCTTTCCGCTCCAAGCGCCTCGGCGTGCGTGGATCCTGCGACTTCGCGCAGGATGACGGAATTTCGGAGCCGACCTGCCTCAACTTGTCATTCCGCGCGCAGTCGCGGAATCCACCCCCGCCATGACCTCGCCCACGACCCTTGCCGACTGGTTGGCCCACTGCGAACGCCTTCACCCGAAGACGATCGACATGACGCTCGCGCGCACGAAGACGCTGATCGAGCGCCTGGGGCTGAAATTCGCCGTGCCGGTGATCACCGTGGCGGGCACCAACGGGAAGGGCTCGACCTGCGCGATGCTGGAGGCGATCGGGCTGGCCGCCGGCTACAAGGTCGGCGCGTACATCAAGCCGCACCTCGTGCATTTCGAGGAGCGCTGCCGCGTCAACGGCACGATGGTGACGGCGGCGGACCTGATCCCGCACTTCGAGGCCGTGGAGGCCGCGCGCGGCGACATCGCGCTCACGTACTTCGAGTTCACGACGCTGGTGATCATGCGCACGCTGGCAGCGGCGCCGGTCGACCTCGTGATCCTCGAGGTGGGCCTCGGCGGCCGGCTGGACGCGGTCAACGCGGTGGACCCGGACGTCTCCGTCATCACCAGCATCGACATCGACCACGTGGAGTACCTCGGACCCGACCGCGAGTCGATCGGGCGCGAGAAGGCGCACATCGCGCGCAAGGGCCGGCCGCTGATCGTGAGCGATCCGGTGCCGCCGGCGAGCATCGCGGACTACGCGGCGCAGATCGGCGCCGACCCGTGGCTGATCGGGCGCGACTTCAACTATGCCGGAGATCGCCAGCAGTGGTCGTGGAGCGGCCGTGGCCGGCGCTGGAATGCACTCGGCTATCCGTCGCTGCGCGGCGCCAACCAGCTGCTGAACGCGTCGGGCGCGCTGGCCGCGTTCGAGGCGCTGCGCGAGCGCCTGCCGGTCACGGCGCAGGCCGTGCGCGTGGGCCTGGCGTCCATCGACCTGCCGGGCCGCTTCCAGATCGTGCCGGGCCAGCCCGCGCTGGTGCTGGACGTGGCGCACAACCCGCACTCGGTGGCGGCGCTGGCGCAGAACCTCGACCAGATGGGCTTCTTCAAGCGCACGTTCGCCGTGTTCGGCGCGATGCACGACAAGGATCTCGCCGGCTCGCTCGGCAAGATCACGCACCTCGTCGACGACTGGATGGTCACCGATCTGCCGCTGCCGCGCGCCGCCAAGGCCGCGGAACTGGCCGAAGTCGTGTGGTCGCTCACCGCCACGGCGCCCTCGGCCTCGCCCAAGCCGCGCGTGAGCACCTTCGCGTCGCCGGCCGATGCGTTGGCCGCGGCGCTCGACCAGGCAGACCCGGCTGATAGAATCGTGGTCTTCGGCTCGTTCTACACCGTGGGCGGCGTGCTGAAGGACGGCCCCCCGCGCCTGGTGGCCCGACACCTCGGTTGACGTCAGCGGCCCGCGCCGCGCCGACACCACCTGTCCGGCCCCGGACTCCGATGAGAAGGCATGGGGCTGCTGTCGATTTTTTCCCGCAACAAGCAGGCTGCCGCCAAGCCCGGTAAACCGGCGCGGGGCGGCCGGTCGCCAGCCCGCCAGGCCCCGCTGGGCAACGCCCAGAACCCCGACACCACCGACGCCCTGCGCGAGGTACGCGCGCGCGCCCGCACCCGCCTGATGGGCGCGACGGTGCTGCTGCTGGTGGGCGTGATCGGCTTCCCGCTGCTGTTCGAGACGCAGCCGCGACCCGTCCCGGTCGACCTGCCCATCGAGATCCCGCCGCGCAACGCCCCGGGCGTGGCCGACGCGTCGGCGCATGCGCGCGCGGGCACGCGCGCCACGGCGCCCGCGGCCACCCACGCCGCCTCCGGCGCCACGCCCGAATCCGTGTCGTACGACGCGCATGCTTCCGCGCCGGCGCCGGCGGCGGCCTCGGCGGCGGCGTCTCAGGCGTCCGGCGGCAAGTCGGCGTTCGCTTCGCTGGCTGCCGCCTTCTCGCCCGGCTCGGCGCCCAGCGCCGGCGAGGCGGCCGACAAGACGGCCTACGTCGCGCCGTCGATGGGCGGCAAGGGGCCGGCCAAGCCGCCCGTCAAGCTCGAGAAGGCGGACAAGGCCGACAAGGCGGACAAGTCCGAAAGGACGGCGACGCCCGCCCCGGCGGCCGCCTCGAAGCCGGGCCTGCACACCGCGGGCCCGGTGCTGCCGCCCGCGCCCGACGCCAAGCCCGCGGCGCTGCTGGCCGGCGCGACGGCCGACAAGCCGTCCGACGCCGCCGCCGGCGGACGCTTCGTCGTGCAGGTCGGCGCCTTCCTCGAGGACGCCAAGGTGCGCGAGGCGCGCGGCAAGGTCGAGAAGCTGGGCCTGAAGACCTACACCCAGCCGGTGGACACGCCCACCGGCAAGCGCACCCGCGTGCGCGTCGGTCCCTTCGCCACCAAGGCCGAGGCCGACAAGATCGCCGGCAGGATCAAGGCCGAGGGACAGACAGCCGTGGTGCTCGCGCTGTGAACCTGCCGCAGTTCGACATCCAGCTCGGCTGGGTCGACATCGCCCTGCTGGCGGTGTTCGGCGTGTCGGTGCTGGTGGGCCTGTGGCGCGGCTTCGTGTTCGAGATCGTGTCGTTGCTGGGCTGGCTGGTCGCCTTCGTGATCGCCAACTCCGCCGGGCCCTTCCTGGCGGACTTCGTGCCGGTCGCCAGCGCGCCCGAGGTCAAGCTCTGGATCGCCTACATCGCCGTGTTCGTCGTGATCCTGCTCACCTGCACGCTGCTGGCGCGCATGCTGCGGGCGCTGGTCGCGGCGACCCCGCTGTCCTTCGTCGACCACCTGCTCGGCGGCGTGTTCGGCGCGGCTCGCGGCGTGCTCATCTGCGTGGTCGTGGCCACGCTGGTGATGCTGTCGCCCTATGCGACTTCCACGCCATGGAAGACGTCGCATGGCGCGCTCTGGCTGGGCATGGCGCTGGAAGGGTTGAAACCCGTCCTTCCGCAGTCACTTAACGTGCACATCCACACGTAGGACGGTCACCCATCCGGCCTGTTCTCGGCTACGGTTATGGGCTCGGCGCCAACGCAGCGCCGGCGCCCCGAAGCAAGAATTCCTCCCTCTCTCGGCATTTTCTGGAAACGGACCTCCCCATGTGCGGCATCGTCGGCGTGATCTCCAAATCCCCCGTCAACCAGTTGATCTATGACGCCTTGCTGCTGCTGCAGCACCGCGGGCAGGACGCCGCCGGCATCGTGACGATGCAGGGCACCAAGTGCTTCATGCACAAGGCGCGCGGCATGGTGCGCGACGTCTTCCGCACCCGCAACATGCGCGCGCTGCCGGGCAACGTGGGCCTGGGCCAGGTGCGCTATCCCACCGCCGGCAACGCCTACAGCGAGGAAGAGGCCCAGCCGTTCTACGTCAACGCGCCGTTCGGCATCGTGCTGGTGCACAACGGCAACCTCACCAACGCCCACGCGCTGAAGGCCGAGCTGGTCGACAAGGATCGCCGCCACATCAACACCGAGTCGGACACCGAGGTGCTGATCAACATCCTCGCGCACGAGCTGTCGAATGCCGCCGCCGGCGCGCAGCTCACGCCCGACGTGATCTTCCAGGCCGTCGGCGCCGTGCACAGGCGCATCAAGGGCTCGTACGCCGTCGTCGCGCTGATCGCCGGCCACGGCCTGCTCGCGTTCCGCGACCCGTTCGGCATCCGCCCGCTGATCTACGGCACCGCCGAGACCGCGGATGGCCCGAGCGTGATCGTCGCCAGCGAGAGCGTGGCGCTCGAGGGCACCGGCCACCGGATCGCGCGCGACGTGCAGCCCGGCGAGGCGCTGTTCATCGACATGGACGGCCAGGTGCACGCCCGGCAGTGCGCCGAGAACCCGACGCTCAACCCGTGCATGTTCGAGTACGTGTACCTGGCGCGTCCCGACTCCGTCATCGACGGCATCTCGGTCTACCAGGCGCGGCTGAACATGGGCGAGACGCTGGCGCAGCGCCTGATCTCCACCATGCCGCCGTCGGACATCGACGTCGTCATCCCCATCCCCGAATCGAGCCGCCCGTCGGCGATGCAGCTCGCGCAGAAGATCGGCAAGCCGTACCGCGAGGGCTTCGTCAAGAACCGCTACGTCGGCCGCACGTTCATCATGCCGGGGCAGTCGGTGCGCAAGAAGTCGGTGCGCCAGAAGCTCAACGCCATCGGCGTGGAGTTCAAGGGCCGCAACGTGCTGCTGGTGGACGACTCCATCGTGCGCGGCACCACGTCCAAGGAGATCGTGCAGATGGCGCGCGAGGCGGGCGCCAACAAGGTCTACATGGCCTCGGCCGCGCCGCCGGTGAAGTACCCG
>JBJMWE010000089.1:0-12228 GCA_045810285.1 Vitreoscilla sp. | reverse complement strand
GCGGCCAAGACCATGCGCATGGACTCGTACAAGGGCGCGCTCGACAATCTGGCGCGCAACGCGATCGTCCGCTCGCTGGCCGCCGCCAAGAGCCACTGAACCCCGGAGACGATGCCATGCCCGAAGTACGCGGCCCCACCCTCATGATGGCCATCCAGGCGGTCGACGACAAGGTTCAAGGCCTTGTCGCCCGCCTGGACGCGGCCGATCCCGACGCCGCGGACGTCACCGACCTCGAGGACGAATTGCTCAGGTACGAGAAGGCGGCCTCCGAACTCAAGGTGGCCTACGAGGCCGCCGTGAAGATGGCGAGCAACCTGCCGGCGTACGACACGCTCGTCAAGTAGCGGCGTCGTCGGCCGGCATCCCGGCGCCCGGGGCATCGTCGAAGCCGTCGGCGGCGGGGGTGGCCTCCGGAATCTCGATGGGCACCGCGCGCGGCTTCCAGTCGGGATCGCATTCGAACACCGCCATGCTCTCGACGTGCGCCGTGTGCGGGAACATGTTGACCGCGCCGGCGGCCACGCAGCGGTAGCCGGCCTGGTGCACCAGCAGTCCGGTATCGCGCGCGAGCGTTGCCGGGTTGCAGCTGACATAGACGATGCGCCTGGGCGCCGTCCAGCCTTCGCGCGGCGACGCCTTGAGCTCGGCCAGCGCCTTGGCGAGCGCGAAGGCGCCTTCGCGCGGCGGATCCACCAGCCACTTGTCGACGGTGCCCAGCGCGACGAGGTCGTCCGCGGTCAGTTCGAACAGGTTGCGGGCGTCGAAGCGCGTGTGCGCGTCCAGGCCGTTGAGCTTGGCGTTGTCCAGCGCGCGATCCACGAGGGTCTGGCTGCCTTCGATGCCCAGCACCGTCCTGGCCATGGTCGCCAGCGGCAGCGTGAAGTTGCCGAGGCCGCAGAACCAGTCGATGACGGTCTCGTCCTTCTTCACGTCGAGCAGGCGCAACGCGCGGCCGACCAGCACCGTGTTGATCTGGTGGTTGACCTGCGTGAAGTCGGTCGGCTTGAACGGCATGCGAACGCCGAACTCGGGCAGCGTGTAGGCCAGCTCGGGGCCCTCGTCGTCGATGCGCACGACGGTGTCCGGACCTTTGGGCTGTAGCCACCATTGCACGCCGTGCTGCTGGCCGAATGCGCGCAGCAGCGCCATGTCGTGCTCGCTCACGGGCTCGAGGTTGCGCAGCACCAGCGCGGTCACCTGGTCGCCGATGGCCACCTCGATCTGCGGCAGGCGCTCGCGCGCCTGCATGGACTCGATCAGCGCGCGCAGCGGCATCAGCATGTCCGAGATGCGCTTGGGCATGACGTGGCACTCGCGCATGTCGGCCACGTAGCTCGACTTGCGCTCATGGAAGCCCACCAGCACGGTGTTGATCTGGTGGTTGACCTGCGTGAAGTCGGTCGGCTTGAACGGCATGCGCACGCCGAACTCGGGCAGCGTGTAGGCGAGCTCCGGGCCGCCTTCGTCGATGCGCACGACGGTGTCCGGCCCCTTGGGCTGCAGCCACCATTGCACGCCGTGCTCGGCGCCGAAGGCACGCAGGCGCGCCAGGTCGTGGTCGTCGACCGGCTCGAGGTGGCGCAGCACCAGCGCGGTGACCTGGTCGCCGATGGCCACCTCGATCTGCGGCAGCCGCTCGCGCGCCTGCATGGACTCCACCAGGGCGCGCAGCGGCATCAGCAGGTCGGAGATGGCCTTGGGCACGACGTGGCACTCGCGCATGTCGGCCACGTAGCTCGACTTGCGCTCGTGGAAGCCCACCAGCACCGTGTTCTTCTTGGCCACCCAGCGCACCGACAGCCGCGCGCGCAGCCGGTAGCCCCAGGCCGGGCCCTCGATCGGTCGCAGCACGAGCTCGGGCTTGACCTTGCCCAGGTGCCACAGGTTGCTCTCCAGCACGCGCTGCTTCATGGCCACCTGCGCCTGCGGCGCGAGGTGCTGCATCTTGCAGCCGCCGCACGCCCCCGGGTGCAGGCCGAAGTGCGGGCAGCGCGGCGTGACCCGCTGCGAGCTCTCCTTGCGCAGCGCGACCAGGTCGGCCTTCTCCCACTGCTTCTTGCGCTTGACGACCTTGACCCGCGCCTCCTCCCCCGGCAGCGCACCGTCGATGAAGACGACGATGCCCTCGCTGTTGTGCGCGATGCCCTGGGCATCGAGATCCATGCCGGTGACCTTCAGCCACTCGTTGTCGGACACGCCCGGCGCGGGGCCGGCGTGGCGATCCCGGCGATGACGGCGGCCGGACTTGCCGCCGGCGCCCTGTTGTTCGTTGCTCATCCCGCGATTATCCGTTCCGGAATGGATTCGGCCCCGCGCGCGCAAGGCGACCGGGGCCGATGATGGAACCGCCGGGGGAGGGGTGCCCCGGCACGCGTGGATCCTGCGACTTCGCGCAGGATGACGCCCGCGCCGGGGAACCTTTGCTCAGAGACGGAAGACCGAGACGTCCGCGACCAGGCGCTGCACCTGCGTGCTCATCGAATCGGCGGCCGCGGCCACCTCCTCGACCAGCGCCGCGTTCTGCTGCGTGACCTGGTCCATCTCGGTGACGGCCACGTTCACGAGGTCGATGCCGGCGCTCTGCTCGACGGTCGCGGAGGTGATCTCCGAGACGATGCCGGCCACGTGCTGCACCGAGCGCACGATCTGCGAGATGGTCTCGGATGCGACGTCCACGAGGTGCGTGCCCTCGTCGACCTTCTCGACCGATTCGGCGATCAGCGACTTGATCTCCTTGGCGGCCGTCGCCGAGCGCTGCGCCAGCGTGCGGACCTCCGTGGCCACCACGGCGAAGCCGCGGCCCTGCTCGCCGGCGCGCGCGGCTTCCACCGCGGCGTTCAGCGCCAGGATGTTGGTCTGGAACGCGATGCCGTCGATCACGCTGATGATGTCGGCGATCTTCTTGGACGACGTGGCGATGTCGCCCATCGTGCGCACCACCTTGCTGACGGCCTCGCCGCCCTGCTGGGCCTTGTCGGCGGCGTCGGTGGAGAGCTGGCGGGCATGGGTGGAGTTGCTCGCGCTCATCTTGACGGTGCTCGAGAGCTCGTCCATCGAGGACGCCGTCTGCTGGATGCTCGAGGCCTGGCGTTCGGTGCGGCTGGACAGGTCGGCGTTGCCGGAAGCGATCTGCGTGGCCGCGCTGGCCAGGCTGTCGCTGCCGTTGCGCACGCTGGAGACCACGCTGACCAGGCTCTCGGTCATCGCGGCCAGCGCCTTCAGCAACTGGCCCGTCTCGTCGTTCGAATGCGACGTCACCGTGACGCTCAGGTCGCGGTCGGCCACGCGGCGGGCGATGCCCACGGCCTGCGAGATCGGCACCGTGATCGAGCGCGTGACGGCGTAGCCGACGGCCGACGCGAACAGCAGCGCGACGATCGAGATGCCCAGCACGATGTTGCGGGTGTTGCCATAGGCGGCCTCGGCGCTGGCGACCGCCGCGGCGGTCAGCTTCTCGTTGAGGGCGACCATCTCGTCGACGGCGGCCATCCACTTGGCTTGCGCCGGGTTGGCCTTGTCGCCCAGCAGCCCGCGGGCGGGGAACTTGTGGTTCTCGAGGGCCATCTGCACCACCTGGTCGGCCAGGTCGCGCGCTTCCTTCTCGGTGGCGTCGATGTGGCCCAGGATGCTCTTCTTGCGGGCGTCGTTCCCGGCGGCGATCATCTTCGCCAGCTTGCCCTTGGCCGCCTCGTAGTTCTTGATGTCGGCCTTGAGCAGCTCGTTCTCGGCCGCCATCTCTTCGGGTTCCGACACCATCAGGATGTTGCGCACGCGCACCGCCTGCTGGGTGGCCGCGAGGCGCAGCTGGTCGGCCAGCGACGATTCCACGGCGATGCCGCCCGTCACGGCGTTCATGTCGTCGCGCATGGCGCTGGTGCGCGCCAGGGCGATGATCGACAGCGTCGCGAGCAAGGCCAGCACGATGCCGAACGCGAGGGCCAGCCGCGCGCCGATTTTCAGGTTGGTCAGCATTTGGTTATCCGAGAAGTTGGCTGTTGGATTTGTGGTTCGACCGGCCCCGCCCTGCCCCCCAACGGGCCGAGCGTGGCCATTCCAGCGGTATCGCGGCTCGTCGCGCGGCGTTCCAGGCCTCGCGGCGAGCGGCCCGGCGCCTGCGCGCCGGAAAGCAGATCGGTCAGTTGAGCTTCCAGACGAATTCGGTCTTGATCCACTGCTGGGCCGGCTTGGAGTCGGCGGGCTGCGGCTTGAACGAGCACTCCATCAGCGCGCGCTGGGCGGCCGAGTCGAGCTTGCGGGAATGGCTGGAGGTCTCGATCTCGCTGTCGATCGCCTTGCCGTCGGCGCCGACCAGGATGCGCAGGCCGGTCGTGCCCTGCTCGCCCTTGGCCAGCGACTCGCGCGGGTATTCGGGCGCGGCACAGCTCTTGGCGTCCTGCACCCACCTGCCGTCGCCGGCCAGGGCGGCCACGCTCGCCAGCGCGCAGAGCGAGCCGATCAGGGCGCCACGGAGCGTGGGCAGGTGTGCAATGCGGTTCATGCTGGGAACTCCTTGTGCGGATCAGTAATGGGGTCAGATTCAATTCCTGACAGGGTTGTCTCTCCAGTCGCCGGAGGTCTCCTGACAGTCGTCATGGCCCGATTTCGGCCCCGCACGATCATTCTTGAGTGAATCCTTCACGCTGAAGCCGTGATCAAGCCGGCCAATGGGGCGCAGATCGCATCGCCGTCGGGTGGGTGGTCGGGGGGGTGCCCTGTCGCGCGGCAGCCGCATGGCGGCTCGCCATGACGGCGGCCCGAGTGCCGGCGCCTGCGGGGAACCCGAGGGGCTGGACGGCCAGCGACGGCGCGTCGCACGCATCGAACGGCGCAATGGCGCGACGACAGGCGAAAAAAAACGCGCCTCGAGGGCGCGTCTTCGGGAGGATGGCGCGGGCGCGCGGTCAGCGCGCCGGCAACAGCCGGGCCGGATCGATGGGCTTGCCCTGCTTGCGGATCTCGAAGTGCAGTTGCACGCGGTCGGCGTCCGTCGCGCCCATCTCGGCGATCTTCTGGCCGCGCTTGACGATCTGGTCTTCCTTGACCAGCAGCGTCTGGTTGTGCGCGTAGGCGGTCAGGTAGTTCGCGTTGTGCTTGACGATCACCAGGTTGCCGTAGCCGCGCAGGCCGGAGCCGGCGTACACGACGCGGCCGTCGGCGGCCGCGTAGACCGGGTCGCCGGCCTTGCCGCCGATGGCCAGGCCCTTGGTCTTGGCGTCGTCGAAGGGCGCCACCACCGGACCGGACGCCGGCCAGGCCCAGGTCATGTCGTCGTCGTTCTCGTGCGCGGCCACGGGTTGCGGCGTGGCGGCGCCCGTGAGCGGCACGGCGCTGCCGGAAGCCACGGCGGTCGACGCGGCCGTGGCGCCGCTGGCCTTGGCATCCGACCTGGACGGGATCGGCGGCAGCGGCTTGAAGGTGGCCGTGGACGCCGCCGTCGCGGTGGTCAGCGTGGTGGTCGGGGTGGTGACTGTCGAGCCGGGCGAGATGTCGCCGGCCGGCGCCACCACGCGCAGCACCTGGCCGACCTCGAGGTGGTTCGGGTCCGACAGGTTGTTCCAGCGTGCCAGGTCACGCCAGCTCTGGCCGGTGTCCATGCCGATCTTGGTGAGGATGTCGCCCGGCTGGACGGTGTACGTGCCCGGCCGCGACTCGGCCGCGGGCAGCGGCTGGGCCACGGGCCTGGTCGCGTCGGCGGCCGGCACGCTGGTGCGCGCGGTCCTGGCCGAATGATCTTCCACGGGTGCCTGATTCGGGGTCACGCACCCGATCAAGGCCCAGGCGGACGCCACGCAAACCGTCGTCACGAGCGTTCGTCGTCCCCAGAGCGATGCCATAGTTTCCCTGCGTTGTTTCATCCAATCCCTGATTTTAAGGGTACAAACTGAACCGACTCGCCGAGCTGCCGGACGAACCCGTCCGGCGTGCGGTCCACGATGACCAGCGCCTGCCCCGCGAGGCCCGGCATCGCGGTCGGCGCCACCAGCCGCCCGCCCACGGCCAGCTGCTGCAGCCAGGCCTCCGGCACGGCCTCGCCGCCGGCCGCCGCCACGATGCTGTCGTAGGGCGCATTGGGCGGATGGCCGATGCGGCCGTCGCCGTGCACCAGGCGGATGCCCGGCACGCCCAGCGCGTCGAGATTGCGCCGCGCCAGCTGGTGCAGCGGCTGCAGGCGCTCGATCGAGATCACCGTGCGCGCCAGGCGCGCCAGCAGTGCCGTCTGGTAGCCGCAGCCGCTGCCGATCTCCAGCGTGCGCCCGAGATGACCCAGGCGGCTCGCGTTGGCGCCGTCGAACAGCCACTGCAGCTGGCGCGCGACGACGGACGGCTTGGAGATGGTCTGGCCCAGGCCGATCGGCAGGCTGGTGTCCTCGTAGGCCTGGATGGCGAGCGCGGTGTCGACGAAGCGGTGGCGCGGCACCGCGGCGAACGCGTCGAGCAGCGCCGGCGCGCGGATGCCCTCCGCGCGCAGGCGGGCGACCATGCGCTCGCGCATCGGACCGTTGTCCAGGCCGAGGCCGGTGGGCACCACGTGGCGCGCGGCGTCCTGCGCCGCCTGGTGCAGCAGCGCCTGCGGCCGCAGCGGGTTGCGCGCCGTGCCGCTGGGCGCCGCGGCGCGTGCGCCGCTCGTCCACTGGGCCGGGAACCGCTTGGCGCGCGGGCCGTCGCCGCTCACCGGAGCCCCTCCCGCGCCGAGCTGCTCGCTCCATCCCCCAAGGAGACTGCGGGACGTTCGAGGGCGGCCCGGCGAGGGTGCCGCAGGCAGGCTGCCGCGGACCGCATCACTGCAGCCCCAGGCGCGACGACCAGCCCGCCAGGTTCGCGTGGTCCGTCAGATCGACCTGCAGCGGCGTGATCGACACCCGGGCGTCGGCCACCGCGTGGAAGTCGGTGCCCGCGCCGGCCTCGCGCGCGTCGCCCGCGGGGCCGATCCAGTAGATGGTGTCGCCGCGCGGGTTCTTCTGCGCGATCACCGGCTCGCTGGCGTGGCGCCGTCCGAGGCGCGTGGTGGCCCAGGGCAGCGTGTCGGCATCGGGCCGGTTCGGGATGTTGACGTTGAGGAGCCATGGCGCCGCGCCCGGCCGGCCGAACGCCGGGTCGGCGACGGCCGCCTGCACCACGCGGCGCGCGGCGCGCGCGGCGGCGTCCAGGTTCGTCCAGCCCTTGTGCTTGAGCGAGAAGGCAATGGCCGGCACGCCGAACAGGAAGCCCTCCATCGCGGCGGCGACGGTGCCCGAATAGAGCGTGTCGTCGCCCATGTTCTCGCCGTTGTTGATGCCCGACAGCACGAGGTCGGGCCGGTGTTCGAGCAGGCCCGTCATCGCCACGTGCACGCAATCCGACGGCGTGCCGTTGACGACGCGGAAGCCGTCGGACGGCCCGCCCCTGGCCACGAACACCGACAGCGGCCGGTTCAGCGTCAGCGAGTTGGACATGCCGCTGGCGTTCTGCTCGGGGGCGACGACGTCGATCTCGCCCAGGCCGCGACAGGCCTCGACGAGGGCCACGAGGCCCGGTGCCAGGTAGCCGTCGTCATTGGCGATGAGGATGCGCATGCCTGCATTGTAGGCAGCGCGACAGCGTCGCCCCTGCGACTGCCGCGGCGCCCCGCCGTCCGTAAGATGGGTGCCACCCTCGAACTGGAAAGCGCTGTCATGCAAGCCTGGATGTGTGAGACCCTCGACGGCCCCGTGGCCCTGCAATGGCGCGAGCGCCCCACCCCGGCGCCCAGGCCCGACGAGGTGCTCGTCGCGATCCATGCGGCGTCGCTGAACTTCCCCGACCTGCTGATCGTGCAGGGCAAGTACCAGATGCGCCCCGAGTTGCCGTTCGCGCCCGGTGCGGAGTTCGCGGGCGTCGTCGAGGCGGTGGGCAGCGAGGTCAAGCACCTGCGCCCCGGCATGCCGGTGGCTGCGCTCGGCGGCCACGGCGGCTTCGCCACGCACGCGTGCGTGAAGGCGATGCAGGTGATGCCGCTGCCGCCCGGCTTCCCGCTGCGCGACGCCGCGGCGTTCGCGTTCACCTACGGCACGGCGCATCACGCGCTGGTCGATCGCGCCGCGCTGCAGGCCGGCGAGACGGTGCTGGTGCTGGGCGCTGCGGGTGGCGTCGGCACGGCGGCGATCCAGATCGCCAAGGCCGCCGGCGCCAGGGTGATCGCCGCGGCGTCCACCGACGCCAAGTGCGACCTGTGCCGCACGATCGGCGCCGACGTCGCCATCAACTACACCACCACCCCGCTGAAGGACGCGCTCAAGGCCGCCACCGGCGGCAAGGGCCCCGACGTCGTCTTCGACCCGGTGGGCGGCTCGCACGCCGAGCCCGCGTTCCGCGCGATCGCCTGGCGCGGGCGCTACCTGGTGATCGGCTTCGCCGAGGGGCAGATCCCCGCGCTGCCCTGGAACCTGCCGCTGCTCAAGGGCGCGTCCATCGTGGGCGTGTTCTGGGGCGACTTCGTGCGCCGCGAGCCGGCCGCCAATGCGCACATGCTGGGGGTGTTGGCGGCGCAATACGCCCGCGGCCAGGTCAAGCCGGTGATCGACGAGATAATTCCCCTGTCCCGGCTCGCCGACGCGTACCATCGCCTCGAGAACCGACAGATCCTGGGCAAGCTGGTACTGGTGCCGGACGACCTCTTGACGAAGGCCTGAGCAAAGCCCTGCGCGGCCTGCTCCAATAGGCAGTTCCCCCCATTCGACTGCCCCGAAACGGGGGATGCGACGAGCCCTTTCGCTCGTTAGCATTCCGGGATCGCGCCAACGAACGGAAGTCCATTCCGTCAGGCGACGACACAGGCAGGCAAAGGGGAACGACATGGCAGTCAAGGTTTTGATCCTCGAGGACAACCCCGCAGCGCGGGAATTCCTCGGACGCGTGGTGCGCGAGAGCTTCAGCGACACCATCACCATCGTCGAGGCAGGCGATCTCGAGAGCGCGCGGCGTGCGGTGCGCATCGCCGGCGGCGCCCAGGGCTATCACGGCGTCGATCCATTCAAGCTGATCCTGGTGGACCTCGAGCTGCCGGACGGCTCCGGCCTGGAACTGCTGGAGGAATTGCGCCAGTACCCGGCCACCAAGATCGTCACCACGCTGTACTCGGACGACGAGCACCTGTTCCCGGCGCTGCAGTGCGGCGCCGACGGCTACCTGCTCAAGGAAGACCGCTTCGAGCTGCTGGTCGAGGAACTGCAGAAGATCGTCCGCGGCGAGCCACCGCTGTCGCCGGCCATCGCGCGCCGGCTGCTGGGGCACTTCCGCACGCACACGCGCACGGCGATGAACCGGCGCATCACCGACGAGGGCAACGGCGCCGCGCTGCGCGCCCCCGCCGCCACCGGCACCTTCACGTCGTCGCTGGCGTTCGCCGCGCCGGCACCGGTGGAGATCGAGCCGCCGCTGGACCTGCCGGCCCTGACACCGCGCGAGGTCGAGGTGCTCACCTTCCTGAGCAAGGGCTTCACCATCAAGGAGATCGCGGCCCTGATGTCGATCAAGTGGTTCACGGTGAACGACCACATCAAGTCGATCTACCGCAAGCTCAACGTGTCCAGCCGCGCCGAAGCCGCGGTGCTGGCCAGCAAGCAAGGGCTGGTATAAGAACTTGTGATCGAATCCCACACGCCCGCTCGTGCCGCCCAAAGACGCCCGCTCGTCGTTGCAATCGCTCGCCGTGCCACCAGCACGACTCGCCTTTGCGCCTAGTGTGCTGTCCCGGAAGTTCGCACGCGCGATACGGCGCGTCTGGCCTGCGCGCGAACTTCCAGTACAGCACACCAGATCGGACACCTTTGGACGCCCCGCTCGGGCGCGCGCGATCCATTCGCAAGTTCTGACGTTGCGCGCCGCGCATTCGCCGGGCCCGCCCCGATGACCCACGGCCGCGTGCGCCCGATGGGCTGGCGCCGGCTGCTGCTGCTGCCGATCGCGCTGCTGGCCTCCCTCGCGGTGGTGCTGCTCGCGCGCACCATCGCCCAGACGCCCAACATCGACGCCAACTGGCGCCTCGACGCCAACGGACACCTCCAGCTGGTGGCCACCGAGCTGCCGTGGATGCGCCCCGCGCTGGGCCACTCGCTGGAGGTCATCGTCGCGCCCGGCATCGCGCCGCTGGTGGTCGACGGCCGGCGCGTGGCGAACTCCACGCGCTGGATCGCCAACGACGAGGAACGCGCCGCCGCGGCGGAACAGCAGCGCCAGATGGCGCGCATCCTCGACGCCGGCACCCCCGTGCTGCTCGGGTTCACCGACCGCATGAACGCCCGCGTGATCCCGCACCCGCGCGGCTACACCACGCTCGGCATCACGTTCTGGCTGCTGTGCGGCCTGGGGCTGGCGCTGGAGCTGGTCGGCGCGGTCGTCGTCCTCGTGCGCCAGGACGTGCAGACCTTCCTCTACGCGATCATGGCGCAGTGCCAGGCCGTGCAGCTGATGCTGGCCGCCGTCGACGCGGTGCCCGGCATGGGCAACATCGCGCTGCTGGGCGGCCACGAGGCCGCGCTGCGCCTGGCGCTCGACGTCGTCACCTGCGCCGCGCTGCTCAATGCGACGCTTCTGTACCCGACACCGCTGCCGCCGCACCGGCTGCTGTCGTGGCTGTCCTGGATCGCCGCCATCGTCTTCACCACCGCGGTGCTGGCATTCGAGCTGCCGCAGGCCTGGTGGTGGTGCGAGGCGCTGTCGCTCAGCACGGGCCTGCTGGTGATGGGCCTGCTGGGCTGGTCGTACCGCATCACGCCGCACCCCTACGCCACGGTGATGCGGCGGCTCAGCATCGTCACCACGGGCAGCCTGGCGCTGGTCACCATCGTCGTGGCGCTGAGCGACCGCATGCCCGGCGAGGTGCAGTCGCTCGTGACGGCGGTGCCGGTGATCTGGACGGTGTTCTTCGCGTCGCTGCTGCTGATGTCGCCCTTCCTCGCGCGCTCGCAGCACATGATGCGCGAGTTCGCGATGCTGGCCGGCGTCAGCACCCTGGCCACCTCGGTGGACCTGCTGTTCGTCGCGGTGTTCTCGTTCAACCAGTTCGCGTCGATCACCACGTCGCTGTTCGTGGCACTGGGCGTGTACGCGGCGTCGCGCCAATGGCTGCTGGACCAGATGATCGGCGCGCGCGCGGTGACCACCGAGCGCCTGTTCGAGCACCTGCTGCGCATCGCGCGCAAGGTGGAGGAGCAACCCCAGCGCGCGGCCGACTGGCAGCTGGAGCTGTTCCACGCCGTGTTCCAGCCGCTGGTGGCGCGCCACGAGCCTGGCTTCACCCGCACCACGCGCTGGTACGAGGGCGGTGCCGGCCTGCTGGTGCCCCTGGCCGTGGAACCGCTGCCCGATGGCGCCTCGCAGCTCGACGACGGCGACGCGCCCGAGCCGCGCCTGATCGTGCTGCGCTTTGCCGAGCGCGGCAAGCGCCTGTTCACGGCCGAGGACGCGCGCCTGGCCGACCGCATCGTCGAACAGCTGCGCCGCGCCGTGGCGCACGACCGCGCCATCGAGCAGGGCCGCAGCGAGGAGCGCGGGCGCATCGCGCAGGACCTGCACGACGACATCGGCGCGCGCCTGCTGACGCTGATGTACAAGGCGCCCAACACCGAGATGGAGGACTACGTCCGCCACACGCTGCAGGACCTGAAGACGCTGACGCGCGGCCTGGCCGCCACCACGCACTTCCTGTCGCACGCGTCCGCCGAGTGGAAGGCCGACATCGCCCAACGCCTCGCGCCCACCGGCTGCACGCTCGAGTGGTCGTTCACGCAGGACACCGAGATCCAGCTGAACGTGGTGCAGTGGTCGGGCCTGACGCGCATCCTGCGCGAGCTGGTCAGCAACATCATCGCCCACGCCAAGGCCACGCATGCCACCATCCACGCCGACCTGAAGAACGGCCTGCTGACGCTGACCGTCACCGACAACGGCGTCGGCGGCACGCCCAAGGACTGGTCGACCGGGCTCGGGCTGGGCGGCATCCGCAAGCGCGTGCGCATGCTGGGCGGCACGATCGCATGGCAGCAGAACACGCCCGAAGGCGTGCGCTGCGACGTCAGCGTGCCGCTCTCGGAGCCGTCGCTGCCGTCGACGGGATCGCAGCCCAGGTCGCCCGGCGCAGTCGCGGGCTGACGCGGTAGCGCTCGCCGCGATAGAAGGCGTCCAGTGCGTCCAGCAGGCGCGTGGTCGCGGGTGCGCCCCAGGTCGCGAGCCAGGTGAACGGACCGGCCGGATAGTTGACGCCCAGCG
>JBJMWE010000088.1:0-9401 GCA_045810285.1 Vitreoscilla sp. | reverse complement strand
GCGCTGCTCCTTGTGCCAGGCGCTGGTGGCCAGGTCCGGCGCGCGCCGCTCCATCGCGCGCGCGAGCGCCAGCGCCGCGCTCCGGACCTGCTCGTAGGTCCAGCGGCGCTCGATGCGCACCAGCACATGGATGCCGCGCGAGCCGGAGGTCTTGGGCCAGCCGACGAGGCCGGCATCCGACAGCACGGCCCGCGCGACGCCGGCCACCTGCACGATCTGCGGCCACTCGATGCCGGGCACCGGATCCAGGTCGATGCGCAGTTCGTCAGGATGGTCGAGGTCGTCCGCCCGCACCGCGTGCGGATGCAGTTCGAGGCAGGCGAGCTGGGCCAGCCAGGCGAGGTCGGCCGCGTGGCGCGGCACCACCTCCTGCGCCGTGCGGCCCGACGGGTAGCGCAGCCGGGCCACCTCCACCCAGGCGGGCCGCGGGTCGGGCGCGCGCTTCTGGAAGAAGAACGGCGCGCCGAGCCCGTCCGGATGCCGCACGAGCACGCAGGGCCGTCCGCCGGCGCCGCGCAGGGCAGCCGCCGCCAGCGCGACGTAGTACTGGACGAGGTCGATCTTGCGTACCCGGGCCGTCGGGATCAGCAGCTTGTCCGGATGCGTGACGACCACCGCGCGGTCGCCGACTTCCAGCGTGACCGGGCTGCCCGACGACGTCATCGCACCGTGCCCTCGTCGAGGTCGATCCACGTGGGCGCGTGGTCGCTGGGCTTGTCGCGGACCCGGTGGGCGGCATCGACGCCGGAGCGGCGCAACCGGGGCAGCAGCGCCGGGCTCAGCAGCAGGAAATCCATGCGGAAGCCTGCATTGCGGTGATACGCCGCCTCGTTGACCCAGAAGGTGTAGAGGTCGCGTTGCCTCGGGTGCAGGTGCCGGGCGGCGTCGACCCAGCCCTGCGCCATCAGCCGCGCCCAGATCGCGCGCGTGGGCGGCTGCAGCACCGCGTCGAAGCGCCACGAGCCCGCGTTGTAGATGTCGGCGTCGGTGGGCACGACGTTGAAGTCGCCGGCCAGCACGACCTCGCCTGCTTCTGCCAGAAGCGCTTGCGCGTGCGCCACGAAGCGCTCCATCCACGCGAGCTTGTAGTCGAAGTTGGGGCTGGGCACCGGGTTGCCGTTGGGCAGGTAGACCGATGCGACGCGCAACCCGCCGACGTCGGCCTCGAGGTAGCGCGCCTGTCCGTCGGCGTCGTCGCCCGGCAGGCCGCGGCGGCGCTCGCGCGGCGCGCGCCCGCGCGCGAGGATGGCCACGCCGTGGTGGCGGGGCATGCCATGCCACACCGGTTCGTAGCCCGCCGCGCGGATCGGCTCGGCGGGAAAGGTGGCGTCGCCGGTCTTGATCTCCTGCAGGCAGGCGACGTCCGGCCGTGCATCGTCCAGCCATTCGAGCAGGCGCGGCATGCGGCCCTTGACGCCGTTGACGTTGAACGTGGCGATCTTCATCGCGCGAACGGCGGTCGGTCAGCGCCTGCGCCAGGCGCCCTCGAGGCCCAGCAGCGCGAGGCCCAGGCCGAGCAGCAACAGGACGATCGTTCGCATCGCCGTGCCCACGCCCGCGGACAGATCCATCAGGCCGAACACGCTGAAGACGATCGCCACGGCCAGGCACAGCATGGCCCATCTCGAGAACATGGTCGCGTCTCCGTTCCATGGGGGTCCTGCGGCCGTGGCAAGGAAAGTGCCGCCTGCGACCGCCCCGGCGCCCGCCCCCGTGACGCCGCGGGCCGGCGCTGCGGCGATGCTGCCCGGCAGGCCACGCCGCGATCGGGCGCGGCCCTTGCCGGTGCGCCGCCAGGGCGGCCCGACCTCGAGTCCGCCGCCGACGTCCCAACCCTTGTCCACCCCACCCGAGGCATCATGGAACAGACCACCGCAACCACGCCGTACACCACCAACGAGGCCACCTCCGGCGCACCGACGCCGTTTCCCGTCGGTGGCCAGGCGACCACCGCCACGGCCAATGCGGCGGCCGCCGAGGCGCGCAGCCACGACCCGGGCGCGGCCGCCGCCGCGCCGGCTGCGCACAGCCTGCTCGAGCGCGTCACGCAGCGCGCGCATGAAGCGGTGGACGGCGTCTCCAGCCGCCTCTCGTCGACGATCGACGGCCTGCAGGGCGGGGTCTCGAACATCGGCGACACGCGCGACGAGTGGATGGAGTCGGCGCGCGAGGCGGTGCGCCAGCACCCGTTCGCCGCGATCGGCGGCGCGGTGCTGGTGGGACTGGCCCTCCACAGCCTGATGTCCTCGCGCGACCGCTGAGCCAGCCATCGACGCAGGCCGGCACTGCGCTTGCTGGACGGGGTCATCGAAAATCCCTGGAGACACCATGTCCGACGACATGAAGAACCGCGGCCCGCAGGACCGGGCCCGCGTCAACCTTTCGGAAGAGCACGAAGTGCGCTATTGGACGCAGGCCTTCGGCGTCGACAAGGAGCGCCTCGCCGCGGCCGTGAAGGCCGTCGGCAGCAGCGCGGACCGTGTCCGCGAGCACCTCCGGACCCGCTGACGCGCAACGCCGTGCCCGCCTCCGACGCCAGCGGCATCGCCGCGCTCGACCCCTGGGACGAGCGCGGCCGGCTGCAGGCCGTCATCGAGGCGCCGCGCGGCAGCGCGAACAAGCTCAAGTTCGATCCGCAGCGCGGCGTCTTCACGCTGCACAACGTGCTGCCGCTGGGCGTCGCGTTTCCGTTCGACTTCGGCTTCGTGCCCGGCACGCGCGGCGAGGACGGCGACCCGCTGGACGTGCTCGTGCTGATGGACGAACCCGTCTTTCCCGGTGTCGTCGTGCCCTGCCGCCTGGCGGGCGTCATCGAGGCCCGGCAGCGCAGCAAGGCCGACGCCCGCGGCCGCGGCACGCGCAACGACCGCCTGATCGCGGTGGCGGACAAGTCCCATCGCCACGGCGACGCACGTGCGCTCGCCGACCTGGGCGACGGCATGCTGGCCGAGATCGAGCGCTTCTTCGTCTTCTACAACGACCAGAAGGGCGTGCGCTTCGAGCCGATCGGGAGAGCGGGAAAGGCGGCCGCGCGCAAGCTGGTCGAGGCCGGCCGGCGCGCCGCGCAAGCCTGAGGACCCGAGCGCGTCACGCCCGGGCACGCGGCGCGCGCGCGAGGCGCAGGCCGCTCGCTGCCGGCACCTTGAGCTCCAGCGCGTCGCGCAGCTGGTCGACCGCGCGGCGGTTGCGCGCGGGACTCTGGGCGGCGATGCAGTCGGCGGGAACGACGACCTCGAAGTCGCGCATGCGCGCGTCGGCCGCCGTATTGAGCACGCACTGGTCGGCGGCGACGCCGACGATCAGCAGGCGCCGGGTCCGCAGGTGGTCGAGCAGGATCTCCAGCGGCGTCGCAAAGAATGCGGAATGCTTGGGCTTGAGCACGAAGAAGTCGTCGGGGCTGGGCTCCAGCCGGCGCGTGATGTCGGCCCCCGGCCCGTCCGACTCCAGCGACGAGCGGACGAGGAACTTGAAGTCCGAGCGCCACTGGCCGCTGTTGTCGTTGGCGTAGATCACCGGCACGCCCGCGGCCACGCAGCGCCGCTTGAGCCGCGCGATGGCCGGCGTCACGTCGAGCGCCGCGCGCGCCAGCGCGTCCGCATCGGGGAAGGACCAGCAGCTGATCATGTCCAGGATCACCAGCGCCGTGTCGTGGCCGCGGTCGCGCTCGGTCAAGCCCTTGCGCTGGGGGCGGGGGCGCGGCGAGGGGGAGATGGGCATGGCAGGACGGACGTTCGAAAGGATCGCATGGACGAGCAACCGCTGTGCCGGAACGGGCGTCAGGCCACGGACGGGGAACGGGCATTGCCGAACTGCGGGTCCGTGCGCCATGCGCCTCGCCTTCCCCATGACGGAGACCCCATGAAAGCCCTCACCTACCACGGATCAAAGGACGTCCGGGTCGAGACGGTGCCCGACCCGCGGCTCGTCGAGCCCGACGACATCCTGCTGCGCGTGACCGCCACCGCCATCTGCGGCTCCGACCTGCACATCTATCGCGGCAAGATCCCGATGATGGAGAGCGGCGACATCCTCGGCCATGAATTCATGGGCATCGTCGAGGAGACCGGGCCCGCCGTGACCCGGGTCAGGAAGGGCGACCGCGTCGTCGTCCCCTTCACCATCTCCTGCGGCCAGTGCTTCTTCTGCAACAGGAAGCTGTTCGCGGCCTGCGAAACGACCAACCCCGGCCGCGGCGCCATCATCAACAAGAAGGACGCGCGGCCCGGCGCCGCGCTGTTCGGATACAGCCACCTGTATGGCGGCATCCCCGGCGGCCAGGCCGAGTTCGTCCGCGTGCCCAAGGCCAATGTCGGACCGCTGGTGATCCCCGACTCCGGCCTCGAGGACCAGCAGGTGCTGTTCCTCTCGGACATCCTGCCCACCGGCTACATGGCCGCCATCAACGCGGCGATCGGCAAGGGGTCGTCGGTGGCGATCTTCGGCGCCGGGCCGGTCGGCCTGATGGCCGCGGCGTCCGCGCGCCTGCTCGGCGCCGAGCGCATCTTCATGGTCGACCACCATCCGTACCGGCTCGAATTCGCGCGCAGCGCGTACGGCGTCGAACCGCTGAACTTCGACGAGGTGGACGACGCCGCCAACGAGATCATCGACCGCATGGCGGGCCGCGGCGTCGATGCGTCGATCGACGCGGTCGGCTTCGAGGCCAAGGGCAGCGTGGTGGAGTCGGCGCTGACAGCAGTCAAGGTCGAGGGCTCCAGCGGCGCCTCCATCCGCCAGGCGATCGCGGCCACGCGGCGCGGCGGCGCGGTGAGCGTGCCGGGGGTCTACGCCGGCTGGATCCACGGCTTCCTGTTCGGCGACGTGTTCGAGAAGGGCCTGTCGATCAAGGGCGGCCAGACGCATGCGCAGAACTACATGCCCGGGTTGCTGGAGCACATCGCCAAGGGCGACCTGCATCCCGAGGCCATCATCAGCCACACCTTGCCGCTGGAGCAGGCGGCGCACGGCTACGAGATCTTCGAGAAGAAGCAACAGGACTGCCGCAAGGTCGTCCTCACCCCCCAACACTGACTCCCAGGAGAATCCCATGGCCTCGCTGAACCCTGATCGTCCGCTCGCCGTCGTCACCGGCGCCTCCTCCGGCATCGGCCGCGAACTCGCACGGCTCGCCGCCCAGGAAGGGCACGACCTCGTGATCGCGGCCGACCAGGGCCCGCTCGACGAGGCCGCGTCGGCCTTCCGCGCGCTCGGCGCCAACGTCGACGCCGTCGAGGCCGACCTGTCCACCTCCTTCGGCGTCGACAAGCTGATGCTGGCGATCGGCGGGCGCCCCGTCGACGTGCTGGTGGCCAACGCCGGCCACGGGCTGGGCCACGCCTTCCTCGACAAGCCCTTCAACGAGGCCAAGCACGTGGTCGACACCAACATCACGGGCACGCTCGACGTGCTGCATCGCCTGGGCACCGGCATGCGCCAGCGCGGACGCGGCCGCATCCTGATCACCGGCTCCATCGCCGGCCTGATGCCCGGCTCGTTCCAGGCCGTCTACAACGGCACGAAGGCCTTCATCGACTCGTTCTCGTTCGCGCTGCGCAACGAGCTCAAGGACACCGGCATCACCGTCACCTGCCTGATGCCCGGCGCCACCGAGACGCACTTCTTCGAGCGCGCCGACATGCTCGACACCAGGGTCGGGTCGGAGGAGAAGGCCTCGCCCGCGGAAGTCGCGCAGGAGGGCTGGAACGCGATGAAGAAGGGCCAGGACCACGTGGTCGCGGGCTGGAAGAACAAGGTCTCGGCCGCCGTGTCCGGTGTCGTGCCCGACAGCATGCTGGCCGAACAACACAGGAAGATGGCAGAGCCCGGTTCGGCCCGCCACTGAGAGACGCCATGACAGACCTCCACATCACCGACGGGCCGGCCAGCCCGGCGACCACGGTCGGCGACGGCAGCACCTCGCGCCGCGAGCGCATCCTCGAATCGGCCGCGCGCGCCTTCGCCACGCATGGCTACCGCGGCAGCAGCCTGCGCGACATCGCGCGCGAGGCCGGCTGCTCGCTGACGCTGCTCGACCACCACTTCGGCGGCAAGAGCCAGCTGCTCGACGCGGTGCTCCAGCAGCAGCATCAGAACTGCGCCAAGCGACTCGAGGGCCTGAAGCTGGCCGTCGACGCCGCGTCCACGATCGACCTGGCAGAGTTCGTAGAGCGCTGGGTCAACTACGAGTTCGACCTCTACACGACGCCGCAGGGGCGCCTCTACCTGCAGCTCATGCTGCGCCTGTCGACGGAGTCCGAAGTGGACTCGCAGCGCAAGCGGGACCTCGATTGCGCCCAGGTGCTGGTGCTGAACGCGTTCGAACGCGTGCGCCCCGCGCTTGACGAGGACGCGCGCAGGGCCGGGTGGTTCCTGGCGAGCGCCGCCCTCTACGCCGCCATCGTGCGCGCGGACGAAGGCACGCCGCTGGAGGGCGTGACCGCGCCGACGCCGGAGCGCCGCCGGACGATCGCCTTCCTCACGGCCGGCCTGCGCGGCTTCTGGGGCCCCGGGCCCGCCGCGAGCGCCTGACCGTCGCGCCCCGGTGCACGCGATTCGGGCGTCGCGTCGCGCTTGTCCGCTCGATGTAACCGTTAGGAACATGCGTTGCTTGACGAGCAGACACACAGGAGACGCCCTACATGAAACCCCAGGATCCCGACCTTCAACGCGCAGCGCGCGCCGGCGCAGGCTTCGACACCCTCGTGGTGGGCGCCGGCTTCGCGGGCAGCGTGATCGCCGAGCGCCTTGCCTCGCAGCTGGGACAGCGGGTCCTCGTCGTCGACAAGCGGCACCACGTCGGCGGCAACGCCTACGACCGGTACGACGACGAGGGCCTGTTGATCCATCCATACGGTCCGCACATCTTTCACACGAATTCAGCCGACGTGTTCGACTACCTCTCGCAGTTCACGTCGTGGCGGCCCTACCAGCACCGGGTGTTCGCCAGTGTCGACGGCCAGTCCGTGCCGATGCCGATCAACCTCGACACCGTCAACCGCCTCTATGGCCTGAATCTCACCTGCTTCGAGCTCGACGACTTCTTCGCAGCGCGGGCCGAGAAGCCCGCCGCGATCCGGACGTCCGAGGACGTGGTGGTGTCCAAGGTGGGCCGCGAGCTGTACAACAAGTTCTTCCGCGGCTACACGCGCAAGCAGTGGGGGCTCGATCCGTCCGAGCTGGACGCGAGCGTCACCGCGCGGGTTCCCACGCGCACCAACCGCGACGACCGCTACTTCACCGACACCTACCAGGCGATGCCGCTGCACGGCTACACCCGCATGTTCGAGCGCATGCTGGCGCATCCGAACATCAAGGTGATGCTCAACACCGACTACCGCGAGATCGCCGATGTCGTGCCCTGGCGGCACATGGTCTACACCGGACCGATCGACGCGTTCTTCGACTCGCGCCACGGCAAGCTGCCCTACCGCAGCCTGGAGTTCCGCCACGAGACGCTGCAGCAGGCGCAGTTCCAGCCAGTGGGCACCGTGAACTATCCGAACGACTTCGCGTACACCCGCATCAGCGAGTTCAAGCACCTGACCGGCCAGCGCCATCACGCCACGTCCATCGTCTACGAATACCCGCGCGCCGACGGCGACCCGTACTACCCGGTGCCGCGCGCCGAGAACACCGCGATGTACCGGCTGTACGAGGCCGAGGCGGAGAAGCTGCAGGACGTGAGCTTCGTCGGCCGCCTGGCCACGTACAAGTACTACAACATGGACCAGGTCGTGGCGCAGTCGCTGACGCTGTTCAGGAAGCTCGCGGCACGCCATGCGCAGCGGCTCGAGGCGGCCACGCTCGCCCTCACCGCCGCGCCCGAGCTGGCCCCTGCGAAGTGACCGCCGGCGACGCAGGCCCCGCGCTCGAGCTGTGGGTCGGCGCGGAGTGCACCATCAACCGCGTGGGCGACCGCTGGCGCGACCAGGCCGAGCTCACCGGCGTTCGCCGGCGGTCCGACGACATGGACCGCCTCGCGTCGCTCGGCGCGCAGCGCGTGCGGCTGCCGGTGCTGTGGGAGCAGGTCGCGCGCGAATCCGGCCGCCTCGACTTCGACTGGGCGGACCGGGCGCTGGCGCGCCTGCGCGGGCACGGGACGGGCGCCATCCTGGGCCTGCTGCACCATGGCAGCGGTCCGGCGCACACGAACCTGCTCGAGCCGCGCTTCCCCGCGCTGTTCGCCGACTATGCGCGCCGCGTCGCCGAGCGCTACCCCGACGAGCGGCTGTGGACGCCGATCAACGAGCCGCTGACCACGGCACGATTCTCGGCGCTGTACGGCCAGTGGCATCCGCATGCGGCCGACGATCGCAGCTTCGTGCGCGCGCTCCTGAACCAGGTGAACGCCACCGTGCTGGCGATGCGCGCCATCCGCGAGGTCATTCCCGACGCGGGCCTCGTGCAGAACGACGACCTCGGCTTCACGCGCTGCACCCCCGGCCTGGCCGACCAGGCCGCGTTCGACAACGAACGCCGCTGGCTCACGTTCGACCTCCTGGCCGGGCGCGTCGATCGCGGGCATCCGTTGCGCGAGTGGCTGTGCGGCTGCGGCGCCGGCGCGGCCGAACTCGATCGCCTGGTCGAGGCGCCCTGCCCGCCGTCGATCATCGGCATCGATGCCTACATCACCAGCGAGCGCTTTCTCGACGAGCGCCTCGAACTGCACCCGCCGCACCTGCACGGCGGCAACGGGCGCGACACCTACGTCGACATCGAGACGGTGCGCGCGCACGGCGCGCTGATCGACGGCTTCGCCGGCAGGCTGCGCGAGGCGCACGCACGTTACGGCCTGCCGCTGGCCATCACGGAAGTGCACCTGGGCTGCACCCGCGAGGAGCAGATGCGCTGGTTCAAGCAGGCCTGGGACGCGGCGGTGCAGGCGCGGCGCGAAGGCGTCGACGTGCGCGCCGTCACGGCCTGGGCCGCGTTCGGCACCGTCGACTGGGCCAGCCTGCTCACGCGCGACGACGGCCACTACGAGCCCGGCCTGTGGGACGTGCGCAGCGAACCGCCGCGGTTCACGGCCCTCGGCGCGCTCGCGCGCGACCTGGCGGCCGGGGCGGACGCCAGCGCACTTCATCCGGTGCTCGCCTCGCCTGGCTGGTGGCAGCGCGACCTGCGCCTGAAGGTGCCGCCGCACGGCCCGGTGACGGCGTTGCCGGCGCAGGGCGCGCCGCTGCTGATCCTCGGCGCGAACGCGCTTGGCCGCACGTTCGCGCGCCTGTGCCACATGCGCGGCCTGCCGTACGAGATGTTGTCGCGCGAGCAGGTGGACGTCGCCGACGCGACGGACGTGGCCGAGGCGCTGCTGCGCCATCGCCCGTGGGCCGTGGTCAACGCGACCGGCGACGCCCGCATCGACGTCGCCGGCCAGGACCGCAGTCACTGGCGGTCGAACG
>JBJMWE010000087.1:0-16305 GCA_045810285.1 Vitreoscilla sp. | reverse complement strand
TCCCAGCGTTCGAGCAGCTTCATCAGGTCTTCCTCGAGCTTCGCGTAGCGCGCATGGACTTCGGCGATGCGTGCCGCGCCTTGCGTGTACAGCTCGCTGCCGGCGAGCAGGTCGCCGAGCGTCTTCTGCTCCGCCTCGAGCGCTTCGAGGCGCGCGGGCAGCTCGTCGAGCTCGCGCTGCTCCTTGTAGCTCAGCTTGGTCTTCGCCTTCGCCGGGGCGGGCGCGGTCGTGGCGGGCGCTGACGTGGTGGCGGCAGCGGCGGCGGGCGTCGCCGCGCGGCTGCGGGCGCGCTGCGCCTGCCAGTCCTCGATGCCGCCCTCGTATTCGCGCCACAGGCCGATCTTCACGTCGCCCTCCCACACGAGCGTGCTCGTCACGACGTTGTCGACGAAGCGGCGGTCGTGGCTCACCAGGAACACCGTGCCGGGGTAGTTGGCGAGCAGCTCCTCGAGCAGCTCCAGCGTGTCGATGTCGAGGTCGTTGGTCGGTTCGTCCAGCACCAGCACGTTGGCGGGAAGCGCGAACAGCCGGGCGAGCAGCAGCCGGTTGCGCTCGCCGCCGGACAGCGACGTCACCTTGGCATTGGCGCGCTCCGGCGCGAACAGGAAGTCGCCCAGGTAGCTCATGATGTGCTTGCGCGTGGACCCGATCTCGATCCACTCGCTGCCGGGGCTGATGGTGTCGGCCAGCGTGGCGTCCAGCTTCAGGCCGGCGCGCATCTGGTCGAAGTAGGCGACGTTCAGGTTGGTGCCCAGCTTGATCGTGCCGGCGGTGGGCTGCAGCTGGCCGAGGATCAGCTTGAGCAGCGTCGTCTTGCCGCAGCCGTTGGGGCCGATCAGGCCGATCTTGTCGCCGCGCAGGATGGTGGTGGTCAGCCGGTCGATCAGCACGCGATCGCCGTAGCGCATGCCCACGTCCTCGAGCGCAGCGACGATCTTGCCGGTCTGGCCGCCAGTGGCCACCTCGAGCCGCACCTGGCCGACCTGGTCGCGCCGGGCCTGGCGCTGCGTGCGCAGCACCTCGAGCCGCTGGATGCGGGCGACGCTGCGCGTGCGGCGCGCCTCGACGCCCTTGCGGATCCAGATCTCCTCCTGCGCCAGCAGCTTGTCGGCGCGCGCGTTGGCCAGCGCCTCGGACTCGAGCTCGCGCTGCTTGGCCGCCTCGTACCCGCTGAAGTTGCCGGGATAGCTGCGCAGCACGCCGCGATCGAGTTCGACGATGCGGGTGGCCGTCGCGTCGATGAACGCGCGATCGTGCGAGATCAGGATCAGCGAGCCGCGGTAGTTCTTCAGCAGCTCGGCCAGCCAGTCGATGGCGTCCAGGTCCAGGTGGTTGGTCGGCTCGTCGAGCAGCAGCACATCGGGCGTGGCGACGAGCGCCTGCGCGAGCGCCACGCGCTTGCGCACGCCGCCGGAGAGCTTTTCCACCAGCACCTGGGGATCGAGATCCAGCCGGTGCAGCGTCTCGTCGACGCGGCGCTCCCAGTCCCAGCCGCCGAGCGACTCCAGGCGCGTCTGCAGGCGATCCATCTCGTCGTGGTCGACGCCGTCGTGGTTCTCGAACCTTTCGCGCGTCTCCTTGGCTTCGCGCACGCCCTCGCTGACCGCGTCGAACACGCTGACGCCCGGCGCGAACTGCGGCTCCTGCGGCACGTAGGTGCGGCGCAGGCCGCGTTCGACCTGCAGCAGGCCGTCGTCGGGCTTGTCGATGCCGGCCAGGATCTTGAGCAGGCTGGACTTGCCCGTGCCGTTGCGGCCGATCAGGGCGACGCGCTCCGCCGTCTCGAGCGCGAAATCGGCGCCGTCGAGCAGCGCGACGTGCCCGAAGGCGAGGTGGGCATTGGAAAGAGTGAGCAGGGCCATTCAGGTCTTGTCAGAAGGGGTCTTGGCCTTCGGTGGTGGGACGGAGGCGCTCGCCGGAGATCTCGCCTTCGAGCGCATCGACGAACATCTTGGCGACGTCGAAGCCCGATTGCTCGGTGATCTCCTGGAAGCACGTGGGGCTGGTGACGTTGATCTCGGTGAGGGTGTCGCCGATGACGTCCAGGCCCACCAGCAGCAGGCCGCGCCCGGCGAGCTTGGGGCCGATGACGCCGGCGATCTCGCGCTCGCGCGCCGTGATCGGGCGCGCCACGCCCAGGCCGCCGGCGGCCAGGTTGCCGCGCACTTCGCCGCCTTGCGGGATGCGGGCCAGGGTATGCGGCACCGGCTTGCCGCCGATCACCAGCACGCGCTTGTCGCCGTCGACGATCTCGGGGATGTAGCGCTGCACCATGATCGTCTGCGCGCCGTTGCCGTTGAGTGTCTCGACGATGCTGCCCAGGTTCATGCCGTCGTCGCGCACCCGGAAGATGCCCGCGCCGCCCATGCCGTCCAGCGGCTTGAGGATGATGTCGCGATGCTCCTGGTGGAACGCGCGCACGTCCGCCGCGGACCGCGTGACCAGCGTCGGGGCGATGAACTGCGGGAACTCCATGATCGCCAGCTTCTCGGGATGCTCGCGCAGCGCGGCCGGCGAATTCAGCACCAGCGCGCCTTCGCGCTCGGCCTGGCTCAGCAGGTGGGTGGCGTAGAAGAACTCGCTGTCGAACGGCGGATCCTTGCGCATCAGCACGGCGTCGAAGTCGGCCACCAGCACCGTCTCGAGGCCCGGCGTCGTGTACCAGGGCGCCTCGTCGTGCCCGGAGGCGCCGGTCAACGTGATCGGCAGGGCGCGCGCCATCACGCGGCCGCCGCGCTGCCAGCTCAGGTCGACCGGCTGCGTCGCCCACAGGGTGTGGCCGCGGCGCGCGGCCTCGCGCATCATCGCGAAGGTCGAGTCCTTGTAGATCTTGAACGTAGCGAGCGGATCGGCGACGAACAGCAACTTCATGGGGCACCTGGTCGGAAAGGGGAACCGCCTCGCGCGAGGAGGCGAGGCGGCAGGATGTCGGTCGTCGTGGACGGCGCCGCCTGCGGGACGCGTGCACGGCACGCCATGATCGCGCGCGGCCGGCCAGGCCGGCGCGGCAGGGGCTATTTGGCCGGGGCCCGGAAGTGTTGCACACCGAGCGCGACCGCGCCCGCCACCACGCCCCAGAACGGCGCCCCGATGCCGGCCAGGCTCACACCCGACAGCGTCACGAGGAAGGTGAGCGCCGCCGCGTCGCGATGCTTCTCGACCGCCAGCGCCGCCGCCAGCGCGCCGGCGATCGTGCCCAGCAGCGCGAGCCCGGCCACGGCCACCACCAGCGCGTGCGGGAACGCGGCCAGCAGGCCGACGACGGCGCCGCCGCCCAGCCCCACGAGCAGGTAGAACGCGCCCGCGGCGACAGGCGCCACGTAGCGCCGCCTCGGGTCGGGATGCGCCTCGGGCCCCATGCAGATCGCCGCCGTGATCGCCGCCAGGTTCAGGCCGAACGAGCCGAACGGCGCCAGCAGCAGCGTCGCCACGCCGGTGCCCGTGATGACCGGCGACACCGGCACCGTGACCCCGGCCGCCCGCTGCGCCGCCACGCCGGGCAGGTTCTGCGAGGCCATCGTCACGATGAACAGCGGCAACCCGAGGCCGATCGCGGCCTGCAGGCTGAACTCGGGCAGGACGAACTCGGGCCGCGCCCAGCCCCATTGCACGCCGGCCAGCGAGATGCGTCCGCCGGCCGCCGCCACCGCGATGCCGGCCGCGAGCACGCCCGGCACGGCGTAGCGCGGCCAGAAGCGGCGGCCGAGCACGAACGCGAGCGCCATCACGCCCACCAGCCAGGCGTCGCCATGCGTGGCGAGCGCCGCGTCCAGGCCGAAGCGCGTCAGCACGCCGGCCAGCAGCGCGGCGGCGATCGCGATCGGCACGCGGCCCATGAGCCGCTCGAACAGGCCGGAGGCGCCTGCGAGCGTGATCAGCAGCGCGGAAATGATGAAACCACCCGTTGCGCTCGCCAGCGACACGCCGTGCGTGGCCGCCAGCAGCGCGGCGCCCGGCGTCGACCACGCGGTGAGCACCGGCTGGCGGTACCAGAGCGACAGCCCGATGCTGGTCACCGCCATGCCCACGCCCAGCGCCCAGATCCACGACGTGGTCTGCCCGGGCGTGGCGCCCAGCGCCTGCGCCGCCTGGAACACGATCGCGATCGAGCTCGTGATCCCGACCAGCACCGCGATGAAGCCGGCGACGACGGCCGAGAACGAGACATCCTTGAACATGGCGCGAAGGGTACCCGAGCGCGGGTGACCTGCTGTCGCGTAGGACAAGCGGCCACGGCCGAGTCGGCGGCCGCCGGTTGCGGCGGTCCGCGCTCACGTTCTGAAGCAACTCGGCACTTTGGCTGACATCCGCGGGCCCGTGCTCAACGTTTAATCCGTGTAAGCCCGACATCCAAAGGGCCCGCAAGAGGAAAATCGACATGAACAGCACCACCACCCCGAACTCGTCCGGCGCCGCCGGCCTGCCCCGCGCCGTCTGGATCGGCGGCGGCCTGATGGGCCTGACCATCATCGCGCTCGCCACCACGCTGGTCGTCAAGGGCAACGGCAACGACACCGCCGCCGACACCAACGTCGCGCCGCTGGTCGCCACCACCACCACGACCACGTCCGGCGCTCCCGCCGCCGAACAGCCGTCCGGCGCCCGGTCCGACGCGAAGGCGCCCGCCAACGAGTCGGCCAAGCCGGTACACCACGCCGCCCCGACGCATCACGACGCCGCCCGCGACAACGCGCCGGCCGCGCAACAGCAGGTCGCCGCCGCGCCGGTGTGCACCACCTGCGGCGTGGTCGAGAGCTACGCCGCCGTGCAGGTGCAGGGCAAGAACAACGGCGTCGGCGCCGTCGCGGGCGGCCTGGGCGGCGCGCTGATCGGCAGCAAGATCGCCGGCCGCGGCAACCACACCCTCGGCGGCGCCATCGGCGCGGTCGGCGGCGGCCTGCTGGGCAACGCCATCGAGACGCACGAGCGCACGTCCACCGCCTATGACGTGCACGTGCGCATGGAAGACGGCAGCGTGCGCACCGTGCGCCAGGCCACCGTGCCCACCGTCGGCCAGCACGTCAACGTGGAAGGCAACACCATGAAGGCGGTCGCCGCGCAAGGCTGATCGCCGCGCGGCACCAGCGAGAACGGCCCGCATCGCGGGCCGTTTTTTCGTGGTGCGCCGTCCCCTTCGTCGGCGCCCGGTCTTGTCCGGCACCACGTCGGCCTGCGTGGCCAGGCCCGGCGCGGGGCGCTCAGTGGCGCATGAACCCGTCGTAACCCGTCTTCAGGATCAGCGCCGAGACGACGACGATGAACACGATGCGCACGAAGCCGGCGCCCCTGGACAGCGCCAGGCCGGTGCCCAGCAGGCTGCCCGCCACGTTGGCCACGGCCAGCACCGCGGCCACCTGCCACCAGACGTGGCCCGTCCACGTGAACAGCACCAGGGCGGCGAGGTTCGTGGCGGTATTGAGCATCTTGGCCGCGGCCGACGCATGCAGGAAGTCGTAGCCCAGGACGCGCACGAACAGGAACACGAAGAAGCTGCCGGTGCCCGGGCCGAAGAAGCCGTCGTAGAACCCGATGGCCAGGCCGATCAGGCCGGCGGCGCGCGCCTCCATGCCGCCCGCCAGCCGCGGCACGTGATGGCGCCCCAGTTCCTTCTTGGCCAGCGTGTACAGCAGGATCGCCAGCAGCACGAAGGGCAGCGCCTGCTTCAGTGGCTTGGCGCTGACCAGCGTCACCCCCCAGGCGCCGACGAAGCTGCCCGCCAGCGCGCCGGCCATGCCCCAGGCCATCGTCAGCCGGGCGAGCGTCACGCGGCGCGCGAACTGCACCGCGGCCCAGGCGGTGCCCCAGATGGCACCGCCCTTGTTGGTGCCGAACAGCGTGGCGGGAATGGCGTTCGGGTAGGTGGCGAAGAGCGCTGGCACCAGCACGAGACCGCCGCCGCCCACCACCGCATCCACGAACCCCGCGAGGCCGGACGCGGCCGCCACGACGACGAGATCGATCATGCCCGCATTGTCGACGAGCGCCGCCGACCGACGGGCGCGCTGCGGCATCGCACACGATTCGGCGGCCGAAAAGGACAAAAGGGCGCGGCCGGTAGGCAGCGCCCTTCGTCTGTTCTGGTCTGGCAGTCACCACGCGGCGCCGCCTGCCTGGCCCGATAAGCGTTCGAGCCGGCGTTATGTCTCCTCGTACCCCCTTCAGAGTCATGCGCACCTTGTGGGTGCATATGACAAGAAAGTATATGCACTGTAGGAGCGCGTTGTTGCGCTGCACATCGGGGCTTTCCCGCTGTCACCGTGCACCAACACTGTTCAGGCGACATTCATCGGGCATTCAGTCCGTGAAGTAATTCCGTTCGGTGCCTCATCTCGGGGAGACCGCCGCCAGGCTCCATTCCGCGGCGCGCTCCGCGATCATCAGCGTGGGGGAGTTCGTATTGCCGCTGGTGATGTCCGGCATGACGCTGGCGTCGACCACGCGCAGGCCCGCCACCCCGCGCACGCGCAGGCGCGAGTCCAGCACGGCGTCGGGCTCGTCGTCGCGGCCCATGCGGCAGGTGCCCACGGGGTGGAAGATGGTGGTGCCGATGTCGCCGGCCAGGCGGGCGAGCTCGTCGTCCGTCTCGTACTGCGTGCCGGGCTTGACCTCGCGCGGGTGGAACGGGGCCAGCGCCGGCTGCGACGCGATGCGGCGCGTGAGGCGCAGCGAATCGGCGGCGACGCGGCGGTCGCCCTCCGTGGCCAGGTAGCGCGGCGCGATCAGCGGCGCCTGCGCCGGGTCGGCGCAGCGGATATGCACCTCGCCGCGCGATTCCGGGTTCAGGTTGCAGACGCTGGCGGTGAACGCCTCGAACGCGTGCAGCGGCTCGCCGAAGGCGTCCAGCGACAGCGGCTGCACGTGGTACTGCACGTTGGGCCAGCGGCGGGCCGGATCGGAGCGCGTGAACGCGCCCAGCTGCGACGGCGCCATGCTCATCGGACCGCTGCGCGCCAACGCATATTCGGCGGCGATGCGCGCCTTGCCCAGGAGCGTGGCCGACAGCGTGTTGAGCGTGCGCGTGCCGTCCACCGCGAACACGGCGCGCACCTGCAGGTGGTCCTGCAGGTTGCCGCCGACACCCGGCAACTCGTGGCACGGCGCGACGCCGGCGGCCTTGAGCCGCGCACCGTCGCCGATGCCCGAGAGCTGCAGGATCTGCGGCGAGCCCACCGCACCGGCCGACAGCAGCACCTCGCCGCGGCAGCGCACCTGCACGGGTGCGTCGTCGCCGAGCCGCAGTTCGACGCCGCGCGCGACGAGCCGGGCGGTCGATCCGGCCGGCGCGTCCTCCAGCAGCAGGCGGCTGACATGCGCGCCCGTCAGCACCTGCAGGTTGGCGCGCCGCAACGCAGGGCGCAGGAACGCCTTGGCCGCGTTCCAGCGCACGCCGCGGCGCTGGTTGACCTCGAAGTAGCCGACGCCTTCGTTGTCGCCGCCGTTGAAGTCGTCGACCGCGGGGATGCCGGCCTGCACCGCGGCTTGCGCGAAGGCGTCGAGGATGGGCCAGGACAGCCGCTGCTTCTCCACGCGCCATTCGCCGCCGCTGCGTCGTCCGCTCGCGTCGTGGCCGGGGCCTGCGTGCAGCGGCGGCGCGTCGCCGCGCCAGTGGTCCTCGTGGCGCAGGAAGTAGGGCAGGCACTTCGCCCAGGCCCACTCGGGGTCGCCGGTGCGTCGCGCCCAGCCATCGTAGTCGCGCGCCTGGCCGCGCATGTAGATCATGCCGTTGATGCTGGACGAGCCGCCCAGCACCTTGCCGCGCGGATAGCGCAGCACGCGGCCGTTGAGGCCCGGGTCGGGCTCGGTCTTGTACAGCCAGTCCGTGCGCGGGTTGCCGATGCAATACAGGTAGCCCACCGGGATGTGGATCCACGGATGGTTGTCGCGGCCGCCGGCCTCGACCAGCAGCACGCGATGGCGCGGATCCGCCGACAGCCGGTTGGCCAGGAGGCAACCGGCCGTGCCGGCGCCGATCACGATGAAGTCGAACGGATCGCCGAGGTGCATGGCCCGGGATCTTAGCGACGACGGCGTGTCCCTGCCGTGCTCGGCGGTCCACATGGTGAACCAGGTGTCCAGCCACGATTCGCGATGGGCGCGGCGCGGCGTCAGCATGCGCACGTCGGGGACAGCGAGAACAGGGCGAGGGCGGCCACCGGTATCGCCCGCAGCATGGCCAGCCCGATGCCCGCCTCGGAGCGCACGCGCCGCCAGTCGCTTCTCGCGGCCGCGATCGCGCCCGCCGCGAACGAGCCGAGCGCCGTGATGCCCTGCACGACGACCAACAACGCCAGGGCGACGACGGGCGTGCCGGGCATGTCGTCGCACCGCCCGGCGACGCCGGCCATCGCGCACGCGAGCACCAGCGCGCCCGCCAGGCCGAAGCGAACGCGCCAGGCGCCGCGGCGCGTCGCGAGCGCCGCAATCATCGCGTCCCCCGACCGACGACGGGCGGCGCCTCGGCGAACGGGTCGGCGACAGCGGCGCGGCTCCAGTGTCCGAACAGCATCAGGCCCGCGCCGCAGGTGCCCAGGCCGGCGGCCAGCGCGAGGCCCAGCAGCGCCGCGTGCCACTGGCGGCGCGCGGCACATCGGACGGCGCGGACGCACGCGTCGCAGGCCAGCACGCCGGTGACCAACGCCGCGAGCGCGACCCACGCATGCAGCGGCGCCGACCAGCCCGGCACCGCTACCAGGATCGCGGCGACGAGCACGCCGAAGATGGCGATCAGCACGTGCGCCGCCCACCAGTCGCGGTCGGCCAGCGCCCCCTCGTGCGCGTTCATGCCGCGCTCCCGTCGGCGCGCACCGTCTTCAGCGGCTCGCCGTTGGTGCGCAGCCGCCCGAACAAGGCGTACCAGTCGATGCGGCGCGTGAGCATCATCACCGTGGCGAGCGCCGCGAACAGCATCACCGAGCCGATCACCAGCGCGTTCTGCTCCATCTGCAGCAGCACGTACAGCAGGCCGTAGAGCAACGCGATGCCCAGGCCGAACAACGCGCCTGCGACGCGGCGTCCCAGCATCGAGGCGGCGTAGGTGCCCAGCAGCACCGCACATGCGCCGGACGCCGCGGCATAGGCCTGCTCGAACGGCAGGTGCTCCGACAGCGACAGCAGCAGCAGGAAGAACAGCGACAGCGCCAGGCCCACCAGCAGGTACTGCACCGGGTGCACGCGGCGACCGGACAGCACCTCGATCAGGCCGACGGCGATGAAGGTCAGCGCGATGAACAGCAGGTCGTACTTCACCGCGCGGTCGCTCAGCACGTACGGGTTGACGGGGTCGATGAAGGCCACGCTCATGAGGTCGAGGCACTTGTCGGACTTGGCGCTGCCGTCGTCGGCCGGCTCCGCGGCGACCACCGGCCCCGGCGCGCACAGCGCGAGCGCGCGGCCCACGTCCGCGGGCGCGGTCGTGGCCAGCGCAGACAGGTTCCAGGAGGCGCTGAAGCCGTCGGGGCGCACCTCGCGCTGCTCGGGCGCGAACTGGCCTCCGAAGGACGGGTGCGGCCAGTCCGAATGCAGCGTCCAGCGCAGGCTGTCGGCGGCGGGCACCCAGGCGAGCTGGCTGGTGCCGACGAGGTCGAGTTCCACGTGCACCGCCAGCGCCTGCGCGGCGGCCTCGCCGTCGACGCGGGCGTCGGGCAGCTGCGCGTGCAGGCCGCTGGCATAGGTCGCGGCGCCGGTACCCGGGGTGACGGGCAGCGGCCTGCCGTCGGCGGCGACCGTGGCGGCGCGCACGCCACGCACGTCGCTCAGCGCCACCATCACGACGGGCGCGCTGCAGCGCACGCGTCCTTCGGCATGCTGCGGGTGGGGCTGCAGCGCCGCAACGGCCGGGAAGTCCGCGTTCGCGGTGAAGTGCCCGGTCCACGCGTTGATCTTGAACAGGCCGCGCCGCAGCGGGTCGGCCTGGGTGCGGCCGTCCACCACGAGCCGGCCGGGCACCTGGGTGAGCGTGAATTCGCGCTTGGCGCCCTTGACGACGACGCGCTCGTTGCCGCTGCCGGTGACCTCGTCGAACTCCTCGGTGCAGGAGCGCTGGAGCACGGGCCCCAGCACCGACTGCGCCGCCGCGTGCGAGCGCTCCACGCCGCGCACCGCCTCCTCGCCGCGCGCCTTGCGCTCCCAGACCAGCCCCTCGATGCGCGTGAGCACCAGCAACAGCATCAGGCCGACGATGGCCAGCGCGCCCACCTTGGCCAGCAACGGAAACCTCATCCTCGTTCTCCTCGGATGCGCCGGGACGCCGGCGCGATGCCGCGACGATGCCGCCGCCGCGTGAGGGCGCAATGAGGTTTGTGAGGCGAGCGTGAAGCCGCGCCGCTCAGATCGGCAGGCGCAGCGTCACGAGCAGCCCCGGTGACGCCTGCTCGAACGCGACGCTGCCGCCATGCAGCGCCGCCGCCTGGCGCACGATGGCCAGGCCCAGGCCGCTGCCGCGGCGGCCGTCGCGCGGACGCGGCAGCGAGAAGAAGCGCGTGCCCAGCTGCGGCAACGCGAAGTCCGACACGCCCGGCCCGGCGTCGCGCAAGGTGAACACCGCATCGGGCCCGACACGGCGCAGCGACACGGTGATGGCCGAGCCCTCGGGCGCGAAGTCGAGCGCGTTGGACCACAGGTTGGAGAACAGCAGCTTGAGCGACTCCGGCTCGCCCGCGAGCGTCACGTCGGTGCGCGCCTCCCACACCAGGCCCACGCCGCGCTGGATGGCGAGCGGCACGTGCGCGGAGGCGACTTCGTCGATCAGCGCCAGCAGCGCGACGGGCTTCGGATTGGCGATCGCGCGCTGGCCCTCCAGGCGCGACAGCTCCAGCATGCGATCGACGATGTCGCGCAACCGCAGCGTCTGGTCCTGGATCTGCTGCGCGAAGCGTTCGCGATCTTCCGCGGGCAGCTCGTCGCCCAGCAGTTCCGCTGCCCCCTGGATGGCGGTGAGCGGGCTCTTCAATTCGTGCGTCAGCGCGCGCACCGTGTGCTCCAGGCGCTCGCGGTCTTCCAGCCGCTCGCGCATCTCGTCGACGGCCACGGCGAGGTCGCCGAGCTCGCCGGGCAGCCGCGGCACCGGCACGCGGTCGCCGGCGTGCACCTGCGTCGCATACGACTTGAGCTCGCGCACCGCGCGCACCATCCAGAACGTCACGAGCACGCCGACGGCCGCGGACAGCCCCAGCAGCCAGAATCCGGCAACGAAGATGCGGCGCTGGGCGCGGTCGATGAACTGCTGGACGGTGGCCAGCGGCTTGCCCACAGTGACGACGCCGATGATGCGGTCGCCGTCGCGCACCGGCGCGGCCACGTACATGACCGAGGTCGCGTCGTCGTCCGGCACGATGCGGGTGGCGCGCGCGCCGTACTGGCCGCGCAGCGTCAGGTAGATGTCGCGCCAGCGCGAATAGTCCTCGCCGAGCGCGGAACTCGCGGCTTGCGCTGCCGCCTTGGGGCCGGCGCCGAAGCCCGAGTCGAGCACGACGCGGCCGTTGGCGTCGGTCACGACGACGCGCAAGTCCAGCGTGCGCTTGTGCAGGCCCCAGATCTGCGCGTCGATCCGGCGCGCGCGATAGGCCGCCACGTCGCGCGCCAGCGGCGAATCCTGCAGGTTGCCGCCGGCGGGCATCGCGCGCAGGTCGTGCGCGGCCTGCTCGGCCAGCAGGTTGGCGCTGTCGGCCAGCGCGTCCTCCAGCACCTCGCGCGCGCTCGGGCGCACCTCGCTGCGGAAGACCTGCAACGCGAAGAAGCCGGCCAGGCCGGTGATGACGAAGAACGCGAACAGCAGTCGCAGGCCGAGACGCATGGAAAGGGACGGAACGGGCCGAGGGATCAGCGGGGAGCGATGTCGAGCGCGTAGCCCATGCCGCGGTGCGTGGCGATGGGCTCGAGCTCGGGCCGGACGGCGCGCAGTTTGGCACGCAGGGTCTTCACATGGGTATCGACGGTGCGATCCGTCGCGTCGCCCTCGGTGCCCCATACCTCGTCGAGCAACGACTCGCGCGAGCGGATGCGCCCGGGCGCACGCAGCAGCGCGCGCAGCAGGCCGAACTCGAGCCGTGTCAGCGCCAGCCACTGGCCGGCGAAGGCGATGCGCTGGCCATCCGCGTCGAGCTCGAACAACCCGGGCGCCGCCGCAGGAGCGGCCGGCACGGCGAGCGCGGCACGGCGCAGCAGCGCCCGCACGCGCGCCACCAGCTCGCGCGGGCTGAACGGCTTGGTCAGGTAGTCGTCGGCGCCCAGCTCGAGGCCGACGACGCGGTCGAACTCCTCGGCCCGCGCGGTCAGCATCAGCACCGGCAGCGCACGCAGGGCGTCGTCGCCCGACTGGCGCCAGGCGCGGCACAGATCCAGGCCGCTGCCGTCGGGCAGGCCGACGTCGAGGATGGCCAGCGCCGGCAGGGCAAGCGCTGCAGCCGCGCGCGCCGCGCCCAGCAGCAGCACGTGCTCGACTTCGAAGCCGTCCCGCTGCAGGGCGAAGGCGACGGTGCCGGCGATGGCCGGATCGTCCTCGAGCAGCAGGATGCGTGCGGTCACTCCACGGTCCTCCGTGCCGGGCACCGCGGTCGTCGCGCTTGGGAACGCCCGTGCGCGCCCACGCTCAACGGGCCGCGACGCTGGCCAGCGCCGGGAACAGCTTGGTCAGGCCGTCGGACAGCAGTTCGACGGCCATGGCCGCCAGGATCAGGCCCATCAGCCGGGTCATCACGTTGATGCCGGTGCGGCCCAGGATCTTCGCGATGCGGCCGGCGGCCGAGAACGCCGCGAACGTGGCCGCGCCGATCACCACGCCGTAGCCCACCAGCACGGCGTGCTCGAGCAGCGTGCGGGTCTTGTCGGCGTAGATCACCATGGTGGAGATGGTGGCCGGCCCGGTGAGCAGCGGGATGGTCAGCGGCACGATGGCGATGGAGTCGCCGGCATCGGCCTTGGCCTGGCCGTCGCCCACGTCCGAGCCGCGGCTCTCGGCCTGTTGCGCGTTGAGCATGTTCATCGACGAGATCAGCAGCAGCAGTCCGCCGCCCACCTGGAACGAGGCGATGCTGATGCCGAAGAACTCGATGATCTGCAGGCCGCAGACGGCGCTCAGCCCCACCACCAGGAACGACGCCACCGACGCGACGCGCACCGTGCGCTGGCGCTGCGGGCGATTCAGGTTCTGGGTGAAGTGCAGGAAGAACGGGATCGCGCCGATCGGATTGACGATGGCCAACAAGGCCACGAGCGGTTTGAGCAGGTGCAGATCCATGGCGCGATTCTCGCCGCGCCCACGTCCGTCGGGGCCACGAGTTACCGCTGTTCACGCTCGACGGCGTGCGCGATTTCGGGAAAACCCGTCCGGCGAAACCCTCATCAAATGCGCGGAACGCGGCTTCTTTCACCTGGAAGGTTGGGGGGTTCACCGAACAGAAACGACAAAACAACAATTTCCTTGACGGCGCTTTGCATTTCGTGATTTGTTAGGCTCATAATCAATCCAGGGCAGCAGTCTGCTTCGCGCAACTGTCGCCCGATGATGCTGTGTCTGGTTGCGCCGCCTTCGCTTGATGGATCACGCTGGGTTGAAGCTCCACATGGTTTTTTTTCTTTGAAAGGGCTTCCCCCGTGGGAAACAAACTTTACGTAGGCAACCTGGCCTATAGCGTGCGCGACGAGTCGCTGCAAGAGTCGTTCGGCCAGTTCGGCACCGTCACGTCCGCCAAGGTCATGATGGATCGCGAAACGGGCCGTTCCAAGGGCTTCGGCTTCGTGGAAATGGGTTCGGACGCGGAAGCGCAAGCCGCCATCAACGGCATGAACGGCCAGCCCCTGGAAGGCCGTCCCCTGGTCGTCAACGAAGCCCGCCCGCGCGAAGAGCGTCCGGGCGGCTTCAGCGGCGCCCCGCGCAGCCCCTACGGCGGCGGTGGCCGCTCGGGTGGCGGCGGTGGCGGCTACGGCGGTGGTGGCGGCGGCGGCTACGGTGGCGGTGGCGGCGGTGGTCGCTCCGGCGGTGGCGGCGGCTACGGCGGCGGCGGCGGTGGCCGCGGCGGCTACTGAGCAGCACTTCAGTTACTGACACGCATCTGTCGGTTTGAATGAACGAAGCCCTGGCGCCTTGCGGCGCGAGGGCTTTTTTCATGGGGCGGCAATATCCCGGTCAGTGCCCCGTCATGAATCGAGAAGAGCGTGTCAGGTCTTGAATCGTGCACTTCCCGCGGCAAGCGGGGACGGGCCTGGACCGTCGAGCCGGCTTCTTTCGCCGCGTGCGCCGGCACGCCTTCGTCAATCGCGCGTCGGCAATCGACGATTCAAGACCCGATGGCGATCCGTGCTCGAGCCAGGCCGCTCCGGCCGTCCCGGATGCACGGCATACTCAGCGCCCGTGCGCTGAGCGGGCACTCACTGCGATTTGCGCGCCTTGCGGCCGCGGCCGGACACGGCGCGGTCGTATATCCAGTCGGGCAGTATTCGAAGGACCCGCGCCAGCATGCCCATCTGCCAGGGAATCACGCGGAATCCGACGCCGGCGGCAATCGCATCGAGTGCCGCGCGCGCGAATTTATCGGCGGGCATGAGGAACGGCATCGAGTATGAATTGCCGCGCGTCAGCGGGGTATCGATATACCCGGGCGCGATCGTCACGACGCGCACCCCGAAGCCCCGGCATTCGACGCGCAGGCTCTCGCAGAAACTGATCACGCCGGCCTTGCTCATCGAATAGGCGGCGTGTCCCGGCAGCCCGCGGAGGCCCGCCACGCTGGCGATGCCCACCAGGCGGCCGGCGCGGCGCGCGCACATCGGCTTGATGAACGGCTGGAACGTGGCGGCCATGCCGAGGTTGTTCGTCTCGATCACCGAACGCAGCACGTCGAGATCCGACGCGTCGCCCATGTCCACGCCCACGCTGATGCCGGCGCTGGCGATGACGACGTCGGGCAGGCCCTGGCGCGCGATGCAGTCGCGGCCCGCGGCGGTCATCGCCGGCACGTCGCGTGCGTCGGCGGCATAGACCTCGGCGCGATCGGCGCCCCAGCCCTGGGCCGCGACCCAGGCGCGCATCTCGTCGGGCCGCCGCGCCACCAGCGCCAGCCGGCCGCCGCGGCGCGCCCATTCGACGGCCATCGCCTGGCCGATGCCGCTGGAGGCGCCGGTGATGAACAGCAACGGCGCCGTCATCGCTTGGTGTCGCTCCGGGCCGCGATGGACTTGCGCAGCGTCGGCTGCATCAGCGCGTGCACGTTGCCGTGCAGGGTCAGCAGGCGCGTGAGATCGTCGTATTCCAGGCCGTCGGCGTTGAACTCGCTGTCGCCCTGGCGCACGACCACCATGTACTTCGAATCGACGCGGCGCACCTTGGGCAGCGCGTGCAGGTGTTCGCCGTTCATCTGCACGGGCAGTTCGCCGACGGATTCGGCCACCACCTGCGCCTGGCCGTCGAGCCACACCTCGGTCGAATCGCCGCGGGCGCGGCCGTGCTGCGCCGTGGCCACCATGCGGCGGCCGTCGGGCTCGGTGGTGACCACGCGGATCTGCTCGACCTCCATGATGTCGTCGTCCGGGAAGTGCTGCATGTGCTCGCCCTGGATCTCGACCTTCAGCGCGCCCGTGGGGTCGAAGCGCTGCAGGTTGAACTGGTCCAGCGTGTAGTCGGGCTCGTGCTTGACGATCGCCGGACCTGACGACGACAGCAACCCCGGCGTGTTCTTGGCCACCAGCCAGGTGCCCAGCGCCAGGCCCACCATCAGCATCAGCGGCAGGTAGCCGACGACGCTCTCGCGCATGCGCACGGGCCAGCTGGGCCGCGTTCGGCGTTGCTGGTCGTCGACCGGCGGGCTGAGCGGACTGAGCGCGACCGGCACCTCGGGCAGGTCGGGGATGTGGAGTTCGCCCTTCATCCGCAGGTCACTTCGAATCCAGCGTCACCAGGAGCTTGGTCATCAGCGGTGCATACAGGCCATTGGCCATCAGCAGCAGGTCGCAGAACTCGCGCGCGGCGCCGCGGCCGCCTTCGTGCTCCGTGACGTACTGGGCGGCGCCGCGCGCCTCCGCGTGCGCGTTCGCGGGCGCGCACGCGAAGCCGGCGTTGGCGAACAGCGGCAGGTCGGGCCAGTCGTCGCCGATGACGGCGACGTCGCCCCAGTCCACGCCCAGCTGCTGCAGGATGTCGTTGGCAGCGCCGACCTTGTCCGACGCCCCGAATGCCGCGTGCGCGAGGCCGAGGTCCGACACCCGCCGCCGCACCGCCGCGGAGTCGCGGCCGGTGATGACGATGGGCGTGATGCCGCCCTTGCGCAGCATCAGCAGGCCCTGGCCGTCGAGGACGTTGAAGTTCTTCAGCGT
>JBJMWE010000086.1:0-13615 GCA_045810285.1 Vitreoscilla sp. | reverse complement strand
TGCCGCTGCTGACGCGCCTCGACAAACGCCATGTGCAGGCTGACTTCCAGTTCTTGCGCAATCATGCGGCCTCCATAATGCATTGAAGCGGGTGTCCGTACCGACGGGCGGCGGCCAGTACCAGCTCGACCTTCGTGGCGGCGATGTCCTTGGTGAACAGTCCGCACACGCCACGACCCTCATGATGGATCTTCAGCATGATCTGCGTGGAGGTTTCGAGGTCCAACTTGAAATATTCCTGCAGCACCATGACGACGAACTCCATCGGCGTGAAGTCGTCATTGAGCAGCACCACCTGGTACATGCGGGGCGGCTTGGTTCGCGCAGCCTTGCGTTCGGCCACGACCGCGCCCTGGCCCGAGTCCGGAAGACTCGGCTTGGGCAAGGCGGGTGGCGGCGGTGGAGGAGTTTCCTCTGGCATGAATCGATTCTATAGACTGGCGCACGTCCGGGCACGACGGGACATATCGTCGCCCTGACAAGGGAAAGAGCATTGCGGGATAAGCTGCGTCCCGGACACGCATTTCGGGCCTCCCTCGCGCATTTCAAGACGAGCGTACTGGACAAGCTTTCCACGCGCTGCGCCGACCGCCAAGGCCGACCGCCGCAAACGGGAAATGCGCTGTCGCATGCCCCCAAGGTAGCACGTCGCGCGCCCGCGTCGTAGCCCTGTTGCTCCGAGCGCACGCACGGTCCGGGCGGCCGGGTCGCGCAGCACGACCACCCGGCCGCGCCGTGCTTCAGGCCGCCAGCTGCGCCTGCAGCTCCGCCACCTGCCCGCGCAGGTACTCGTTCTCCGCGGTCAGCTCGGCGACGCGATCCTGCAGCGCCTGCACCTCGGTGCTGGGCATCTGGCTGGCCTCCACGCGCGGCTTCTTGGTCGCCTCGCGCACCCGCTTGGCGGCCTGCTTGAGCTCGTCCCTGCCGGCCGACGCGGCGGCCACCTGCTCGTCCACCGGCAGGCTGGCGACGGCCGCGGCGGCGTTCAGCGAGATCGTGCCGGCACGCAGGGCGGCCACCAGCTCGGGCGCGGCCTGCTTCTGGATCTTCTCGATCATCGTCACCTGCGTCGGGCTCAGGCGCGCGGCCTTGGCCACCTCCTCGCGCGACTTGATCGGCGGCTCGGCCACGGCCACCGGCTCGCCGCCGATCGGGTCGGGCTCGGCCTGGCCCAGCACCTCGGCGCGCAGGTGGGCGTCCTTCTTCGCGGCCCTGGCGGCCGACTCGCGCGCCGCCACGATCTCCTTCTTGCGCAGCGCGAGCACGCCGCGCTGGTAGTCGGACACGCTGCGGCGGCCCAGGTGCTGGTCGATCATCCACAGGTGCACGTCCTCGATGGACTGGAACCGCGGGTTCTGCACCGTGTTGAACGGCAGGCCGTGCTTGCGGCACAGGCCGTAGCGGTTGTGGCCGTCGACCAGCACGTCGCCCCACAGCACCAGCGCGTCGCGACAGCCTTCGGCCAGCAGGCTGCGTTCGAGCGCGTCGTGCTCGTCCGGGGTCAGCGGTTCGATGTAGCTCTTGAGGTCTTCTCGGACGACGATGTTCACGGGGATCGGGGCGATGGGGCTGCAGAGACGCGAAGGCCCGCGCGCGGCGGGCCTTCGACGGGAATGATGCATTCTACGAAATGGCCGGCGTGCCGTCCCCGCGGGACGCGCGCGGGCGTGCAGGCCGGGACGGCACGCTACCGCTCGACCAGCACGTTTCCGGCGAGGCGGCGCCGCTGCAGCCGCAGGACGCCGGCGCCCCAGGCGACGGCCAGCAGCACGATCGCGACCCCCACGGCATGGGCGATGGCGCCGATGCGCTGCGCATGGTGCAGCTGGTTCACCGAGTCGAACAGGTAGATCCAGTCGTGGAAGCTGTCGTTGCCCGTGCCCCCGCCCAGCAGGGTCAGCCGCGGTTCCCAGGCGTCGTACATGTAGGGCGCGACGTCCATCACCGAGACGCCCGCCAGCCACAGGCCGATCGATGCGCCGAACGGGTCGCGGTTCTTCCACAGCAGCGCGCCCGACAGGATGAGCGGCAGCAGCACCTGGAACAGCGATCCGCCCAGCACCGCCACCCACTCCCCGAACAGCCGGAACAGGACATGCCCGGCCTCGTGGAACACCAGCAGCGGCCCATGGATGAACGAGGTCATCAGCTCGGCGTCGCGGTAGTCCATCCAGCACAGGCGCAGGCCCCACAGCGCGAACACGACCAGCAGCGCCGCGCGGCCCTTGAATGCGGTCGCGTCGACGCGCTCGGGCACGTGCCACAGCCACGCGCGCAGTCCGCCGTCGCCGTCGCCGTCGCCGGCGCCGTGCACGAAGGGGGTCGACGTCGTGGTCGCGCGCGGAGGCGCCGCGCCCAGGCGGGCCAGGATCACCCCGCAACCCGGGCATTCGACGGGAAACGCCTGGTCGGCCGGCAGCGGCGCGTGGCGGCAGTTGGGACAGCGCTCGAGCATCCCCCAGTCTAGAAGCCCCGGACGCCGCGCGGTACCGGCTCGACCGTGCCGGCGGGATTTCCGTCACGGCCCGGCAGGATTGTCGCGGCCGGCAAGGCCGCGGGCGGCAGCTGGCGGCGGTGAGCGGCCTGGCACCCGGAGCGGGCTTGCCGCTCCGCCGTGTTACCCGACAAAACTCATTCACAACAACAGGTTATGAAAGCTTCTTCGAGCTGAATCGCGGATCGCTGCAGTCGCCCGCCGCCTGCGCGGCCGACGACTCGGCGGCGGCTGCAGCGTCCTTGAAGGTGCCCAATGCAGGCGATTCGCACCCGCCTGATTATTCAATCATGACAATGGCTTGCAACCCCATCCTCAAGTGTTTCATCATGATCCGAACGCCACGCGCTCCCTCAGCCCGCGGGCTTTTCCTGGCGCTTCGCCAGCATGTCGGCATGTCGATGGACGAGCCGCCAGCCGCCGTCCTCGCGCCGGTAGATCTCCGTCACGCGCAGGTCCATGGGCACCGGCTCCGGCTTGCCCTTGACGCGCACCCGGGCGTGCTGCAGGCCGACCCAGTACGCCAGGCCGCCGCTGTCCTGGGCCTGCAGCACCTCGACCCGGCTGTCGCCGCCCGGCTCGAAGTGCGCGGCGCCGTCGCGGTAGTCCTGCCCCACCGCGTCGACGCCGTCGACATGACCGCCGTTCGGGCCGAAGAAGTGGGCCGGCTCGCGCCGCGTGACGATGTCGCCGAGCGGCCTCGCGTCGCCGTTGACGTAGGCGAGCGCGATCTCGGCGCGCTGCTTCATGAATTGCTGGAAATCGGTGGTGCAGGTCGTGGTCATGGAACGCTCCCGTGGAAGCGCCAGGCGGCAATCGCCGATCCCCGGCCGCAGGAACGGCAAAGGCCCCGGTCGACGGGTCGATCCGGGGCCTGGCTTCGAGCGGCGGCGGGCGATCGCGCGATCGCCACCGGAATCACATGTGGTCGATCATCACCTGCCCGAAGCCCGAGCACGACACCTGCGTCGCGCCGTCCATCAGGCGGGCGAAGTCGTAGGTGACCTTCTTGCTGAGGATGGCGCGCTCCATCGAGGCGATGATGAGGTCGGCCGCTTCCGTCCAGCCCATGTGGCGCAGCATCATCTCGGCCGACAGGATCTCGGAGCCCGGGTTGACGTAGTCCTTGCCCGCGTACTTCGGCGCGGTGCCGTGGGTGGCCTCGAACATCGCGACCGAGTCGGACATGTTGGCGCCGGGGGCGATGCCGATGCCGCCCACCTGCGCGGCCAGCGCGTCCGAGATGTAGTCGCCGTTCAGGTTGAGCGTGGCGATGACCGAATATTCGGCCGGGCGCAGGATGATCTGCTGCAGGAAGGCGTCGGCGATCGAGTCCTTGACGGTGATGTCGCGGCCCGTGCGCGGGTTCTTGAACTTCACCCACGGCCCGCCGTCGATCAGCTGGGCGCCGAATTCCTTCTGCGCCAGCGCGTAGCCCCAGTCACGGAAGCCGCCTTCCGTGTACTTCATGATGTTGCCCTTGTGGACCAGCGTGACGGACGGCTTGTCGTTGTCGATCGCGTACTGCAGCGCCTTGCGCACCAGGCGCTCGGTGCCCTCGCGCGAGACGGGCTTGATGCCGATGCCCGAGGTCTCGGGGAAGCGGATCTTCCTGACGCCCATCTCGTCCTGCAGGAACTTGATCAGCTTCCTGGCCTGGTCGCTCTCGGCCTCGTACTCGATGCCGGCGTAGATGTCCTCCGAGTTCTCGCGGAAGATCACCATGTCCACCTTCTCCGGGTGCTTCACCGGCGAGGGCACGCCCTTGAAGTACTGCACCGGGCGCAGGCACACGTACAGGTCGAGCTGCTGGCGCAGCGCCACGTTCAGCGAGCGGATGCCGCCGCCCACGGGCGTCGTCAGCGGGCCCTTGATGGAGACGATGTAGTCGCGCACGATCTCGAGCGTCTCGTCGGGCAGCCAGACGTCGGGGCCGTAGACCCGCGTGGCCTTCTCGCCGGCGTAGATCTCCATCCAGTGGATCCGGCGCTTGCCGCCGTAGGACTTCTCGACCGCCGCATCGACGACCTTGAGCATCACCGGCGTGATGTCCAGGCCCGTGCCGTCACCCTCGATGTACGGGATGATGGGTTGGTCGGGCACGTTCAGCGAGAAGTCGGCCTTGACCGTGATCTTCTGGCCGCCCGCCGGGACCTTGACGTGTTCGCTCATCGACTTTGCTCCGCGTTGTTCTGGTAGCCGGGGCCTCGGTGAAGACCCTGGGAAAAAAATAAATTCTAGATCGAAAAAAACTGTCAACCGCTCGACAGGGGGAACCGTTCAAGGGCTGCTACGCCCTGACGGGCAAGCGATTTCAACTTCCTTAAGGTACCTTAAAATGACCAAGCTCCTGGCCGCCCTGATCGTCTCCACCTTCGCCGTCGGCGCCTTCGCCGCTGAAGCCGCTTCGGCTCCGGCCTCGGCTCCCGCCAAGAAGGCCGCCAAGGCCGAACACAAGGCTGCGAAGAAGGCTGACGCCGCTTCGGCCGCTGCTTCGAAGTAATCTTCGAATCTCTTCGAGTCGCCCCGGTTCGCCGGAGCGGCTCGGGAAGAGGGAACGCCCGGCTTCGCGCCGGGCGTTTTCATTGGTGGACGCGATTCTCGCTCCACGAGCCGAACCGCGGCTTGAGGCGGATCAGCTTTCACCACCCGCGGGCTTGGCCACATGGCTGACCGCATGGCCGGCGCGCTCGTACTCGCGCCAGCGCTGGCGTCCCGCTTCGCGGTGCTCCGGATCGAGCCCCACGATGGCGATCAGGCGGTCGTAGGCGGCGACGTCGTCCACCGGATGTCCCGCAAGCGACACGGCGATCCGGCATCCGGCCGGCGCCGTGGCCGCGCCCTTGACCAGCACGATGGGCGTCATCGACAACCGGTGCGCGTCGCCAGCGTCGCGCGGCAGCACCACGTGCGGCACGAACTCGAGCTGCTCGAAGGTCCACAGGGCCTGGTCCAGCCGATCCAGCAGCGCCGGCTCGCCATGGACGGCCACCCGGGCGCCGGAGCGGTACGCCTTGCGCAGCAACCGGCACGCGTAATCCAGCGGATTCGCGATGCCGGTGTGGAAGGCGATCTCCGTCAAGCTGCTCGCCCTCGGGAAGCGAGGGTCACCACCCGAGCCGACCCGAACTCCCCCTCTGGGGGCAGCGACGGGGCCAACATTTTACTTGGCGCGCGACATGACGAAGTGCGTCAGGAGCGAGACGGGGCGACCCGTCGCGCCCTTGGCCGCGCCCGAACGATGCGCCGTGCCGGCGATGTCCAGGTGCGCCCACGGGAACCTGGACGTGTAGCGCTGCAGGAACTTCGCCGCGGTGATCGAGCCGCCGGCGCGGCCACCGATGTTGGCCATGTCGGCGAAGTTGCTCTTGAGGAGCTCGTCGTACTCGTCGTCCAGCGGCATGCGCCAGGCCGGGTCGAGGCCGGCGGCCGAGGCGGCCAGCAGGTCGGCGGCGAGCGCGTCGTCGGGCGAGAACAGGCCGCTGTTGTGGTTGCCCAGCGCGATGACGATGGCGCCGGTCAGCGTGGCGATGTCGACCACGGCCTGCGGCTTGAAGCGCTCGGCGTAGGTCAGCGCGTCGCACAGGATCAGTCGGCCTTCGGCGTCGGTGTTCAGGATCTCGATGGTCTGGCCCGACATGCTGGTGACCACGTCGCCCGGCTTCGTGGCCTTGCCCGAGGGCATGTTGTCGCAGGTGGGGATCAGGCCGACGAGGTTGACCTTGAGCTTGAGCTCGGCCACCGCGCGCACGGTGCCCAGCACGCTGGCGGCGCCGCACATGTCGAACTTCATCTCGTCCATCTCGGGGCCCGGCTTCAGCGAGATGCCGCCCGTGTCGAACGTGATGCCCTTGCCCACCAGCACGACGGGGGCGTCCTTCCTGGCGCCGCCCTTGTACTGCATGACGATGAACTTGGGCGGCTCCTCGGAACCGCGCGCCACCGACAGGAACGAGCCCATGCCCAGCTTCTCGCAGGCCTTGCGATCGAGCACCTCGACCTCGAGGCCATGGGACTTGACCATGGCCAGCGCCTGCTCGCCCAGGAAGGTGGGCGTGGCGAAGTTGGCCGGCAGGTTCGCGCACTCGCGCGCGAGGTTCATGCCCGAGACGATGGCGTCGCCGACGGCCAGGCCGGCCTTGGCGGTGGCCACGGCCGACTTCGGCACCACGTAGGTGACCTTGGCCAGCGCCGGCGCCGGGGCGGCGCTCGGCTTGGTCCGGGTGTAATGGTAGGTGGCGTCGCCCGCGGCGACGGCCAGCGCCTCGGCGTCCGCCGCCGTCGATTCGCCGCCGATCACGGCGACATGCTTCGCCGGGCCGGCCTTGACGGTGCCCAGCGCCGACGCGACGGCCGCCTTGAAGGCCTTGGGCGACGTGTCGCGCGCGACGGCCAGCACCACGCGGCCGGCCTTGACGCCCGCCACGCGCGGCAGGTAGACCGACTTGCCGGCCTTGCGCTCCAGGTCGCCGCCCTTGAGGGCGTCGGCCAGGGCCGCGTCGATGGCGGCGCCGAACCTGGGCAGGTCGCCGGTGGCCGGCAGGACGACGATGAGTGCGTCGGCGTTGACGCCGGCGGCGCCCACTTCGGGCAAGGCCTGGGTTTGGAAGTCCATGGTAAGGATTCGCAGTCGATTGGAGATAATCGCGCGATGTTATTCGATTCGACGGTCCGCAAGGAGTTGGCGCGCAGCTTCGCCGCGACGCTGATGGTGATCCTGACCATCTTCATGACCAACCTGGTCATCCGCACGCTGGGCCTCGCGGCCAACGGCGCGGTGGCGCCGCAGGACGTCGTGTTCATCTTCACGCTGCTGGGCCTGCAGACGCTGCCCACCATCCTGTCGCTGTCGCTGTTCATCGGCGTCATCCTCACCCTCGGGCGCATGTACCGCGAGAGCGAGATGGCGATCTGGTTCTCCAGCGGCATCGGGCTGGCGCGCTTCATCCGGCCGGTGGTGTCGACGAGCTGGCCCATCATCGTGCTCATCGGCATCCTGATGCTGTTCGTCTGGCCGTGGAGCTACAGCCAGTACAACGACCTGCGCCAGCGCTTCGAGCAGCGCGCCGACGTGCTGCGCGCCTCGCCGGGCCAGTTCCAGTCCTCGGGCGACGGACACCGCGTGTTCTTCGTCGAGAAGGCCGCCAGCAACGCCGCGGGGGGCGGGCGCAACGTGTTCATCATGAACGACGCGGGCACGCGCGAGTCGGTGGCGGTGTCGCAGTCAGGCAAGATCGAGAACATCGGCGACGAGCGCTTCCTGGTGCTCGATTCCGGGCACATGGAGCAGGACGACAAGGCCTCGGGCGAGCACACGCACGTCGCGTTCCGCAACTACCGCGTCCATGCCGGCACCGGCAGCGGGCCGTCCACCAACGCGCCCTCGCCGCGCGCCGTCGACACCGCCGACCTGGTGCTCACCGGCGGCCGCGCCTACATGGGCGAGCTCACCTGGCGCCTGGGCCTGATCCTGGGCGCGACCAACCTGCTGTTCATGGGCATCAGCCTGTCGGCCGCCAACCCGCGCCGGGCAAGCAACTGGGGCCTGCTGTTCGCCGCGCTGGCCTTCGTCATCTACTACAACCTGCTCAACCTGACCCAGGCCTGGGTGGGCGCCGGCAGGCTCAACATCGTGGTCGCGCTGGTGGGCCTGCACGGCACCGCCTTCCTGCTCGGGCTGGGGCTGATCTGGTGGCGCGAGCACGCCACCGTCATCCACCCGCTGAAGCTGCTGCTGCGACGGAGCGCCGCATGAAGACCGTCCGCCAGCTCCTGTACCGCGACGTGCTGTGGTCCGTGTTCTTCGTGACCATCTTCTTCATCGCGCTGTTCTTCTTCATCGACTTCGTCGACGAGATGAGCCGCGTCGGCCGCAACGGCTACACCATGGGCGCCGCCGCGCTGGCGGTGCTGCTGGAGCAGCCGGGCCACGTCTACGAGCTGTTCCCGATCGCGGTGCTGATCGGCACGATCTACTCGATGGCGCGCCTGGCGTCGTCGTCGGAATTCACGATCCTGCGCACGGCCGGCCTCGGGCCCGGGCGCGCCTTGAGCCTGCTGGGCGTCATCGGCCTGCTGTTCGCGGTGCTGACGTTCAGCCTGGGCGAGTACGTCACGCCGCACAGCGAGCAGGCGGCCGGCTTCCTGAAGGCGCGCTTCGGCCTGGGCCTGGCGGTGGGCCGCACGGGCGCCTGGCTGAAGGAGAAGCGCGCCGACCCCGACGGCGAACGATCCATCACCGTCAACGTGCGCGGCGTCGGGCGCAACGGCGAGCTCACCGGCGTGCGCATCTACGAGATGGACACGGCGGGCCGCGAGGTGCGCAGCCTGCGCGCGGAGCACGCGGTGGTGCCGCGCGGCCGCACCATCAAGGAATGGACGCTGCAGGACGTGACCGAGACGCGCTGGGTCGCGCGGGCGGGCGCCGCCGAGCCCCGCGTCGAGAACCGGCACCTGGACACGCTGGCATGGCCCACCACCCTCACCTCGGCCGTCGCCACCGCGTCGATCCTCCCGGTGCAGAGCATGGGCGCGCTCGACCTGTGGCGCTACAGCGCGCACCTGGCCGAGCAGGAGCAGTCGACGCAGACCTACCGCATCCAGTTCTGGAAGCGCGTGCTCTACCCGTTCGCCTGCCTGGTGATGGTGGCGCTCGCCCTGCCCTTCGCCTACCTGCACGCGCGTGCCGGCGGCGTCAGCGTGAAGGTGTTCGGCGGCATCATGCTGGGCATCAGCTTCGTGCTGCTGAACAACGTGGCGGGCCACCTGGGCATGCTGCACGAGTGGACGCCCTGGATCGCCGCGTCGATGCCCAGCGTGATCTACCTGCTGATGTCGATGTCGGCGTTCGCCTGGCTGGTGAGGTATCGATGAACTCGAGCCGGCACGGCCGTCCGACGGGCGATAGCCCCCGCGTGGCGGGGCGGCGCGCAGCGCCAGGGGTGCACACATGAATCAAGCGGTGATCCTTCTCGCGCACGGAGCGCGCGACCCGTCGTGGGCCACGCCGTTCGAGGCGGTCGTCGCCCGCGTGCGCGAACGCGCGCCCGAGGCGGTCGTCGAGCTCGCGTTCCTCGAGCTGATGGCACCGTCGCTGGAGCAGGCCGCCGGCGACGCCGTGGCGCGCGGCTGCACGCAGCTCGCGGTCGTGCCGGCCTTCCTCGGCATGGGCGGCCACGTGCGGCGCGACGTGCCCGCGCAGCTCGAGCGCCTGCGCCACGCCCACCCCGGCGTCGCGTTCACGCTGCACCCGGCGCTCGGCGAGACGGCGCACGTCATCGCCGCGCTCGCCGACGCCACCGTCGACCTCGCCGGACTGAGCTTCGCGTCCGCCCACAGCCCGCTCGACGGGATCGGCACATGAACCTGCACCAGTTCCGTTTCGTGCAGGAGGCCGTGCGCCGCAACCTGAACCTCACCGAGACGGCCAAGGCCCTGTTCACCTCGCAGCCCGGCATCTCCAAGGCCATCCTCGAACTCGAGGAGGAGCTCGGCATCGACCTGTTCGTGCGCCACGGCAAGCGCCTGCGGCGCGTCACCGAGCCGGGCCAGGAGGTGCTCAAGGCCATCGAGATCATCCTGCGCGAAGTGGCCAACATGAAGCGCATCGGCGAGGAGTACTCGAAGCAGGACGCCGGCACGCTGTCGATCGCCGCCACGCACACGCAGGCGCGCTACGTCCTGCCGGAGCCCGTGGCGCAGCTGCGCCGGCGCTTTCCCAAGGTGCAGGTGAGCCTGCACCAGGGCTCGCCCAGCGAGGTCGTGCAGATGCTCCTGGACGGCACCGCCGACATCGGCCTGGCCACCGAATCGCTGGCCGAGCCCGAGGACCTCGTCTCGCTGCCCGCGTACGAATGGCAACACGTGATCGTCATGCGCGCCGAGGACCCGCTCGCGGCCGTCGAGAAGATCTCGCTGGAGCAGCTCGCAGGCGAGACGCTGATCTCCTACCACCCGTCGTTCACCGGCCGCCGCCGCATCGACGCCGCCTTCGCGCAGCGCCGCCTCAAGCCCAACATCGCCCTCGAGGCGATCGACTCCGACGTCATCAAGACCTACGTGAAGTCGGGCCTGGGCGTGGGCATCGTCGCGGAGATGGCCGTGCGCGACGATCCGCCCGGGGGCGAACTGGTGAGCCGCCCCGCCGGCCACCTGTTCGGCCAGAACGTCACCCGCGTGGCCTTCCGACGCGGCGCCTACCTGCGCGGCTACGTCCTCACGTTCGCCGAGCTGCTGTCCGACCGCCTCACGCGCCCGCTGCTGCTGCGCGCGCTCGGCGGCGACCAGGAAGAGATCTATGACCTCTGACGACCTCGTCGGCGCAAGCCGCCTGCCCAGCGTGGGCACCACCATCTTCACCGTGATGTCGGCGCTGGCCGCCAAGACGGGCGCGATCAACCTCGGCCAGGGCTTCCCGGACTTCGACTGCGACCCCGCGCTCGTCGACGCCGTCGCCGCGGCGATGCGCGCCGGCCACAACCAGTACCCGCCGATGACGGGCATCCCGGCGCTGCGCCAGGCCGTCGCCGACAAGATCGCGCTGACCACGGGCCACCGCTACGACGTCGATGCGGAGATCACCATCACCGCAGGCGCCACGCAGGGCATCCTGTCGACCGTGCTCGCGCTGGTGCACCCGGGCGACGAGGTGATCGTGCTGGAGCCCTGCTACGACAGCTACGGCCCGTCGATCGCGCTGGCCGGCGGCCACGCCGTCCGCGTGCCGCTGGTGCCGGGCACGTGGCGGCCCGACTTCGACGCGCTGCGCCAGGCACTGACCGCCCGCACGCGCCTGGTCATCGTCAACACGCCGCACAACCCGAGCGGCACCGTGTGGACGGCCGACGAGCGCGCGCGCCTGGCCGCCCTGCTCGCGCCGACCCGCGCGCTGGTGCTGTCCGACGAGGTCTACGAGCACATGGTGTTCGACGGTGTCGCGCACGCGAGCATGTCCGGCCTGCCCGAGCTGGCCGCGCGCAGCGTGGTGGTGTCGAGCTTCGGCAAGACCTTCCACGTCACCGGCTGGAAAGTGGGCTACGTCGCGGCGCCGGCGGCGCTGATGCGCGAGTTCCGCAAGGTGCACCAGTTCAACGTGTTCACGGTCAACGCGCCGATGCAGCACGGCATCGCGGCGTTCCTCGCCGACCCGTCGCGCTGGCGCACGCTGGCACCGTTCTACCAGGCCAAGCGCGACCGCTTCCGCGCGGGGCTGGCGTCGACGCCGCTGCGGCTGCTCGCCTGCGAGGGCACCTATTTCCAGTGCGTCGACTACTCGGCGCTGTCCGACCAGGACGACCTCGCGTTCTGCGAATGGCTGGCCACCGACATGGGCGTGGCCGCGATCCCGATGTCCGCGTTCTACGAGCAGGCCCCGGACATGCGCGTGATCCGCTTCTGCTTCGCGAAGAAGGAAACGACGCTGGACGAGGCGCTGCGCCGCCTGCAGGCGCTCGAGGCCTGAGAACCCGGGCCTTCAGCGCTTGGCGGGCGGCTCGGACTCCGGACCGTCGCCGGCGTCGCGCCAGTCGCGCGGGTCGGGCTTGGCCTGCGCGGGCGCGGTCGGCGCACGGCTCAGCTCGTCGAGCGTCACGTGCACGTCGCCGGTGGACGGCAGCTCGAGGTCGACGTCGCTGGTCGACTGGCCCGGCTCGAAGCCCGTCAACTCGAAGCGGGTGAGCATGCCGTTGCGGGTATCGCCCTCGACGTCGACCGAGTCCAGGTCGAGGCCGAGGTCGTACTCGGGCAGCGCACGCTCGTTGACGTCGCGGGCGCTCGGAGAGGGCATGACCCAGGCCGCGGGCGCGGCGCCGTCGTCCAGCGGCAGCAGCACGTCGACCTGCGCGCCGCCCTGGCCGCCGCCGTGCTGCCACAGGTCGCGCGCCAGCGAGTACAGCACCAGCACGTCGCGGTAGGCCGGCAGGTCGAACAGCTCGCTGGTGTCGTCGCGCTTGAACAGCAGCGATTCAAGGATGGCCATCGCATCCAGGGGCGAGTGCCAGGCGCGTTCGAGCTGCGCGAGGGTGTCCGGGTAGTCCTCCAGCAAGCGGCCGGCGGTCGGGCCCGTGTCCCAGTCCGGCGCGTAGGCGTTGAAGCGGCGGTTGAAGCGGGCGCGGGTGCGCTCGTAGGCCGAGCGGTCGCCCTGCCGGCGGTAGATCTCCAGCAGCTTCGTGTAAGGCAGCGGGCTCTGGCCGCCGGCGCTGCGCAGGTGCGACATCAACAGGTCGACGGCCGCGTCCTCCTGGCCGAGCGCGATGAAGAAGTCGGCCTGCTGCTCGAGATCCAGCAGTTCCTCCACCGACAGCTCGCGCGGCGCATTCGCGGGCGCGACGGCCGCGAGCGAGTGGCGATCCAGCGGGCGGGTGGCGGACTGGTCGACATGCGGCACGCCGCGGGCATCGCCGTCGTCGACGCGCGGCAGGTCCGCCGCCGGTTCCTCGAAGGGCATCCGCGGCACGGCGACGGTGGGCTCCTCCGTGACGTCGTACACGGGCACCGACACGGGCCTGTCGGGCGGCAGGTCCGCCGCCGGCGGCACGGCGGTGGCCGGGCCCAGCGCGGACTGGTTGAACCAGTCGCTGTGCGCGATCCGGGTCTGCTGGCGCAGCTTCCAGACCAGGGCGGCGATGGCGGCCGCGGCGACGGCCAGCAATGCCAGCAGCCAGGGTGTCCAGTTGCCGCCGGTGTCCGGCTGCGCCCTGGCCTGCGCGAGTTCGGCTTGCAGCCGGGCCGCCTGGTCGTGCTGTGCCTGGCTGTCGCGGCGGGCGTTGTCCAGGCTCTGCTGCAGCGCCTTGAGCTGGCGCAGGTCGTCGTCCTCCAGCGCCGCCAGCCCGGGTGCGGCGCCCGAGGCGGAGGTCGCGGGGATGACGGGCTCCTCCATGTCCAGCTGGAGGTGCGGTGCGCCCGGCTCGAGCAGCAGGCGCGAGGTGGCGGCCGGCGCCGTGCGCGGGCCCTTCTTCGCGCTGCCGCTGTCGGTGGCCGGACGGCGTGGGGCCGCCGGCGTGTCGATGTCGTTGGCCAGCGCCGTCGTCGGGCCCTTGCGCAGCACGCGCGGGCGCGCGCCGGCGGGGCCGCTGCCGGCGCGCTGGGCCGCGTCGGCCGCGCCATAGGCGGTGGACGCCGGCG
>JBJMWE010000085.1:0-16449 GCA_045810285.1 Vitreoscilla sp. | reverse complement strand
TCGTGCCGGCTTGCGCGAGCAGGCCCACGCCGAGGTCGAGCGCCTCGCGCGACTGGACGCGGCCGGTCTGGTAGGCGCGCGTGGCGTCGAGGAAGACGGGCTTGCCGTCGACCATCACGCGCACGATCGCGTGGTCGAACGCGAGCGGGCCCGGCAGGCGCCTTGCGCTCGCGTCCTGGTACTGCGCGGAAACGATCACCGGCGTGGCCTCGAAGCCCATGCGCGTGAGCAGCTCGGCGAGCAGGGCGACCTTGTCCTTGCAGTCGCCAAAGCGCTGGCGCAGCACGGTATCGGCCGCGGCGGGCTGGTGCGAATCCGTGCCGCCCTCGGTGCCGAAATAGCGGATGTCGCGCTGCACGAAGTCCAGCGTGGCGCGCAGCAGCGACTCGCGGTCGCGCGACTTCGCCCTGAGCTCGGCCACCTGAGCGTCGACGGCGGGGCTGGGCTGCATCGCGCGGGCGAACAGCTGGGCGGCCCAGTCGGCCACTTCCTTCCAGTCGGCGAATTCGCTGAGCTCCACCTGCCACTTCAGGTATTCGGCGGGCGGCAGGCGGTCGTCGGCGGCCAGCTGCGCGATGGCCGTGCGCTTGAACTGCGTCTCGCGCAGGCCGTCGTGCACGCGGGTGGTGACGATGGTGGTGGCCGGATCGCCGACGCGCACGTGGATGTCGCGCGCGGCCGGCGCCACGACCCGCAGGCGCCAGGTGCCGATGGGCGCGTTGCCGTAGGCGTTCCATTCGGTGTCGACGAAGCGCCCGCCGAACACGGGGTTGTCGCCGATCACCGTGGCCGACCATTCGACGCGGTCGCCCGCGCGCAGGTCGTCGAGCACCAGCGATGCGGTGAAGCGGCCGTCGATGACCTGGCGCTCGAGTTGCTGCTCGCGCTGCAGCAGGTGGATCTTCTTCGGGTCGAGCTTGTCGATGCGCTGGCTGCCGCGCACGATGTCGACCTGGTGGAACACGAGCCGCTGGTACTTCGGATCGAAGCTCAGGTCGATCAGGCCGCCCTGCTGCAAGGCCGAGGTGTCGTTGATCTGGCGGATGGTGTGGCGGTAGTGCTCGGCGCCGTGATCGAGCACGCGCACCTGTTCCTCGGCCACCACCAGCTGGTAGGGCCCCGCGGGAACGGGCACCGCCGGATCGGCGGCCAGCGGTTGCACCCAGGCGGGCGTGCGCTCGATCGTGAAGGTCGCCTGCCCGGGCGCGGCGGCGGACGCGGTGCGCGGCGCGGACTTCGCGCGCGGATGCATGTCGCCGCCGGCTGGCTGTGCGCCGGCCGCCAGCGGCCAGGCCGCGGCCACCAGGCAGCAGCGCAGCCCGTGCGCGCGGATCGTCGTCGCGAGTGTCATCCGTCCCTCCCAGGCATCTTGTCGCGCGATTCTCGCAGCGCGACCGATGCCGCGCCGCACGCATGCCGGCGCGAGCATGAAAAAAGGCGGCCGTCGGCCGCCTTTCGTCGCGCGTGGCGGGGTCAGGCCGCCGGCGGCGCGGTGTCGATGAAGCTCTGGCGCGCGGCCAGCTTGTCGGCCAGGCGCACGACGTTCGGAAACTCCTGGCGCCAGGTGTTCTCGGGAAAGCGGAAGTCGAGGTAGCCGAGTGCGCAGCCGACGGCGATGTCGGCCAGCGAGAAGTGCGTGCCGACGCAGTACGCCTTCTCGCCCAGGCCCTGGCTGATGGATTTCAGCGCCGCCGCGATGCGCACCTGCTGGCGGTCGATCCACGCCTGGCAGCGCTGCGCCTCCGTGCGATGCGCCCAGACGGCTTCCATGCGCGCGGCGACGCACGCGTCGAGGATGCCGTCGGCCAGCGCCTCCCAGGTGCGCACCTCGACGCGCTCGCGGCCCGAGGCCGGGATCAGCTTGCCCACGGGCGACAGCGTGTCGACGTATTCGACGATGACGCGGGAGTCGAACACGGCCTCCGCGCCTTCCATCACGAGCACGGGCACCTTGCCCAGCGGGTTGGAGGCGAGGATGGCGTCGCTGCCCCAGACGTCCTCGAGCACGAAGTTGTAGTCGAGCTTCTTCTCCGCCAGCACGACACGCACCTTGCGAACGTAGGGGCTGGAGAGAGATCCGATGAGTTTCATGAGGGCAACGAGTCAGGATTGGGCTTCATTCTATAGAAGCACCTCGTGAAAAACGGCACGCCGATGGCCCCCTTCCGAGGGTTTTGCGCCGCCGGCGCGGCCCGCGGGCGCGCACCAACACCGTGCCGGCACCGCGACCATGCGGCGCCCGTGGGCGATGACGCAGCACATGACGGGCCAGCGTGCGCCCCAAGATTTGGGGGGCACCTGTCTGGCGGGCGCAACACGACAGTGGCGGCTGTCCGACGGTCAGCGCCGGGCGAAGTGTCGGCTCGCCTCCAGCCCGAGGCCCGTGGCGACGCTGGCGAAACGGTCTCCGTGCACCGCCTGTGCGCCGGGGAACGCCGCGGCCAGGCGCTCGGCCAGCAGGCGCAGGCCGGTGGAGCCGCCGGTGAAATACAGCGCGTCGATGGCACCGGGCGCCAGGCCGGCCAGGCGCGCCGTCTCCAGCGCGGCCTGGACGATGCGGTCGAGGTCGCCCTCGATCGCGGCCACGGCCTGGCCTTCCGTGACGTCGACGACCAGCTCGCGCTCGATCTCGAACAGGTCCACCTCGTGGGTGCCGCCCTGCGACACCGCGATCTTCGCGTCCTCGGCCAGGCCGGCCAGCGCGTGGCCGAGGCGGTCGCGCAGCGTCGTCATGAGGCGGGCGTGGTGGCGCGGGTTGGCGTAGTCGTCGCGCATCGCGGCCACTTCCATCACCCGCTGCGGCCGGTAGCAGGTGTTGATCAGGTGCCAGGTGGCGAGATCGAAGTAGATGCGGCTGGGCACCTCCAGCGGCGCGCGGTCGCCGCGCTTCGGACCGAACGCGCCGTAGCCCAGCGCAGGCAGGATGCGGTCCAGCTCGACGCGGCGGTCGAAGTCGGTGCCGGCGATGTGCACGCCGTGGCTGGCCAGGATGTCGTCGCGGCGGTCGGGCCGGGCGCGCCGGGCGGGGCCGACGCGCACGACGGAGAAATCGGACGTGCCGCCGCCGATGTCGGGCACGATGGCCACCAGCTCGCGCGCGACCTGCTCCTCGTAGTGGAACGCAGCCGCGATCGGTTCGTACTGGAAGCGCACCTCCTGGAAGCCGACCGTGCGCGCGGCGGCTTCCAGCGAGGCCTGGGCGGCGGCGTCGCGTGCGGCATCGTCGTCGACGAAGAAGACGGGGCGGCCCAGCACGACGCGGTCGATCGCGTGGCCGGCGTGCGCCTCCGCGGAGCGCTTCAGGTGCATCAGGTAGCTGGCGATGACGTCGCCGAAGGCCACCGAGCGGCCGGCGCCGATGTCCGTGTGCTGCTCCATCAGCGCCGAGCCCAGCACGCTCTTCATGGAGCGCATCAGGCGGCCGTCGGTGCCGTCGACATAGGCGGCGATCGCGGCGCGGCCGTACAGCCGGGGCAACGTGTGCAGGTCCTTGCCTTCCGCGACGTAGAACACCGCGGTGGGCATGGTGCGGCCGCGCTCGCCGTGCTGCGGCTCCAGCGGCACGAGTTCCATGCCGGCGGCCACGGGCACCGCCACGGCCGAGTTGGAGGTGCCGAAGTCGATGGCGCAGTAGTCGCGCGCGTCGGCGGAAAGGGAGACGGCCGGCATGGGAGCGGGGGCGGAAGCCAAAAGGGGCGTGATTGTGCGAGGCGCGCCCGGGGGCGTCAATGGCGGTGGCCGGGACGGCGGCGGCGCCGTTCCGGGCGGACGTCGCCCGGCTAAATGGGGGCGGACTCCGGGTTGCCCCTAGCCCGCGATGGCGCGCGCCCGTAAAATCAACAGGTTTTGCGCTTGCGGCGGCTGCCTCCACGCCCGCCGCCGCGCCCCCACCAAGACGCGACGCGTCCACGCGAGCCCCCTTCCATGCCTCATTCCGCCCTCACCGCCCTGTCGCCGCTCGACGGCCGATACGCCCCCAAGCTGGCCGCGCTGCGCCCGCTGCTGTCCGAGTACGGGCTGATGCATCGCCGCGTGCAGGTCGAGGTGGAGTGGCTGATCGCGCTGTCGGAGGCCGGCTTCGCCGAGTTCCCGGCCCTGCCGGAGTCCGCCAAGGGCCTGCTGCGCTCGCTGGTGGTGCGCTTCTCCGAAGCCGATGCCCAGGCGATCAAGGACATCGAGAAGGAGACGAACCACGACGTCAAGGCGGTCGAGTACTGGCTGCGCCAGCGCATCGGCCACGTCCCCGAGCTGGCCGGCAAGCTGGAGTTCATCCATTTCGCGTGCACCAGCGAGGACATCAACAACACCAGCCACGCCCTGATGCTGAAGTCCGCGCGCGAGCAGGTGGTGCTGCCGGCGGTCGACGGCATCCTCACGCGCATGCAGGCGATGGCGCAGCGCTTCGCGGCGGTGCCCATGCTCGCGCGCACGCACGGCCAGACGGCCAGCCCCACCACGGTGGGCAAGGAAGTGGCTAACGTGCTCGCGCGCCTGACGCACGCCCGCGCGCGCATCGCCGACGTGGTGCTGCTGGCCAAGATGAACGGCGCGGTGGGCAACTACAACGCGCACGTGTCGGCCTACCCGTCCACCGACTGGGAGGAGTTCTCGCGCAAGGTCGTCGAGGAGCGCCTGGGCCTGAAGCTCAATCCGTACACCATCCAGATCGAGCCGCACGACTACATGGCCGAGCTGTTCGACGCCGTCGTGCGCCTGAACACGATCCTGGTGGACTGGTCGCGCGACGTGTGGGGCTACGTCAGCCTGGGCTACTTCAAGCAGAAGACGAAGCCGGGCGAGGTCGGCTCGTCGACGATGCCGCACAAGGTCAACCCGATCGACTTCGAGAACGCCGAAGGCAACCTCGGCATGGCCAACGCGCTGCTGACGCACATGTCGCAGAAGCTGCCCGTCAGCCGCTGGCAGCGCGACCTCACCGATTCCACGGTGCTGCGCAACATGGGCGTGGCGATCGGCTACTCGGTGCTGGCCTACGACAGCCTCACGCGCGGCCTGGACAAGCTCGAGCTGAACGAGGCGCGCCTGGCCGAGGACCTGGACGGCGCCTGGGAAGTGCTGGCCGAGCCCATCCAGACGGTGATGCGCCGCCACGGCCTGCCCGACCCGTACGACCAGCTCAAGAAGTTCACGCGCGGCCAGCCGATGACGCGCGAGCTGATCCAGGGGTTCGTCGCGGCGCTGGACCTGCCGCAGGAAGACAAGGCGCGGCTGCTCGCGATGACGCCGGGCAGCTACACCGGCATCGGGGCAGCGCTGGCCGCGAAGATCAAGTTGTGACGAACGCGGCCCCCGGGCCGCGTTTTTCCATCCGCCCCACGACACCAACGAAGGACACCGACGATGCGATTCACCGACACCCTGCAAGCCGCCTCGCTGCGCAACGACTCCACGCTGTGCGTCGGGCTCGATCCCGAACCGGCGAAGTTTCCCGGTGCGTGGAAGGGCGACGCGAGCAAGGTGTTCGATTTCTGCGCGCGCATCGTCGATGCCACCAAGGACGTCGTCTCCGCGTACAAGCCGCAGATCGCCTACTTCGCGGCGCAGCGCGCGGAAGACCAGCTCGAGCAGTTGATGGCCTACATCCGGCGTGTCGCGCCCGGCGTGCCGGTGATCCTCGACGCCAAGCGCGGCGACATCGGCGCCACCGCGGAGCAGTACGCCCGCGAGGCCTTCGTGCGCTACCAGGCCGACGCGGTGACGCTGTCGCCGTTCATGGGCTTCGATTCGATCGAGCCGTACATGAAGCACGACGGCAAGGGCCTGATCCTGCTGTGCCGCACGTCCAATGCCGGTGGCTCGGACCTGCAGGCGCAGGTGCTCGCGAACGGCGACAAGCTGTTCGAGCACATCGCCCGGCTGGCCGCCGGCGCGTGGAACAGCGGCGGCCAGCTGGCGCTGGTGGTCGGCGCCACGTTCCCGGCCGAACTGGCGCGCGTGCGCGAGCTCGCCCCCACGCTGCCGCTGCTGATCCCGGGCATCGGCGCGCAGGGCGGGGACATCGAGGCCACCGTCAAGGCCGGCTGGCGCGCCGACGGCCCCATCATCGTCAGTTCCTCGCGCGCCATCCTGTACGCCGGCAGCGGCGAGGACTTCGCGACCGCCGCGCGCCAGGCGGCGCTGGCCACCCGCGCGGCCCTCAACGCGGCGATCGCCGCCGTCCGCTGAGCCGCTGCCGGGCCTGGGTGTCAGGTCTTGAAAGTTGCGGTGTCAGGTCTTGAAAGTTGACTGGCCCGCCTCTGCACGCAACTTTCAAGACCTGACACCGAGGGAACAGGCGCCACCTGAACAAGCGTTCTGTGGGCGCATTCAGCTTCGAATCCGCTGCAACTCGAGAATTCGAGTCAAACTAGCGGCCTTGGGGGGCGAGCGGAGAACGGTCGCCACGGGTTCATAAAAAGAGCATCCGATGGCTGATGCACCGCCGAACAAGGAGGCCAGGCACCGCCTGCGCCAGTTGCTGACGCGCCACCTGCTGGCCGCGACGGCCGGGGTCGCGCTCGCGTCGGCCCTGATGTTCCTGGGCTTCGGCCATCCGCTGGACTGGGTGGCGCGGCTGACGCTGACCACCGCGTTCCTGGCGCTCGGCGGCGTCGCCTTCGCGCTGCGGCGCGACGCCGGCACCCCCCTGCAGGATCGCGCGCTGCCCTTCGTGGTCGGCGCGGCGATCGGGCTGTCCGGCGTGGCCGCGGCGCTGGCCGGCGAGGGGCTCATGTCGCCGACGCTCGCCATCGTGGGCGTGCTGCTGTGCCTGTTCACCGTCGTCTCCGGCCTGCGCGCGGGCGTGCTGGCCGCCGCGGTCGGCGCGAGCATGCTGGTGCTGCTCGCCGGCGCCATGGCCTTCGAGTGGCTCGCGCCGGTGGGCGTCGCGCCGGGCGGCGCGCCGATGGATCTCGTGCGGCCGCTGCTGACGCACGCGCTGGTGCTGGCCATCGCGCTGGCCGGCGGCGAGCTGCTCGGGCGCACGCTCGATCGCACCTTGCGCAGCGCCGACGAGCGCGAACGCCGCTTCCTGGGCCTGCTGGCGGTGGCCGCCGACGCCTATTGGGAGATGGATGGCAGCGGCCGCCTGATCCGCTTCAGCGCGAAGGAGGAACTGCGCAACTTCGTCGGCCTGCGCCGGCACGGCGTCGATGCGGGCATGGGCAAGTTCCTGTGGGAGACCCGCGGCGTGATGTTCGAGACGCAGGTGCTGGACGCGTTCCGCTCGGAGCTCGCGGCGCGCCTGCCGATGCGCGACGTGCCGCTGCGCTGGGCCGACGCGGCCGGCCGCATCCGCCACTTCACGCTGAGCGCCGAGCCGCGCACCAGCGAGGCGGGCAAGTTCGCCGGCTACTGGGGCGTGCTGCGCGACATCACGCAGGACGTGAAGGCGCGCCAGGCGCTGTGGTCCACCGAGACGCGCTACCAGGACCTGTTCCGCCGCATCCCCACCGCGCTGGTGCTGCATCGCGAGGGCCGGCTGCTCGACGCCAACCCCGCGGGCGTCACGCTGTTCGGCTTCGCCGACCTGCGCGCGCTGCTGGGCCAGGACCTGGTGCCGTTCTTCGAGGCGGGACCGTCGCGCGAGCGCGCCGCCGACCACATGCAACGCCTGGACGCGCTGGCCGCCGGCCAGGGCCTGCCCGAGGCCGAGTTCACGCTGATGCCCGGCACCGACCGGCGGCTCACGGTGCGCGTCAGCAGCGTGCGGGTGGACGTCGACGGCGAGGCCGCGACGCTGTCCATCATCACCGACGACACGGAGCGCCGCGCCGCGGAAGACCTGGTGCGCCGCAGCGAGACGCTGCTGTCGCACCTCGTGTCCACCAGCCCCGACTGGATCACGCTGACCGAGTTCGCCAGCGGGCGCTACGCGATGGTCAACCCGACCTTCCTCGCCACCACCGGCTACCGCGCCGACGAGGTGATCGGCCGCACGCCCAGCGAGCTCGGGCTGTGGGCCGACGCGACGCAGCGCGATCGCATCTACCGCATGCTCGACCAGCACGAGAGCGTGCAGAACTTTCCCGCCACGATGACCACGCGCGACCGGCGCCGGGTGTCGATGCTGGTGTCGGCCGCACGCTTCACGATCGACGACGTGGACTATCAGATGACCAGCGCCCGCGACGTCACCGCCAGCGAGCAGGCGCGGCGCGAGCGCGAGGCGATCCTCGAGAACGCGCTGGTGGGCATCTCCTTCACGCGCGACGGCCGCATCGCGATGACCAACGCGCGCTTCGACGAGATGTTCGGCTGGCCCCGCGGCGAGCTGCAGGACCAGCAGCAGCGCGTGCTGTGGCCGTCCGATGCCGCCTACGACACGATGGGCGACGACGTCGGCCCGGCGCTGTCGCGCGGCGAGCAGGTGGACATCGAGATGCCGCTGATGCGTCGCGACGGCAGCACCTTCACCGGGCGGCTGCTGGCCAAGGCGCTGGATCCCGGGCAGCCGGCCAGCGGCACGATCTGGCTGGCCGAGGACGTCACCGAGCGGCGCGGCGTGGAGAAGGCGCTGGCCCGCGCGCGCGACGAGGCCGAGGCCGCCAACCGCGCCAAGAGCGCGTTCCTGGCCAACACCAGCCACGAGATCCGCACGCCGCTCAACGCGCTGGTCGGGCTCGCGCAACTCGCGCGCACGCCCGAGGTCGACGACCGCCGGCGCCTGCAGTACATCGAGCAGATCTGCGATTCGGCCGATACCCTGTCGGGCATCCTCTCGGACATCCTCGACCTGTCCAAGATCGAGGCCGGCAAGCTGATCGTCGACCGCGTGGCGTTCGACCTGCGCGGGCTCATCGGCACGCTCAAGCAGGCCTACGGCGCCCTCGCCGACACCAAGGGCCTGACGCTGCACGTCGACATCGAGGACGCGGTGCCGCAGCACGTGCTGGGCGACCCGATGCGCCTGCGCCAGGTGCTCACGAACTACCTCACCAACGCGCTGAAGTTCACCACCACCGGCAGCATCCTGCTCAACGTGCGGCGCGCGGCCGGCGACCACCTGCGCTTCGAGGTGATCGACACCGGCGCCGGCATGGACGGCCCCGGCATCGCACGCCTGTTCCAGCCGTTCAGCCAGGTCGACAACTCGCTCACGCGCAAGGTGGGCGGCACCGGCCTGGGGCTGTCGATCTGCAGCGAGCTCGCGCACCTGATGGACGGCACGGTGGGCGTGAGCAGCGAGCCGGGCAAGGGCAGCGTCTTCTGGGTCGACCTGCCGCTGCCGCCGGTCACCGCGCAGGATCTCGAGCAGCACGAGAGCACCTCGGGCCTGGATGCGCTGCAGGGCACGCGCGTGCTGATGGTGGAGGACAACCCCGTCAACATGATGATCGCCGTGGCGCTGCTGGAGCGCTGGGGCGCGATCGTCGACCAGGCCAGCGACGGCCCCGGGGCGCTGCAGGCGGTCGACCATGCGCACCAGTCGGGCGATCCGTTCGACATCGTCCTGATGGACGTGCAGATGCCCGGCATGAGCGGCCACGAGGTCACCCGCCGCCTGCGCCAGCGCTACGACCGCCACGTGCTGCCCATCGTGGCGCTGACGGCGGCGGCGCTCGTCTCGGAACGCGAGGACGCGCTCGCCGCGGGCATGAATGACTTCCTCACCAAGCCGATCGACGCCGACCGCCTGCGCCAGACGCTGTGCAACGTGCTCGTCACGGCCGCGGCAAGCGTGGCGCGGTGAAACGCGACGCCCGCTGCCGGGCGGAAGGGGTCTGGCCTGTCCTTGATCCGCCCCATGGTGCCGGCGATCGCGCAAGCCCTCGCGGCGGATCGAGGCCAGGCCTGGCCCCGCCCTCGATCGAAGCCGGAGCCTGTCCTCGAACCGCGAGCGACACCCCGGCTGGCGGCGACATCGCGGCGCGATTCGAGGAAAGGCCAGGCCCCTGGTGGCGGCTCTCCGCCCGTAAACTGCCTGCATGCAAGCACTGACCACTTCCGCGCGTCCGCGCATCGGCTGGGGCCTGATCGGCGCCGGCGGCATCTCCGACCAGCTCGCACGCGCGCTCGCACACGTGCCCGAGGCCCGGCTGGTGGCCGTCGGCTCGCGCGACGCCGCCAAGGCGCAGGCCTTCATCGACCTGCCGCGCCAGCACGAGACCATCCACGAGCCCGTGCGCGCGCACGGCAGCTACCGCGCGCTGGTGGAGGATCCGCAGGTCGACGTCGTCTATGTCGGCACGCCGCATCCCGACCATGTCGATTCGATGCGCCTCGCTCTGGAGGCCGGCAAGGCGGTGCTGTGCGAGAAGCCGTTCACGCTGAATCGGCGCGAGGCCGAGGCGGCCGTGGCGCTGGCGCGCAAGCACGATGTCTTCCTGATGGAGGCGATGTGGATGCGCTACGTGCCGGCGATGGTCGAACTGAAGCGCCTCGTCGCCGAGGGCGCCATCGGCGAGCCGGTGGCGGTGTCGGCCGATTTCGGCTTCTCCGCCGCGGGCCTGCCCGCGAGCCATCGCGTGCTGGCGCGCGAGCTCGCGGGCGGCGGCCTGCTGGACATCGGCATCTATCCGCTGAACTTCGCCGCCTTCGTGCTGGGCGACATCGTCGGCGCGCAGGCCGACGCCGTGCTCGGCCCGACCGGCGTCGACGTCCACACCGTCTTCAACCTGCGCCACGCCGGCGGCCGGCTGAGCCAGGGCATGTGCTCGCTGCGCTCGACCACCGGCTGCCACGCGACGGTGCTGGGCACCGACGGCCGCATCGACGTCTCGCCGCCGTTCTACGCCGCGCAGCAGCTCCAGCTCGCGCGCGGCACGCGGCCGTGGGAGGAGACGCCCGTGGAAATCATCGACCGCCCCTGGCGCGGCACGCGCTACGTGGCGCAGGTCGAGGAAGTGCACCGCTGCCTGCGCGCGGGGCTGTCCGAAAGCCCCGTGATGCCGCTGGACGAGACGGTGGCGCTGGTGGGCTGGATGGACTCGATGCGGGCCCAGTTCGGGCTGCGCTACCCCGGGGAATGAGATGAGGCTGCTGGTCGTCTTCGGACTCGGCGCGCTGTATGGCCTGGCCATGCGCCTGGCGTTCGGATCGCGCTGGCTGGACCACGCCGGCAGCACCCTGGCGACCGGCCCGATGCTGGGCGCCTTCGTCGTGCTGGTGCCCCTGCTGATCGGCGTCTTCACGGTGCACGCGGTGCGCAGGCGGACACCGGGCCTGGCCTTCGCGCTGTTCGCGCCGTGGGTGCCGACGATCTGCTTTGCCATCGGCACCGGCGTCGTGCTGATCGAGGGCAGCATATGCATCGTGATGGCGCTGCCGATCTTCTGCGTCGTCAGTTCGCTGGGCGGACTGCTGTCCTGGATCGTCCTGAAATTCGTCGACGTGCCGCAAGGCGGCGTCAACGCGCTGCTGCTGCTTCCGCTGCTGCTGGCCTGGCCCGAATCGCAGCAGCCGCTGCCGCGGGACATGCAGCGCAGCGAGCAGGCCGTGCACATCGCGGCGCCGCCGTCCGCGGTGTGGGCCCTGATCAACCGCGCCACGGCGATCCGGCCGGACGAGATGCGCGACGGCCTCGCCTACCGCATCGGCCTGCCCTATCCGGTGGAGGCCGTCACGCGGGAATCGGCCGCGGGCCGCGTGCGCAAGCTGCGCTGGGCCGGCGGCGTCGCGTTCGACGAGCCCATCACGGCCTGGGACGAGAACCGCCGCATCGCGTGGACGTACGCGTTCGCGCCCGATTCGTTCCCGCCCGGCACGCTCGACGAGCACGTCCTCATCGGCGGCCGCTACTTCGACCTCGTGGACACGTCCTACGGCCTGGTGCCCGAGAACGGTGGCACGCGGCTGGAGATCGTCGTCGACTACCGCGTCAGCACGCACTTCAACTGGTATGCCGCGGCCGTCGGCCGCCTGCTGGTGGACGACGCCGCGCGCACCATCCTGCGTTTCTACCAGCGGCGCGCCGAGGCCGGCGGCGGCGCCACTTGAGCCGTCGCGCGGCACCGGGCGGCTCAGTGCGCGGTACTTCACGGAAGGCGCGGCCCGATCGCTGACGCCGCGCCCCGGTGCCCGCACAATGCGCGCTGGCCACGCGCTCCGCGGCGCGAGGCCGCCAACATCAACGACCTGAGGGAGAGAACCGAGATGTCCGCCAATGCCAGCAAGCCGACAGCGGCCTTCGTGGGCGCGTCCTGGATCGCGCTGATCGCCGGTGCCGGCGCCTACCTTTTCGGGCTGTGGAACACCGGCATGCAGCTCAACGAGAAGGGCTACTACTTCACGCTGCTGATGTACGGCCTGTTCGCGGCCGTGTCGCTGCAGAAGACAGTGCGCGACCGCCTCGAGGGCGTGCCGGTGACCGGCCTCTACGCGGGGCTGTGCTGGCTGTCGATGGCCGTCACGATCACGCTGATGGGCGTGGGCCTGTACAACGCGCAGCTCGCGCTGTCCGAGAAGGGCTTCTACGGCATGGCCTTCCTGCTGGCGCTGTTCGCCACCATCGCGATCCAGAAGAACGTCCGCGACAGCCAGCCCGTCGTGCGCCGCCCGTCGCACGACGCCTGAGGCCTGTTGCGTGACGCGTGTCGCCTGTCGGTTGACGCCTGACGCCTGACGGGTGACGCCTCACGCCTCACGCCGGTCAGCGCGGACGAAGCAAGCGTCATCCTGCGCGCAGTCGCAGGATCCACTTCGCCTCGAGACCGCCTCGCTCGCCGGCGTGGATCCTGCGACTGCGCGCAGGATGACACGTTGTCGAGGTAGGCCCCGCCCCCACCGCCCCACCGCCACCGCCACCGCCCCCGCCCCCGCCCCCGCCCCCGGCTGCCCTGGCAGCCCCGGCAGCCGGGGCAGCCGGGGCAGCTCGGCTGGTCGGCGTGCTGCCGCCTCAGACGGATTGCGCCGGCGCCGTGTCCAGGCGGTGGATGATGTCCTTCAGGTGCAGCGCCGAGCCGAGCGCCGTGAACGCGATGATCACCGCGAACACGGCCGCGATCACGTACTGCAGGAACACGATCGCGAGGCCGCGCAGGTACGTCGTCTCGAGGATCCACATGTAGCCCAGCGGCGCCACGAACAGGCCGAGCAGGCCGCCCACGTGGAACACCTTCGCCGCGAAGCCGACGATCAGCAGCGACACGATCATCGCGCCGAGGCAGATCCAGAATCCCGTGCGCCCGGCGCCGACGATGCGCGCGGCGATCATCACCGGCACGACGGTGAACACGAGGATGGCGAGGACGACGAGGATGAACGTCAGCATGAGGGGACCCTTCCTGGAGCGGTGTGGCGCGGCGGCCCCATTCTGACCCGGCGCCCGCCGCGCCGGCGTCAGGAATCCATCAGGAAGGCCACGGCGCGCGGCATGCCCCTGGCGCGCCGACCAGGCGGCGTCACGCCAGCGTGATGCGCGCGCTCACGGCGCCGGCACGGTCGGCGCGGGCGTCGACCGTGACGATGGCGCCCCGGGGCCCGCGCACGATCCACTCCTGCAGCGTGCGGTCGGCGGTGACGTCGCGATCGGGCAGGAAGGCCTGCAGCGAGCTGCGCGGGGCGTGGCCCTCGAGGTGCTCGCCGATCTCGCGCACCTTGCCCGCGACGAGCGTCGTGCCGGCCGGCAGCGCGATCTCGAACACCGTGCCGCGCACCACCTTGCGCTCCTTGGCGCGGTGCGTCACGTACGCGGGCAGGTAGCCGGCGTTGCCGACCGCCAGCCGCACGCGCCAGGTGTCGCCGTCGCCGTCGTGGCCCACGGGCTCGCACGTGGACTGCAGGATCTCGAGCCTGGGCAGCGACAGCGCCAGCTGCGTCAGCCAGGCCGGGAAGCGCGCGGCCTCGCGTTCGCGCAGGGCCGGCGGCGGGTTGCGCCAGAAGTTCATGCGATCCCAGCCGCCGATCTCGACGTCGCCCAGCTGCGGATGCCGGAACGGCTTCCAGTCGACGTAGGCCTGGCCGCCGCACTGCTCGTCGCTCCACTTGAGCAGCTTCACGTCGTCCTCGGGCGGATGGTCGCGGTACCAGTGGATCCAGTCGTACTTCTCGATGCCGGCCTCCTTGTTCGGCGCCCAGATCTCGACCGTCCAGCACAGCGCGCCCTGGTGCTCGTAGAGCCAGTCCTGCGTGCCGGTGATCACTTCCCTGGGGTGGTACTTGAAGTCGTGGAAGCCGCTGATGGCCGGATACCCCGTGAGGTTCGCCCCGATGTCGGACAGGCGCTTGATCATCCACAGGTCTTCCGGCGTCATGTCGTCGTCGGCCGTGGTGCCCATCGGGCGCAGGATCACGCCGCTGTGCGTGTGGAAGCTGACGGCCGCGCCGATGTTGGGATGCGCGACGCAGAAGTCCACCATCGCCCGCACCTCGGGCTCGCTGGTGGGGTACGGGCCGGCGCCCAGCTGCTCGAACTCCTGGCGCCACTGCGACGGGAAGTTGCGGTTCAGGTCGAGGCCTTCGCGGTCGCGGTTGACCGTCACGCGCACGCCGTCCCAGGCCTTGATCGTGCCTTCGGGGATGACCCGGTAGTACTGGCCGCCGATCTCGCCGGGCTCGCGCGGCACCATCAGGCGCGGCTCGCCCGGGTGCTTGCGGTAGGTGCCGTGCGGGTCGGGGATGCGCATGTAGAGGATGCGGCCGTCGCCGTCGACGTCCTCCATCGTCATGCCGTCGGGCGCGTCCTCGTCGAACGGGTAGCTGCGCGTGGACGAGCGGATGAAGCGCGGCACGTCGGCCAGCGCCAGCTCGGCGCCGTCCGGGTTCAGCCGCGGCACGAGGTAGACGACGCGGGTGTCGAGCAGGTGCGCGAGTCGTGCGTCGTGCGCCTCGTTGGCGAGCACGTGGTGCAGGTAGTACAGCGCCGCGGTGCAGGCGGTGAGTTCGGCGGCGTGGATGTTGCCGTCGATCCAGAACGCGGGCTTGTCGATGTCCGGGCCGGTGGCCTTGCGCGTGAGCACCACGGCCCAGATGTCGCGGCCCTCGTGGCTCCTGCCGATCGAGCGCAGCTCGACGAGGTCGGGCCGCGCCGCGGCATAGGCCTGCAGCAGGGTCGTCAGTTCGGCGTGGCGGGGAAAGCGGGTGAAGTCGGGCGTCGGCAGGGCGGCGGTGGTCATGGCGGCGGGTGCGATGGCGATGGCCGATTCTGGCCCCGGCGGGCTCAGCGACGTAGCCGGGCAATCCAGTGCCAGAGCAGCCCGATCGCCAGCGCCAGGCCGAGCACCCAGTGCGTGACCGACAGCGCCGCGTGCGCCTCCTCCGGCGCGTACTGCAGGCCGACGGCCGAGCCCAGCAGCACCGCCAGCGCGATGACCAGCAGCACGCCGCTGACGGTGCGGGCGCGGCTGGCGCGCACGCCCTCGAGGCGGCGCCGATGCAGCCGCCGGCGCCGCACCGCGCGCCACGCGGGTCGCACGTGCACCTGCCAGACGACGCCGCCCACCAGCGTCACGCACCACGCGATCGCGCCGTGGGCGCGCAGGAGCCAGGCCACCAGCGGGTGCGGCTGCGGGCCGAACGCGGTCTGCTGCAGCCAGACGTCGTGGCCGATCAGCCAGGCCGCGCCGGTGGCCAGCAGCAGCACGCAGCCCCAGACCAGCACGTGGCGCGCGCGCCGGCCCTGGCCGTGGGCGATCAGGTGGCCGTTGCTGTCCATCAACTCTGCCAGACGCTGCCGTCCGCGCGCACGACGAGCGCGCGCGCGCGGGCCTTGCGCAGCAGCGCGCTCGCGAGCTCGCCCTGCTGCCAGACGATCTTGGTGAGGGCGTCGGCCGCGCAGGCCGTGGGCGCGAGCACCGTCACCGAGCGCGGGGCCGGGCCGTCGGCACCGTCCGCGCCGCGGCGTGCGACGGCGCCGCTGGCGCTGGTGGCGCAGGCCGAGTCCTTGAGCGCGGCCACGGGCCACAGTTCGGCGGCGTCGAACGGCGAGCGCACATGCACCGTCTCCTCCAGCGTGCCGAACACGCGCAGGTCGCCGCCGGCGTTGACGGCGCCCGTGCGCACGCCGGCGCGGCGCAGCTTGGCCACCGCCAGGTCGACGGCGTAGCCCTTGGCGATGCCGCCGAAGTCCAGCCAGACGGGCGCGTGCACCTGCACGGCGTGGCCCTCGAGTTCGAGGGCGTCCTCGAAGGGCAGCGCGCCTGGTGGCGTGCCGTCGGCGGGCGCGGGCAGCCAGCCTTCCTCCACCGCGCGCGGCGCGCAGCCGGCGTCGAACGCGCCGCCGCTCGCGCGCGCCCAGCGCTGGGCGCTGCGCCGCCTGCACGGACGGTTCCAGCTCGAGCGCCTCGTGCGCTTCAACGAGAAGTTCCACCCGGCCTGGCGGGGGCGCTACCTCGTCTACGCCGGCCGCCGCCGGGCTCCGTTCGCGGCGCTCCGCGTGCTGCAGGCCGAGGGGTACGTGCGCCCGCCCGCCCGGCGCCCGCTCAGGGCGGGCTGGCGGCCGCGGCCGCGTCCGGCGACGCAGACGATGACCGTCGTCCGATCAGCAGCGAGCCGATGATGACGAAGCCGATC
>JBJMWE010000084.1:0-6713 GCA_045810285.1 Vitreoscilla sp. | reverse complement strand
GTCGGGCGCGGGCAAGACCTCGCTGGTCAACCTGCTGCCGCGCTTCGTCGAGCCGAGCGCGGGCCAGGTGCTGATCGACGGCGTGCCCATCGCCGACTACGACATCACCGCGCTGCGCAGCCAGTTCGCGCTGGTGAGCCAGGACGTGGTGCTGTTCAACGACAGCGTCGCCGCCAACGTGGCGCTGGGCGCGACGGTCGATCCGGCCCGCGTGCGGGACGCGCTCGCGGGCGCGAACCTGCTCGAGTTCGTGCAGGCCATGCCCGGCGGGCTGGACGCGCACATCGGCCACAACGGCAACCAGCTGTCGGGCGGCCAGCGCCAGCGCCTGGCCATCGCCCGGGCGATCTACAAGGACGCGCCGATCCTGATCCTGGACGAGGCGACGTCGGCGCTCGATTCCGAGTCCGAGCGCGCGGTGCAGGCGGCGCTGGAGGTGCTGATGAAGGGGCGCACGACGCTGGTCATCGCACATCGGCTGTCGACCATCGAGCACGCCGACCGCGTGGTCGCGATGGAGAACGGGCGCATCGTGGAACAGGGCCCGCACGCGCAACTGCTGGCGGCAGGCGGGCTCTATGCCCGCTTGCACGCCATGCAGTTCCGGGGCGCGTGAGCCCGGGCGAGGTTCTTCAAGCCAGCGGCATGGCCGATGCGGCCTGGGCGACGTCGCCGACGTCGACGTCATCGAGGTCGTCGAGGTTGCTCCTGCAACCACACAATGCGGCCAGGCCCAGTATCAGCGCAAGCATCAACGCTTTTTTCATGACGATCTCCAACGATGCGGTTCAAGGACGGGACGAAGGTCTTCTGCGCCGGCCTTCCGACCGATCGTGCCGGTCTGCGGCGGCGGAAAATACCGTCGTGAGGTACGGAGATGCTCGCCGTTCGCTCCGGGACCAGTGATCGGACTTTCCCTGAAAGTGTGTGCAAATGATGGGCAGATGACGACTGCCGAGCGCCGGACGCCGCCTGAAACGGTGAAACGGCCGCTCAGCCTGGGTGCGGGCGCGGACGAAGCGTGGGAAATTCGAGCCGGATCTCCGTGCGGCCGGGCTGCGACAGGATCTTCAGCTGGCCACCCAGCGCGGCCGCGCGACGCCGCATGTTCTCCAGCCCGCGGCCCGCGCCGCGGCTGAGGTCGACGCCGCAGCCGTTGTCGACGATGCCGATGTGCGCCATTTCGTCGACGCCGGCCTCGCCCTGCAGCCGGGTGGTGACCGCGATCTGGCTGGCGCCGGAGTGCTTCAGGCTGTTGGCGAAGGCCTCCTGCACGATGCGCAGGATCGACAGCACGCTGTGCGGCGTGAGCATGGGCAGCGGCGGCAGGTCGACCACGTTCCACTGCAGGTCGATGCCACCCTTGCCCAGGCGATCCTGCAGGCGGTAGCGCAGCGTGCCCAGCACGGTGAGCAGGTCGTTCTCCACCGGCTCGAGCGAGTCGATGATCAGCTGCAGGTCCTCGATGCTCTCGCGCAGCACGGTGGCCACGCGGCCGTCCTCGCCGGCGCGCTCGGGGTGGGTCTCGCGGTCGAGCTGCCGCACGAGCGACAACGCCATGGTCAGCTGCGAGCCGATGCCGTCGTGCATCTCGCTCATGATGCGGCCGCGCTCGAGCGCCAGCGCCTCGTTGCGCCGCGCCTCCATCAGCTGTTCGTAGTTGCGCGCCAGTTCCGCGGCCTTCTCGTCGACGCGCTGCTCCAGCACGGCGGCCAGGTTCTCGTGCGCGTTGAACGACTCTGTGAAGCGCCGCACGAGGATCGTGCCGATCACGATCAGGTACACCGACGCGCCGAAATGCGCCAGGTAGACGCGATCGGCCCAGGTGCCCTCCGAGAACATCCACAGGTCGTGCGTGTTCAGCACGATGGCCAGGATGCCCGCCGATGCCAGCAGGACGCCCTCCAGCCTGCTGCGCCGCAGGCCCAGGCGCACCTGCAGGTAGAGGATGTAGACGGACGCCACCAGGGAGCCCAGGAACCACAGGTTCATGCCCATGGGCGGCATGGAGTCGCTGAAGATCGCCGCGGCGCCGAGCAGGAAGTAGCTCCACGCGCCGGCCTCCACCCGCGGCCATCGCATGCCGCCGTAGCGCAGGACGAACGTGAGCATCAGCACGCCCCGAAGCACGGGCATGGACTCCACGACCTGCTCCCACAGCAGCGGCGGCAGCGGCGGCAGCTCGGCGTAGGAGTCCAGGCTCTGGACCGTCCACGACAGCGCGACGCAGGCGAACCAGAAATACATCGCGTCGCGCCGGCGCCCGAGCCAGACGCCCAGCATGAACAGGCCGAAGGCGCCGGTGCACGAGCCCAGCAGGCGTACGGTGTCGTTCTGCCAGAAGACGCGGCTCTGCCAGACGGGGCGCAACTCGTCCTGCGTGCCCAGTCGCACCGGCGCGAGCCAGCCGACCTCCCAGGCGTGGATGCGCTGCTGGATCTCGATCTCGTTGTCGCCGGCGTGCAGCATCAGCGCGGGGATCTCGACGTACTGCGCGCGGTTCCAGTTCAGCGGCAGCGGATCGCGCATGGCGCCGATCTCGCGCAACTGGTGGCCGTTGACGAACACGCGCCCCGAGCGGTTGAACGCGACGGTGTACATCGCCAGGCCGCGTTGCGGCACCGCGTCGAGATGGAACGGAAGCCTGAACCAGGCGTCGGCCATCGGCACGTCCTGCCGCGGGGCGTGCCACACCTTGGCGAGATCCACCGTCTTCCAGCTGCACGCGGCGTCGGGCCGCGTGTCGGACAGGCCCGCCGCCATGCAGAACTCGGCCTGGGTGATCGTCCAGGCCGCCGGGGCCGTCGACGACGCCTGCCCGGCCGCCTGCGCGCCGGCCCGGCCGGCGGCCAAGGCCACGAGCGCCAGCGCGAATGCCATGGCGCACCCCCGTGCCCAGTCGGGCAGCGCGCGGACGAAGTCGACGAGGATGCGCCGGCCCGGCCTCACAACAGGCCCATGCGGCCCGCCTCGAACACGGCCTCGGTGCGCGAATGCACGGCGAGCTTGCGATAGATGTGCTTGACGTGCGTGGCCACCGTGTGCGCCGACAGGTGCAGCATGTTGGCGATCTCGCCCACCGTGAAGCCCTTGGCGATGAACAGCAGCACCTCGCGCTCGCGTTCGGACAATCCGCCGTCGTCCACCACCGCCGGCGTGGACGGCGTGGGCGAGTCCTTCTTGAAGCGGTGCAGCAGCTGGCGTGCGATGACCGGGCTGATGGGCGAGCCGCCGGCGCGCAGCTCGCGCACGGTGGCGCCCAGCGTGTCGTTGAGGCTGCGCTTGAGCAGGTAGCCGGTGGCGCCCGCCTCGATCGACGCGAGCACGTGGGCCTCGTCGCCGAAGACCGTGACCACCATCACGTCGGCGTCCGGCCGCGTCCGGGCGATCTCGCGGATCAGGTCGATGCCGTTGCCGTCCGGCAGGCCGAGGTCGACCAGCGCGACGTCGAACTCGCCGCTGGCGATCGCCACGCGCGCGCCCTCGGCGTTGCCCACCTGGGCGGCGAGCACCATGGCGTCGTCGCGCGCGATGGCGGCGCAGACGGACTCGCGGAAGGCGTCGTCATCGTCCACGACGAGGATTCGGGTCGGGGTCTCGAGAGGCATTTCAACGGGTTCGGGCATTGCTTCATTGGAGCAGCACAGGCCCGACTGTAAACGCCCACATGCATCCCCGGACCCGGGTATTGCACCCGGTCGGGCCGCCGATCGCCTCGTTTCGGCCCGGATTGTCACGCCTCGTCGAAAAGGAAGTCCTCGCCAACCGTGCGCCCCTGCCAGTTGCCCTTGCTTCCCAGGTGATTGCAGACGAATCCGTCGATGGTCACCTTCTTGTCGAAATGGCTGAGGAAATCGAGGTCGCAGGCGCTGGCGTCGCGCGACGACTGGTACAGCACCTTCTTCCTGTACAGCTGGAAATAGCCCTGCAGCTGGTCGCCCCAGGGATATTCGAAGTAGTTGCGGCCGGCCCGGTAATCGCTGAGCTTGCCGAAATCGTGGCGCCGCTTGGCGCCGAACACCGCGTCCGGATCGAAACCCTTGACGGCCGGCGGCAGCGCGGCGAATTCGGGGGACAGGCAGATGTCGGAATCCATCAGCAGGTACCACTCGTCGGGGTAATGCCGGTAGGCGAATTGCTGCGCCATGGCGACGGCGCCGCCCTTGTCGAAGACGCGGCCGCCATTCCTGAAATCGTGGTACAGGACGATGACGTCGTGCCTGGTGAGCACGTCGATCGTCTGGATATCGTTGACGTCGGTCACGAAGATCCAGCGGTCGAAGAACTGCATGTCGGCCGCCAGCACCAGCTTGAGTATGTCGTGATAGTTGGTCGATACCGTCATTGCGATCATGGCTGTTCCTGGGTGGATGCCGCCGGCGCGCCCGGTGCCGCGCGCCGCCGCCGTCCCGGATCATCGCCCCGTGAGCGCCCGCCGACACCAGGGAATTGATCGATGTTTGCATGCCAATCGCGCCGAGACAATGCGTGCACCCCACTCTCGACAACCCTGATGCCGGCACCGCGGCCGCGCCACCTGTCACAAAATGGCGCCCAGGAGTGAACCGCGGATGTTGGACTGGGCTCAAGATGTTTTGGTCGCGCTCGGGCACCCGGGAGCCTGGCGGCTGTTCCGCCGTGTCTTCGTGGCGAGCCTGGTGGACGAGGGGTGGCGCTACGCCGTGTTCGCGCTGGCGCTGTGGCTGCTGCTGCACGTGCTGCTGAAGAAGCGGCTGGCGCACCGGCTGGTCGGCGACTGGCCCCGCCGCCCCGACCTGCTGCGCGAGATCACGTATTCCATCGGCACCCTGGCCGTGTTCGCCGCCGTCGCCGGGGTCGTGATGGCGCTGCTGATCTCGGGCCGCGCCGAGATCTACGACGATCCGCGCAAGTACGGCCTGGCGTGGTTCGTCCTGAGCTATCCGCTGCTCGTGATCTGGCACGATGCCTACTCCTACTGGACGCACCGGCTGCTGCACACCCGCTGGATGATGCGGCGCGTGCATTTCGTGCACCACCGTTCGCGCCATCCGTCGCCCTTCGCGGCCTATGCCGTCCACCCGGCCGAGTCCCTGATCATCGGCCTGGTGATCCTGCTCCCCCTGCTGGTCGTGCCGTTGAACGGCTACGTGCTGGTCGTGTTCGGCGTCGTGGAAGTGATCCGCGCGGTGGTCAACCACGCCGGGGTGGAGACGATGCCGCGCGGCTTCTCGCGCCACTGGTTGTGGGGCCGCTTCGTCACCACGACGCACCACCACCTGCACCACGAGGCAGTGCGCGGCAACTACGCGCTGTGGTTCACCTGGTGGGATCGCTGGTGCGGCACGGAGCGCGCCGACTATCTCGAGCGCTTCGACGCGGCGACGGGGCCGCGGCCCGCCGCGGTCGGGGACGGCGCCGGCGCGACCACGTAGGCCGGCGCTCAGAGCAGCACGATGTCGTACTGCTCCGGGTTCATGGTCGGCTCGGCGCTCAGCGAGATCGGCTTGCGGATGAAGGCCGACAGGTCGGCCAGGTGGGCGCTCTCCTCGTCGAGCAGCATCTCCACCACGGCCGCGCTCGCGATCACCCGGAATTCCTTCGGATCGAACTGGCGCGCCTCGCGCAGGATCTCGCGCAGCACGTCGTAGCAGACGCTGCGCGCCGTCTTCACCTGGCCGCGGCCGGCGCAGGTGGGGCACGGCTCGCACAGCATGTGGGCCAGCGATTCGCGCGTGCGCTTGCGCGTCATCTCCACCAGCCCCAGGCCGGTGAAGCCGCTGACGGTCACCTTGGTGCGGTCCTTGCTCAGCTGCTTGCGGAACTCGGCGAGCACGGCTTGCTGGTGCTCCTCGCGCGTCATGTCGATGAAGTCGACGATGATGATGCCGCCGAGGTTGCGCAGCCGCAGCTGGCGCGCGATGGCGCCGGCCGCCTCGAGGTTGGTCTTGAAGATCGTCTCGTCGAAGTTGCGCGCGCCGACGAAGCCGCCGGTATTGACGTCGATCGTCGTCAGCGCCTCGGTCTGGTCGATGATGAGGTAGCCGCCGCTCTTCAGGTCGACGCGGCGCGCGAGCGCGCGGGCGATCTCCTCCTCGATGTTGTAGAGGTCGAAGATCGGGCGCTCGCCCTTGTAGTGCTCCAGCCGGCCCACCGAGCTCGACGCGTACGTCTCGCCGAAGGCGCGCAGCGACTCGTACTGCAGCCGCGAATCGATGCGGATCGACTGCGTGTGCTCGTTGGCGATGTCGCGCAGCACGCGCTCGGCCAGGCCGAGATCCTGGTGCAGTAGCGACCCGGCGGGCTTGGACAGCGCACGCTCGCGGATGCGGTTCCACGTGGTGCGCAGGTAGGCGATGTCCTCGGCCAGTTCCTGGTCGCTCGCCTCTTCCGCGTTGGTGCGCAGGATGAAGCCGCCGCCGCCCTCGAGCGGGTTGCCGGCCAGCGCGATCATGCGGGCGCGCAGCTGCTCGCGCAGTTCGTGCGAGCCGATGCGCTGCGAAATGCCGATGTGCGAATCCTGCGGCAGATACACGAGAAGCCGCCCGGCGAGGCTCACCTGTGTCGAAAGCCGCGCGCCCTTGGTGCCGATCGGATCCTTGACCACCTGCACGGTGAGCGCCTGGCCCTCGAAGACCATCTTCTCGATCGCGGTCGGTGCGCCTTCGGGCTTGGTCGACGGATGGCCGTGCAGGTCGGCCACGTGCAGGAAGGCGGCGCGCTCGAGGCCGATG
>JBJMWE010000083.1:0-6288 GCA_045810285.1 Vitreoscilla sp. | reverse complement strand
TCCTGCGCGCGCGCCGGGCGATCGACGGCGGGCCGGTGACGCTGCTGAACTGCGACAACCTGCGCCACAACGGCGACCGCTTCCGTACCAACCTGCGCGCGTTCATCGAGCGGGCGGACGGCGCGGAGTTCCTCGCCTGGGTCGATGCGAACACCACGTGCCCCAACGCGATGGTCGACCGCATCACGCCGCGGCCGACGCCCGAGGTGATGGCGCGCATCCGCGGGCTGGTGGGCTGGGACGACGAGGCGCCGCTGATGGCCGAGTCCTTCATCCAGTGGGTGATCGAGGATCGCTTCGCCAACGGCCGGCCCGAGTGGGAGAAGGTCGGCGTGGAGATGACCGGCGACGTGCAGCCCTACGAGGAGGCCAAGATCCGCATCCTCAACGCGAGCCACAGCGCGATCGCGTGGGCCGGCACGCTCAGCGGCCTGGCCTACATCCACGAGGGCACGCGGACGCCGGTGATCCGCAGGATCGCGGCCGACTACGTCACCGACGACGTGATCCCTTGCCTCACCCGCCCGGGCGAGCCGAGCCCCGTCGACCTGCCGGCCTACCGCGACGTGGTGCTCGACCGCTTCTCCAACGACGCCATCGCCGACACCAACCAGCGCGTGGCCGCCGACGGCTTCGCCAAGATCCCCGGCTTCATCCTGCCGACGATCCGCGAGCGGCTGGCGCGCGGCGAGAGCATCGCGTCGGTGGCGCGGCTGCCGGCGCTGTTCCTCGCCTTCCTGCAGCGCTGGCACCAGGGCCGGCTGCCGTTCGCCTACCAGGACCAGGCGATGGTGCCCGCGCGCGCCCACGCGATCTGCGATGCCGTCGACCCGCTGCACGAATTCGTCGCGGAACCCGCGTTGTGGAACGAACTGGCCGGCAGCGCCGCCCTGAAGGACGCGATCGCCGCGGCGCGCATGGACCTGCACGGCCTGCTCGGCGATGCCGCGATGAGCTAAGCTCGTTCCCGAAGTCCGACGAGGCTGCCATGCACACGACTCCCCGCGTCCGCGCCCCCGAGATCGAGCACGATCACCTGCGCGACCCCATCCTCGGCTACGACCCGCCCGAGGCCGGCGGCTTCCTGCGCTGCCTGGCGCACGGCATCCCGTCGCCGCTCGTGCGCTGGCACCACCACGACGAGTACGAGCTGCACCTCATCATGGAGACCTCGGGCAAGGTCTTCGTGGGCGACTACATCGGCCACTTCCAGCCGGGCCACCTCGTGCTGACCGGCCCGCGGGTGCCGCACAACTGGATCTCCAGCGACGCGCCGCCCGGGGGCGTCGCGCTGCGCGACCGCGTCATCCAGTTTGCGCACGAGCCCATCGAGCAGGCGTGCGAGCTGTTCCCCGAGTTCAAGGAGATCCTGCCGCTGCTGGAGCAGGCCAGGTACGGCATCGAGTTCTTCGGCGTGGCCGAGGTGGCGCAGGCGCATTTCGAGCGCGTCGCCACCAGCCGCGGCCTGGCGCGCATCGCCGGCTTCTGCGAGTTCATGGGCATGCTCGCGCGCTGCAAGGAGTTCCGCCTGCTGTCCAGCGTCAAGCTGCAATGCGCGGACGACGACGAATCGATGGCGCAGGTCGCCGCGGTGGTGGGCTACATCAGCGAGCACTGCGCCGAGCCGCTGTCGATGGCCGAGGTCAGCGCGCGCTTCCGCATGCCCGAGAGCCGCTTCTCGCGCTTCTTCCGGCGTGCCACCGGCAACACGTTCACCGACTTCGTCAACCGCATGCGCATCAGCAAGGCCTGCCAGCTCCTGATGGACACCGACCGCTACGTGACGACGATCTGCTACGAGGTCGGCTTCAACAACGTGGCCAACTTCAACCGCCGCTTCCTCGAGATCAAGGGCATGACGCCGACCGACTTCCGGCGGCAGTCGGCGTCGCGCTTCGGCATCGAGGCGCATTAGGACGGCTGGGCTCGCTTCGCTTGCCCGCAGCACGGCGGCAACGCGACGCGCGCTTCCGCGGCCTGTATCCCTTGCTGCAGGAAAGCTTCCGGGGCTGAAGGCGATGTGGGCGGCCGCTCGCGCCGCCGGCGTTCAGATCGACGCGGCCGGATGCGACAGCCACCACGCCACGCCGAGCACGACGCCGAAGGTGACCAGCAGCACGCCCACGCCGGTGACGATGCGGCCCCACGAGCAATCGATGTGGGTCGTGCTCTCGTCGGCGCGCGCCGGGGCGTCCTTGCCGAACAGGCGCTCGCCGATGAATTCGGCGGCCGCCGCGGCCGGGAAGATCAACAGGAACAATGCGACCCACTGCCCGAAGCCGTTCGGCTGGAGCGGTGACCACTCCAGGCGCGTGAACGCGCACAACAGCAACGACAGACCCGTGTAGACCGCCAGCAGGCGGACGATGGCGTTCATTCTTGCGAACTCCATTCAAGACCCAACCGGCTCAGGATAGGGCAATTCGCATGCGCTGTGCATGAAGGGAAACCTTCATGGACCGGGCGGGAAGCTGGCGATGCGACCGGGCCGAGAGGGTCATCACGCGGCCCTGGGGCAACTACCTAGGCTCGTCAGGGGGTGACTCCATTCGATGCGTCGACCCATCAACGCGGGGTCAGGCACCGCCCGGAAAGACCACGGCGTCCCGGAGACCGCGTCGGGGCGGAGCCAGACCCCTTCCGGCGGCACGATTGGCGGTGCCTGGATCCCACTTCGCGCGCGCGAGGCGGCCGCCCGAAGGGGTCTGGCTCCGCCGCGGGCTGCTGCCCGAACGGCACGGGAATGGCTGGGCGGTGCCTGACCCCCGGCTCGATCCGCCGGCGCGCGACTGGCCCCGCGACTCAGGCGGTCGCCAGCGAATCCGTCGTGAGCACTTCGGCCCGCAGCGAATGCGGATACGCCGCCGTGACCTGAACGTCGATGAGTTGCCCCACCAGGCGCTGCGCGTTCGGGCCGCCCGGGAAATTGACGATGCGGTTGCACTCGGTGCGGCCCATCAGGTCGTCGGCGCTCTTGCGGCTGGGGCCTTCGACGAGGATCCTGTGGGTCTGGCCCACCATCGCCTCGCTGAAGCGCAGCACGTTGGCTTCCAGCACGGCCTGCAGGTGCTGCAGGCGCTTGAGCTTGACCGACGAGGCCGTCGGGTCGAGCAGGTTGGCCGCCGGCGTGCCCGGGCGCGGGCTGTAGATGAACGAGAACGACGCGTCGAAGCCGACGTCGTTGACCAGCTTCATCAGCTTGTCGAAGTCCTCGTCGTCCTCGCCGGGGAAGCCGACGATGAAGTCGGTGGACAGCCGGATGTCGGGGCGCACGGCGCGCAGCTTGCGGATCGTGCTCTTGTATTCGAGGGCCGTGTAGCCGCGCTTCATGGCGGAAAGGATGCGGTCGGAGCCGTGCTGCACGGGCAGGTGCAGGTGGTTCACGAGCTTGGGCACGCGGCCGTAGGCGTCGATCAGGCGCTGGCCGAATTCCTTCGGGTGGCTGGTGGTGAAGCGGATGCGCTCGATGCTGGGGAACTCGGCGATCGTCTCCAGCAGCAGGGCGAAGTCGGCGATCTCGCCCGAGTCGCCCATCTTGCCGCGGTACGCGTTCACGTTCTGGCCCAGCAGGGTCACTTCCTTGAGGCCCTGGTCGGCGAGGCCGGCCACCTCGGTCAGCACGTCGTCGAACGGGCGCGACACCTCCTCGCCGCGCGTGTACGGCACCACGCAGTAGGTGCAGTACTTGGAGCAGCCCTCCATCACCGAGACGAAGGCGCTCGCGCCCTCGACGCGCGCCGGCGGCAGGTGGTCGAACTTCTCGATCTCGGGGAAGCTGATGTCGACCTGCGGGCGCGAGAACGCGCGGCGGTCCGCGATCATCTTGGGCAGCCGGTGCAGCGTCTGCGGGCCGAAGACGAGGTCGACATAGGGCGCGCGCTCCACGATGGCCGCGCCCTCCTGGCTCGCCACGCAGCCGCCCACGCCGATCAGCACGCCCTTGGCCTTCAGGTGCTTGATGCGGCCGAGGTCGGAGAACATCTTCTCGGCGGCCTTCTCGCGCACCGAGCAGCTGTTGTACAGGACGAGGTCGGCCTGCTCGACGTCGTCCGTCTTCTCGTAGCCGTCGGCGGCCTGCAGGACGTCGGCCATCTTGTCCGAGTCGTACTCGTTCATCTGGCAGCCGAACGTGCGGATGAAGACCTTCTTGGTCATGGAACTCTCCTGCGCCGTGGAATGCGCACGGGCCTCTTCGCGAGGCCGTTGAAAATCAGAAAGAGGGGGGTGCCGGGGCGTGCGTGCCGTCGCGGCACGCGGGACGCTCAGGGCTTGGTCCAGGTCTGGGCGACGGCGTCGAAGGTCCAGGCGGCGGCCTGGGCGGCCGTCGTCGGCCAGGGCCTGGCGGCCTCGGCGGCCGTGAGGATCCAGACTTCGCGCACGGCACCCTGCACGTCGGTGGTGTAGTCGACCGTGGCCTTGAGCCCGTTCAACTGCCCCGACATGACCAGCAGGTTGTTCGTGCCGTGGATGCGATAGCTGGGCGCCATCTGCGTGTTCGTGCCATTCAGCTTGATGGCTGGCGGCGCGAAGAAGACGATGCTGCCGCGCAGCGCTTCCTTGGGGAAGTGGCGCTGCACGGCTTGGCCGTCGACGGCCTGGGCCGACGCCAGGGCCGGCGCGAACACGGCGAGCGCGGCCGCAAGGGCCGCGGCCAGGGAGAACGGGGCACAGCGGTTCATGGTGTTGATCCAGGGGCTGCGAATGAAAAGGCCCGAGGCATGCCCGGGCCCGCTGCGCGCGCGGATCCCGCGATCCGGCGCAGTCGCCATTCTACGGGAGCATGCCGTCGCGGCCGCGTCAGATACCGGCCTTCTGCATCACGAACAGCAGGATCAGTGCGCCGACGACCGACAGGATCAGGCCGGCCGGGTGCACCATGGCGCCGTCCGCAGGCTTGCTGAAGAGGCGGGCGATGAAGCCGCCGATGAACGCGCCGGCGATGCCGACGATCCCCGTCATCAGCAGGCCCATGGCCTGCGCGCCCGGCATGATCCAGCGCGCGATGGCACCGACCACGATGCCGACGATCAACATCCACAACAGGTGAAACATGTTCGAGCCCTCCGGTTCAGGCGCCCGTCGTCGACGGGTCCAGCCCTCCGGAGGACTCTAATCGCACCTGCCCGGCAGTCGATGCGGGAGAGCCCTGAGCGATCGCTCAGAACCTGCGAAACACGTTCTTCAGCCTGCTGCAAGCCTGCGCAGCGCCGCCGGGCTCATCTTGGCGAAGCTCCAGGCCTGGCGCAGCACGGTGGGCGACGCCGATTCCTCGGGCACCAGCAGCAGGCGCGCGCGGCGCACGCGCTCGCCGAGCGCGGTGCTGCCGGTGAGCACCGTGAACGGCACGGCCAGCACCAGCGGCAGGCCCACGGGCATCATCCACAGCAGCGCCGACGAACCGGTCAGGCTCATGACGGCGCCGAGGGCCGCGACGATCACGCTGACCGGCGCGAAGCGCTGCGCCGCCTCGGCCCAGCGCACGTCGTTGGCTTCGCGCGGGGGCGACTTCCATTCCAGCTTCCAGCCCGTCATCGCGCCGACGACGAACAGCGTGTGCGCCACCATGCGCAGCGGGGCCAGCAGCATGGCCAGCGTGGCCTCGAGCAGCGCGCTCGCCAGCAGCTTGGCGCCACCGCCGAAGCGGCCCGTCTCGCGGCGCATGAACACCGCCGCGACGCCCAGCAGGCGCGGCAGCACCAGCATCGTCAGCGTGCCGGCCCACAGGCCCGGGATGCCGATCGCCAGGCCGCCCTCGGGCGTGAACAGCACGTTGCCGCCCACCAGCCACAGCAGCGCGCCCAGCACCACGTACAGCAGCCACAGCGGCGCCGAGACGTAGGCCATCGCGCCGGTGGCCAGCATGCCGCGGTGCACCGCGTGCAGGCCCGGCTCGGCGATCAGGCGGGCGTTCTGCAGGTTGCCCTGGCACCAGCGGCGATCGCGCTGCAGCTCAGCCAGCAGGTGCGGGGGCTGCTGCTCGTAGCTGCCCGCGAGATCGGGCACGAGCCAGACGTGGTAGCCGGCGCGGCGCATGAGCGCGGCTTCGACGAAGTCGTGCGAGAGGATGTGACCACCGAAGGGCTTGCGTCCGAGCAGTTTTGGCAATCCGCACGAGCTCGCGAACGCCGCGATGCGCAGAATCGCGTTGTGCCCCCAGTAATTACCGTCGTCCCCGGCCCAGGCCGCCAGGCCGCGTGAAATCACGCCGCCGTACACCCGGCCGGCAAACTGCTGCAGCCGTGCGAACAAGCTCACACGGCCCACCAGGCGTGGAGTGGTCTGCAGCAG
>JBJMWE010000082.1:0-3946 GCA_045810285.1 Vitreoscilla sp. | reverse complement strand
TGGCACGCCATGCGCGAGCCGATAACGCCCTGTCATCCTGCGCGAAGTCGCAGGATCCACGCTTGCCCGGGCCTGTGGCGCCTTCGGCCTGGTGTACCTCGCGGCGAGGGCGGCGCCATGACAGGCGTGGATCCTGCGACTTCGCGCAGGATGACCGAGATTTTTTCCGTTGGGGCAGAAAGGCCTCGCCCCTTCCCCGCACATCGGCGATAAACCCAAAAAAAGGGGCGAACGCCGGTGGCGCCGCCCCTTTTTCCGTGCCCGACCCGCAGGTCAGAAGTTCGTCGCCTTGACAGCCGTGGACTTCAGGATGGGCACCACCGTCTTGCCGAACGCCGTGAGGTCGCTGTCCGTCCTGTAGGTGCCACACTTGGTGGTCATGCTGAACCCGTTGTCGTCCGACGCGCAGGACTGCAGGTTGTTGTCGTCCCACGACCAGGGCATCCAGCCCCAGCCGTTGGCTTCCGCGTCCGCGATGATCTTCTGGGGCGTGACCATCGTCGGGCTCGGGCCGATGTTCTTGCCCGGGCCGAACTCGCCGATGATCAGCGGCAGGCCGGTGGCCTTGAGCTGGCTCAGCGCCGTGGTGTAGTCCTGCATCCACGAGGCCGTGGCGGGGAAGTGGAAGCCGCCGTAGACATGCACGTCGAACAGGATGTTCTTCTGCGGGTCGGCCGCGAGCACCGCGGCGCCGTACTTGATGATGTCCTGGGAGTCCTGGCCGCAGCCGCCCGAGTCCACCACCAGCGTGCCCGTGTAGCCGGCCGCGCGCATGCGGTGGATGGCCGTGATGTAGCTGTCGCGCCAGACGGTGCTGTTGGCGGGGCCCCATTCATTGGCGATGTTGATCAGGCCGGTCGAGTTGAGCTGCGTCCAGGTGGACGCCTGCGCGACCCAGGTGTCGACGATGGCGGTCAGCGAAGCCGGGTCGGCCTTGCAGGTGCCCGTCCAGTTGCCGGGGATCGGGACGATCTTGTTGGCCAGCATCTCCGACGAGACGATGTTCCAGTTGTAGCTCGTGGCCTTCGAGAAGCTCAGCACCACGCGCTCGGTGTTCGCACCGCTGAGCGGCAGGCCGGCGGGGGTGCCGTAGCTGTCCCAGTGGTTGCGATTGACGCCGCGGATGCGGAACTCCAGGCCGTTCGGGTCGTACAGCTTGCTGCCGGACACGAAGAAGCCCTTGCCCGTGTTGCCGGCCGGGCGCGCCATGACCGCCTGCGTGACGGCCTGGGGGGCGACGGGCTGCGTCTGGCCGGCGCTGGCCACCACGGTGCCGTTGCCACCGGTGTCGGTGCTGACCGTGGCCGGCGCCGCGGGCGCGGCGGCCTGCGCGTCGGTCGGCGGGGCCGTCGAGCCGGACGTGTCGACGGCGACCACCGCGGCCTGGTTGGTGGTCGTGTAGGCCTCGCCCGAGGCCGCCGACGCGGCGTCGGACACGCCCGTGACGGTGGTGACGGGTTCGACCGTGGGCGACGTTGCGTCGCCGGAGCCGCCCCCACCGCAAGCGGTGATGGCGGCCGTGGTGAGGGCCAGGGCAATGCAGGTTGCCATGCGGAGACTGGGATTGCTTTGAGACATGGAGATTGTGGTCTGAATCCAGGCGCGATGCAGGCATCCCCGCATCGTTCGCAGGCGGCCGTACGACACTTCGTGCTCATCGGTCTTTCGACTGTTTCGACGAGCTCGTCATGTAACGAGATGTCTTTCGATTACTCGTGCCGGCTCGGAAACAAATGCGTGTTTCCGTATCGCCCATGCCTTGTTCTTCGGCGGCGACGCAGGCGCGTTGAGTCATCGAACTCGCGAGAAGCGCGGTGTTCGAGAACTAATTCGGGCGCATGCCCGAGTGATCGCTCGACCAGGGGCCAGCGATCAAGAACCCCCCTCAACCTCGATTCGAAATTTGCAGCGCATGGTGCCGGTCCGTTGACCGCCTTGACACCCGGTGAGGTATCTCGATGTATCCATTGGACAGCCGATCACGGACGCCCGCCCTGCGCGGATCGGTCGATTTCCCCGCACGAATGCGCGCATTGGAAGCACCTCACCGGTGCGCGCGCCTCGAAGGGCGTCTCGTGTGACGATGGCATGACGCTGCACCGCGCTGCCGCGCGATACAGCAGGGGGCATCACGCGGCCGCTAGCTTTTCGTTGCCATTTAGTGCGGCCTCGAACAGGCGCGCGGAGCGTTCCCAGCTCGAATCGGCGACGGTGCGTGCCGCGCCGTCGGACAGCGCGCGCCACTGCGCCGCATCGAGGCGCAGGATGCGCAGCACCGCCGCCGCCAGGCCATCCACGTCGTCGACGGGCGCCAACGCGCCGTTGACGCCGTCGACGATCGCCTCGACGGGCCAGCCGGTGCGCGTGGAGACCACCGGCGTGCGGCAGGCCATCGCCTCCATGGCCATCAGGTTGAAGCCTTCGGTCTTGCTGCAGGTGAGCCACACGTCGCAGCTCGCATAGACCTCGCGCAGCGCGGCCTGCGGGGCCTGCAGCGTGAGCGCGATGCCGTCGAGGCGGTCGCGGTAGGCGGCCGGTGCATCGGAGCCGAGCGCGACGACCTCGACTTCCGGCAGCGCCTCGCGCACCCGCGCGATCACCGCCAGCGCGATGTCGAAGCTCTTGTTGTCGTTCTCCGAGAAGAGGGTGCCGAGCCGGGGTCGCGCATTGCGCGCGCGCGGGGGAGCGAAGAACAGCGTGCGATCGACCGCGTTCGGGACGATCGTGCATCCCTGGCGGTTGCCGTCGGCCGCGATGGCGTCGGCGAGCCAGCGCGCGACCGCGATCTTCTGGAAGTCGGAGCGGTAGGTCGCCAGCACGCGATCGACGGGCTGGTGCCTGAACACCTCGTGGCCCTGCACGAAGTAGACCTTGCGGCCCTTGGCGGCCGGCATGGCGGCCACCATCTCGGCCGTCTCCCACCAGGTCGCGACGATGACGTCCGCATCGGGGACGTCGGAAGCGAGCACGCGACGCGGGCGTTCCAGCAGGTGCACGGGGACGCCCGTGCCGTCGAAGTGCGATGGCGGCTGCGGGCGCACGGCCACCGGCGGCAGGCGCAGCCTGCGGCGCAGGTCGGCCCAGCGGCCGCGCGTCGCGCGCGGTGGCGCGACCACCTGCACGTCGTGCCCGAACGCCTGCAGGTACTTCGCATGGAGGGCGACGACGCGGATGCCGCCGGTCATGTTCAAGGGCGGGCAGACAAAGGTGATCTTCATTCGTGGCAGGCGCGGGAAGGGGAGCAGGGGCACAGGAGGCAGGCGCCGCGCGGGGAAGCAAGCGGCGTTCCGCGCGGGGCCAGGGCGGGCGCGGGCCATCGTATAGGATGCCGGGCCGCGATCACCCCACCGCCGCCGCGCGGATGCGGTGATCCCCGGAATCGGGGAGCGGCCGGCGCCCGGGACACCCCGCCGCGCCAACTCGGCCGCAAAATTGCTAGCGGCTGCCGCAAGACGGCGCACCTGCCGTGCCGGATCCCGAACCTGCCGCCTCCATGACACCTGCCCCGACGATTCCCGCGACCGGCTCCGGCGACTCCCTGCGCGCCCCCGGCGAGCGCGTCGGCATGGTCGTCATCGGCCGCAACGAAGGCGCCCGCCTCGTGCGCTGCCTGGAGGCCTGCGCGCGCGAGGGCGGCCCCGTCGTCTACGTCGACAGCGGCTCTTCCGACGGCTCGCCCGAGGCCGCGCGCCGCCTCGGCGCCACGGTGGTGAGCCTGGACATGTCGATCCCGTTCACCGCGGCGCGCGCCCGCAACGCGGGCTTCGCCGCGCTGATGCGCCTGCATCCGGGCACGGCGCGCGTCCAGTTCCTGGATGGCGATTGCGAGCTCGCGGCGGGTTGGTTGGTCGCTGCTGACGCCTTCCTGGATGCGCATCCCGAAATTGCCGCAGTGTGCGGCCGCCGGCGGGAAAGATTTCCGGAGGCCTCCGTCTACAACCGCCTG
>JBJMWE010000081.1:0-14517 GCA_045810285.1 Vitreoscilla sp. | reverse complement strand
TGCCGCCGTTGCGGAAGTCGGTGACGTACCAGCCCGATCCCTTGAGCTGGAATCCGGCGGCCGTGACCTGCTTCTGGAACTGGTCGACGCCGCACGCCGGACAGGTGGTCAGCACGGGGTCGGAAATCTTCTGCAGCACGTCGCGCGAATGGCCGCACGAAGCGCAGCGATACGCGTAGATCGGCATGGCTGGGCTCTCTGGACGAAACAGGAAATTATAAAGGCCGACGGGCTCCCGGGCCCTGAAAGCCCGGCCGGTCGGCTCGCGAGCCGTGAATATGGGGCCTTTTCGTGACGAAACAACCCGGTGTCGACAGCCGCGGCCCACATTCCATGGTTCGTCAGCATCGCCGGGCGGCGAACGCCGTTCAATGGAACGCCAGCGCCAGCCGCACGGCGCAGAGGCCGACGACGAAGCCGACCGCCACCCACAGCATCGCCTGCAGCAGCCGGTTGGTGCGGCGCTGTTCCTTCAGGAGGGCGGCCACCTGGGCGGACGAGGCGGGCACCCGGTCGTCGTCGACCTTGCGCGCGGCGATCGTGAGCGCCTGGTGCACCAGGCGCGGCAGCGCCGGGAGGTAGTGGGCGTAGCGCGGCGCCTCGTCCTTCAGGCGATCGACGAAGCCGCGCCAGCCGATCTGCTGGTTCATCCAGCGCTCGAGGAAGGGCTGGGCGGTGCTCCACAGGTCCAGCTCCGGATCGAGCTGGCGGCCCAGGCCTTCCACGTTGAGCAGCGTCTTCTGCAGCAGCACCAGCTGCGGCTGGATCTCGACGTTGAAGCGGCGCGAGGTCTGGAACAGCCGCAGCAGCACCTGGCCCAGCGAGATGTCCTTCAGCGGCCGGTCGAAGTGCGGTTCGCAGACGGCGCGCACCGCGCTCTCCAGCGACTCGAGCCGGGTGTCCGGCGGCACCCAGCCGCTCTCGATGTGCAGCTCCGCCACGCGCTTGTAGTCGCGGCGGAAGAAGGCAATGAAGTTCTGCGCCAGGTAATCCTTGTCGGACTCGGTGAGCGTGCCGATGATGCCGAAGTCGAGCGCGATGTAGCGCCCGAAGGTCTCGGGGGCGATGCTCACCTGGATGTTGCCCGGGTGCATGTCCGCGTGGAAGAAGCCGTCGCGGAACACCTGCGTGAAGAAGATGGTGACACCGTCGCGCGCCAGCTTCGGGATGTCGACGCCGGCCTGGCGCAGGCGGTCGACCTGGCTGATGGGCACGCCGTACATGCGCTCCATCACCATCACGCGGGACGTGCAGAAGTCCCACAGCATCTCGGGCACCATGATCAGGTCGAGGCTGGCCATGTTGCGGCGCAGCTGCGCGGCGTTGGCGGCCTCGCGGATCAGGTCGAGCTCGTCGTGCAGGTAGGTGTCGAACTCCGCGACGACGTCGCGCGGGCGCAGGCGCTTGCCGTCGACGCTGATGCGCTCCACCCAGCGCGCCACCGTGTGCAGGATGGCGAGGTCGCTCTCGATGGCCCGCAGCACGTTGGGGCGCAGCACCTTGACCGCGACCTGGCGTCCGCCGCGCAGCGTGGCGAAGTGCACCTGCGCGATCGACGCGCTGGCCACGGGGGTGTTGTCGAACTCCTGGAACACGTCGTCGAAGTGGCGACCCAGCTCCTTGAGCAGGCCGCTCTCGACCAGCCCGCGCGCGGTGGCGCCGTCGAACGGCGGCACGCGATCCTGCAGCAGCGCCAGCTCGTCGGCGATGTCGGCCGGCAGCAGGTCGCGCCGGGTGGACAGCACCTGGCCGAACTTGATGAAGATCGGCCCCAGGCGCTCGAGCGCCTGGCGCAGCCGCGGACCGCGCGGTTCGTCGTAGCTGCGCCCGACGGCGATCAGCCGCGCGAGGGCGCGCAGCCACGGCTGGCGCACGCGGCCGAGCGCGATCTCGTCGACGCCGAAACGCAGCAGCGTGACCGTGATGAAGAGCAGGCGCGCGAAATGTTTCATGTGAGCCCCTCGTCCGACGAGTACGTCGGCCGGCCCTGCAGGCCGCGCCGGGCCAGCGGCCCGGCCCCTCGCGAGGCGGAAAACAGTCCCCCGGACTGTTTTCGTCCACGCTCGGCCCCCAAGGGGATGCGGGCCTCCTCGGGAGCGGCCCAGCGCACGGCCCGCCATGCGCTCGCCACTGCACCGGCCTGGCGCATGAGCGAGAGCGTCACGACCTCTTGCGCGCCTGCAACTGGTCGAACAGCTGCCCCACCGCGCTGCGCACCTTTTCGCCGACCTGCGAGAACTGTTCGTTGGCGCGGCTCACGGCCTCGGCGACCGTGGGGCCGAAGAAGCGCTCGGCGTCAGCGGCCGGATCCCAGCGCACGTTCTGCGCGATCCAGTTGACGTCGGCCGCCAGCGCGCCGTCGCCGTCGATGGACATGGGCGGCAGCCCCCCCTTGAGCACGTTGCCGGCGGCCTTGGCCGGATCGGCCGCGTCGAGGCGCACCTGCAGGTCGGGCACGAGGCCGGCCTCGTCGGCCGCCTCGATGCCTTCGAACAGCCCGGCCGGCGTGACGCGCAGCGACAACGGCGGCGGCACCGGCACCAGGCCCGGCCAGCCGCTGAACTCGACGCGCATCGTCTTGCCCGCATGCACGCGCAGGCGCTCGACCGCAGGCGGGCAGCCCGTCAGCACGTGGTTGGCGAACAGCACCATGCGGTTGCGCACGGCGGGAAGCCAGAGATCCTGGAAAGGCAAGTCCATGAAGGCGATTGTAGGTGGCGGGGGCAACCCGACGGGCATGCTCAGCGCCGGAACGGCCGGAAATGCGGGTGATCGGCGGCGGCGAGCAGCTCGCGATCCCCCGCGCTGTCGCCATACGCATGCAGTTCGACCTCGCGCAGGTCGCCGACCAGGGCCTGCAGGCGGCGCAGCTTCTCGGCGCCGGTGCAATCGGCGCCCTCCAGCAGGCCGGTGAAGCGCTCGATGCCGTCGGCCCCGGGCGCGCGGGCCAGGCGCGTGCACAGCACGTCGTGGAACCCGAGTTCGCTCGCCACGTCCGCGAGATATAGGTCGAGCGTCGAACTCACCAGCACCAGCCGGTGGCCCTGCCCGCGGTGCCATTCGATCCGTTCGACGGCATCGAGGCGCAGCCAGCGCCGGACGGCACTCGTGTGCGCCGGCCCGAGCGCGCGCAGGCGTTCCGCGGGCGCGCCCGCGACGAGGCGGCGCAGCACGCGGCGCTTGAATGCGTCGATGGACACGCGCCGCAGCAGCCAGCCCAGGCCCGTGAGCGGCAGCGTCGCGAAGGCCGCCGCGACCCGCGCGCGCCCGAACGCCAGCACGAGGAACGGCACCAGCGTGTCGCGATCGGTGATCGTGCCGTCGAAGTCGAAGGCCGCCACGACGGGGCGCACCCCCGGCGCGGCGCCGTCCGCCGGCATCACGCCGCCGCGTCGAACCCGCCCGGATTCATCGTCTGCCAGCGCCAGCTGTCCTCGCACATCGCGGCCAGGTCGCGCGTGGCCTGCCAGCCGATGTCGGCGAGCGCCCGGGCGGGATCCGCGTAGCAGCTGTCGATGTCGCCGGGGCGGCGCGCGACGATGTCGTAGGGCACGGGCCTGCCGCTCGCCTTCTCGTAGGCGGAGATCAGTTCCAGCACGCTGTAGCCGCGGCCCGTGCCGAGGTTGAGCAGCAGCGAGCCGGGCGCGCCCAGCAGCCTGGCGAGCGCCTTGACGTGGCCCTGCGCGAGATCGACCACGTGGATGTAGTCGCGCACGCCGGTGCCGTCGGGCGTGTCGTAGTCGTCGCCGAACACCGACAGCCGCGGCCGGCGGCCCACGGCCACCTGCGCCACGTAGGGCATCAGGTTGTTCGGGATGCCGCGCGGATCCTCGCCGATGCGCCCGCTCGCGTGCGCGCCCACCGGGTTGAAGTAGCGCAGGATGCCCGTCTGCCAGGTCGGGTCGGCGGCCGTCATGTCGCGCAGGATCTTCTCGCCGATCAGCTTGGTCTCGCCGTACGGGTTGGTCGTGCTGGTGCCGGCGTCCTCACGGATCGGCAGCGTCTCGGGCTTGCCGTACACCGTGGCGCTGGAGCTGAAGACGATGCGCCGGACGCCGTGCGCCTGCATCGCCGTGCACAGCGTCAGCAGGCCGCCGATGTTGTTGGCGTAGTAGCGCAGCGGCTGCTGCGTCGACTCGCCCACCGCCTTGAACGCGGCGAAGTGCACGACGGCGTCGATGCGGTGGCGCGCGAACACGCCGTCCATCGCAGCGGCGTCGCACACGCTGGCGCGCTCGAACACGGGCGCCTTGCCGGAGAGTTCCTCCAGGCGGTTGAGCACCTCGGGGGAGCTGTTGGAGAAGTCATCGAGGCCGACGACGTCGTGGCCCGCGGCCATCAGCTCGAGCCAGGTGTGGGAGGCGATGTAGCCGGTCGCGCCGGTCAGCAGGATCGTGGCCATGCGTTCAGCACTTGATGCCGACGTGGAGTGCGACCGCCCCCGCCGCCATGTCGTGGACGTCGACATGCCCGAAGCCCGCCGTCTTCATCATCGCCTTCAGCGTCGCCTGGTCGGGGTGCATGCGGATCGATTCGGCGAGGTAGCGATAGCTGTCCGCGTCGCCGGCCACCAGCTTGCCCACGCGCGGCAGCACGTTGAACGAGTACCAGTCGTAGGCCTTCTGCAGCGGCGCCGCGATCTTCGAGAACTCGAGCACCAGCAGGCGGCCGCCCGGGCGCAGCACGCGGTTCATCTCGGCCAGCGCGCCGTTCTTGTGCGTCATGTTGCGCAGGCCGAAGGCCACGCTGACGAGGTCGAACTGGCCGCTGGGGAACGGCAGCTTCTCGGCGTCGCAGATCGTGGTGGGCAGCACCAGGCCCTCGTCGATCAGGCGGTCGCGGCCGACGCGCAGCATCGCCTCGTTGATGTCGGTGTGCACGACCATGCCCGTGGGGCCGACCCGCTTGGCGAACGCACGCGCCAGGTCGCCGGTGCCGCCGGCGATGTCGAGCGCCCGGTCGCCGGCCTTCAGGTTGGCCACGGCGACGGTGTAGGCCTTCCAGGCGCGGTGCAGGCCACCCGACATGAGGTCGTTCATCACGTCGTACTTCTTCGCGACGGAGTCGAACACGCCGCGCACCTTGCCGGCCTTCTCAGCCTCGTCGACGGTCTCGTAGCCGAAGTGGGTATGGGTCATCTTGGGTCTTTCAATGCGAATGGCACGAGCCGGCGCCGGGCTTGGGCATCTCGGCGTCGCGGTCGAGCCCGGCGGCGGCCAGGCGCTCGAGGTACTGGGCGAACAGCGCGTCCTGCTGCGCGCCCAGGCGGTAGAGGTAGTCCCAGGTGAACAGGCCGGTGTCGTGGCCGTCGGAGAACGTGGGCTTGACCGCGTAGTGTCCCACCGGCTCGATGGCGTCGATGACCACGTCGCGCTTGCCGGTCTGCAGGGTCTCCTGGCCGGGGCCGTGGCCCTGCACCTCGGCGGACGGTGAATACACGCGCATCAGCTCGAACGGGATGCGGAAGCTGCGCCCGTCGTCGAACGCGATCTCCAGCGCGCGCGACTGCTGGTGCACGGTGAGCGCGACGGGCGTGGGGCGGTCGGGGGACGTCATGCCCGCAGTTTATCTTTCGCGGCCGGCACGCCGCGGCGTGACGGATTCGACGCGGCCGGGGCGACTTCCCCCAAAAGGGGGGACAGCAACTTCGTAACAGGCTGTGAGAATCCCGCAGTCCCGACCTACCTGCCCCCGCATCCATGATCCGTCTCCTTCCGCTGCTGGCCCTGGCGCTGGCGACCCCGGCCTTCGCCGACCTGCAGAAATGCGTCGATGCGCAAGGCGGAACGATCTATACCGACCAGGACTGCCCCGGCAACGGCAAGCACGCGCCGGCCCCGGCCAATGTGCCCGCCGCGCCGGCCAGGGCCAGCGCCGGCGGCGCGCCGGTGGACGCGCCGCTCGAGATCCTCGACACCGGCGTGCCCGTCATCGTGCAGATGCCGGGGCGCTTCGCCTGGCTCGATGACGACACGCTGGCCATCACCACCTATGCCGATGCCGCCGCCAAGGCGCCGTGGATGGTGCGCAAGATCGTCGCGTACGCCGTGCCGGCGCGCAGCGCCAGCGTGCTGGTGCCGCGCGGCTTCATGGCCTGCACCAACGCCAACCATCACCTGGTGAGCCTGGAGACCGGCGACCTCGAGTCGCGCTTTGCCGTCGGTTCGCGTGCCGCGCCGTCGGTGCAGAAGTTCGCGCAGTGGGATCCGGCCACGCACCAGCTCGCCCCCGCGGCCGACGCCGCGGGCTGGCATCCCGCCGCCTGCCTGAAGCCCGCGCCCGAGGATCTCGGCGTGCGCGACCTGCTGTCCAGCAGGAAGCCGCTGCGCTACCTCGAGCCCGAGCACGGCACGCTGTCCTGGGGCGCGCTGGACGACAGCGGCCACCCGGTCGGCCCGACGCTGGTCACGCCGAAGAAGAAGGTCGTCCTCGCGCTGACGATCAACGACATCTCCCACGACGTGCGCTGGCTGGCCTTCCGCAAGGCCTACCAGCTGGCGCCGGGCGCCCACGACCGCCAGCAGAATCCGCCGCACGACGCCCCGCTGGTCACGATGGACCTGGACGGCCGCATCGCGCGCCACGCCCTGCCGGCGGGCCTCGTGCGCCAGCTCGACGCGCAGTCGGCGCCCGCGCCGGCCGAGATGATCGCCACCGCCGCCGGCGACCTCGTGATCCAGCCCGGCCCGGCCGCCAACGGAGGCGGCCTGTACGTGGTGCAGGGCGACCAGAGCCGCCGCGTTTGGTGCACGGCGAAGCCGGCGCCGGGCCAGGCCGGCGGCGCCGACGGCTGCGCGATGACCCAGCCGGTCGCGGTCTCGCCCAACGGCTGCCGCATCGCGTTCGACGCGCGCTCCGCGGGCGCCGTCGCCAACGGCTTCCCGGGCGCGCCCACCGTCAAGGTGCTGACGCTGTGCGACGGCAGCCTGCCGGCCACCGCGGCGGGTCGCAAGAAAGGCTGACCGGCGACTCAGGACCAGGCGTTCGTGAGCTCCAGCCGCACCTGGCCGTCGTCGAGCGCGGCGGTGCACCGCCAGCCACGGCGCTCGTAGAAGCCGCGCGCCCTGGTGTGGGCGCCGGTGGTCAGCCACAGCGTCGTCAGGCCGTTCGTCCACAGCCATTCCACCATCGTGTCGTGCAGGCGCGAGCCGTGGCCACGGCCCTCCGCGCGCGGGTCGACGAACAGCGCCCAGACGTTGGCGCCGCTCGCGTCGCCGATCGCGAACGCGACGATCTCGCCCGCCTCCTCCACCACCCAGCCGCGGCCGGTGGCCTCGAGCTGCGCGATGACCTCGTCGTCGCCGATGCGCCCCGGCGCCAGCGTGTTCTCGGACACGGCGTAGCGCACTCGCCAGAGGCCGCCGAGGTCCTCGCGCGTGGCCTGGCGCAACACGGTGGTCATTCCTTGTTCGCGCAGTCCCAGTGCTCGGCGATCCTGCCGTTCTCGATGCGGAACATGTCGAACCAGGTGGTCGTCGACGTCCTGGAGGCGTCCTTCGGATCCTTGGTGGGCTGCACGAAGCTGAGGATCACCAGGTCGCGCTCGGCCACGATCGAGACCAGCGGCGCCGCGATGCGCGGCTGGATCTCCCTGGCCTTGGCGAAGCGCTTGAAGAACTCGACGAACGCGGCGCGCCCGGTCGGCACGTTCGGGTTGTGCTGGATGTAGCCCTCGGCCAGGTACTTGTCGGTGAGCTCCAGGTGGCCGCCCTCGAAGACCTCGCGCCAGAAATCGAACACCAGCTTCTTGTTGGCGGCCAGCGCGGGATCGGCGCTGGCCAGCAGCGCCTCCTGGTTCGCGGCGGGTCGCACGGGCAACTGCGCATGCACGGTGGCGGCAGCGCACAGGGCGCACGCCAGGGCGAGCCGGAGGCGGTGGGTCACGGTCGGGGAACGGGTCATGGGGTCTCCGTGGAAAGGCAGTCAAAAGGCGCTTGAAAGGAAGCGGCCTGCGGCGCGAGCGTCTTCGGGCGGCGTGGTGGGACGCTCATGCAGCGGGCGCCAGCGCCGCCACCGCCCGCGCCACGCGCGCGTCGAGCTCGGGCAGGGGCGTGCGCAGGCGCGCCGCGGGCGCAGGCGCGACCTCGCGCGCGGGCGGCGCCCACACGGGGGCGGGGAAGCGGCTGTCCCAGTCGAAGCGCGCGATCACGTGCCAGTGCAGGTGCGGCACCACGTTGCCGAGGCTGGCCAGGTTGATCTTGGTGGGCGCGAGCGCGTCGCGCAGCACGCGCTCGACGGCGCCCACCGCGCCCATCAGCGACGCCTGCTCCGCCAGCGTGAGGTCGCTCCACTCGGCCACATGCGCACGCCACACCACGCGGTAGAACGCCGGGAAGGCGGCGTCCTCGGCGCGGATCACGCGCCATTGCGCCGACTGGAAGACGAGCACGCCGCCCGCTTCCCGGCACAGCTCGCAGGACGACTGGAACGAGGACGAGGACAGCGGATGGAAGTCGGGCATGGCGCGGGCTCGGGCGGATGGGGGCCGCCCCGAGGGCGAGGCGGCCGGACGATGCGGTATTGTGTGGCAGCCCGCATGCGCCGCGCATGCCGGAGAACCCTTCGAACCGACTCCGCCACCTCGCCGGAACCTGCCCAAGATGACGTTGCAACGCCGCTCCCTGCTCACGCTCGCCGCGGGCGCCCTCGGCCCGTCCGCCACCCTGCTGGCCGCGCCCGCCCGCGCAGCCGACGCCTATCCCGCCCATCCGCTACGCTGGATCGTGGCCTATCCCGCCGCCGGCGGCTCCGACTTCCTCGCCCGCCAGCTCGCGCCGCAGATGGGCAAGCAGATGGGCCAGACCATCGTCATCGACAACCGCCCCGGCGCGGCCGGCATCATCGGCACCGAGGCGGCGTCCAAGGCGCCCGGCGACGGCTACACGCTGCTCACGGGCGACAACGGCGCGATGGTGTTCCACACCGCGCTCTACAAGTCGCTGCCCTACAACCCGTCGGACTTCGTGCCGATCGGTTTCATGGCGAGCTTTCCCCTGATCGTGGCGGTCAACCCGTCGGCGGGCTTGGGCAACGCCACGCAGTTCCTCGACGCGGTCAAGCGCAACCCCGGCAAGTACAGCTACGCCTCGCCCGGCGCCGGCAGCCCGCACCACCTCGCGATGGAGCTCCTGAAGCAGCGCACCGGCAGCTTCATCGTGCACGTGCCCTACCGCGGCACCGCACCGGCGATGCAGGACGTGATGAGCGGCCAGGTGCCCATCATGGTGATCGACACGGCGGCCGGCCTCGCGCAGATCCGGGGCGGCAAGCTGAAGGCGCTGGCCGTCATGTCCAGGCACCGCATCGCGCAGTTGCCCGACGTGCCCACGCTGGCCGAGGCCGGCGGCCCCGCACTGAAGGACTTCGAGGCCGACGCCTGGCAAGGCCTGTTCGCCCCCAAGGGCACGCCGCCGGACATCGCCGCACGCCTGACCGCCGAGATGCGCAAGGCCATCCTCGCGCCCGAGGTCAAGGCCCGCCTGGAGGCCTTCGGCCTCGAGGTGGCGCCCACCGACGGCCCGGCGCTGACCGCATTCATCCAGAAGGAGACCACGTTCTGGCACGCGCTCATCAAGGAACGGCACCTGACGCTCGATTGAGGCGGCTCCGGCGACGTCGCTCCGCCAGCAGGCACATCGGACGACTGCCGACATCGCCGGCCATGGCCGCGCCCGGGCCCCCCGGCATGGCCCCGTCATCGCGGCACCGAGGTCGCGAAGCAGCGACCGCGTCGCCCCCTGGCGCCCAAGGGGTGAGAATGCACGCATGAGCTTCCCTTCGGCCGCCATCGAGGCCTGCCGGGCCGACATCGCCGCGCAGGTGCAGGCCTATCGCGACCTGGTGGGCGCCGCCTCCAAGGCCTCGGGCGCCAGCCTCGTGCGCATCGACGCGGCGCTGGCCGCGTTCGAGCCCGCGTTCTTCGGCAACCTGCTGGTCGCGCTCGACGCGCGCTTCGCGCGCCGCGCGCGCGGCGCGGGCGCCAGCACCGAGGTGGCGCTGCTGGCCGCCGCGCTGCTGCACCACGGCGGCGTGCTCCGGAGGGACGCCGAACTGCCCTACGGCGCCGACACGTCGGTGCTGCGCGTCGACATCGGCGACCGCGTCGCGCTCAACGCCGATGACCTGGAATCGCTGGCCGAGGCCTTTCTCGGCGAACTCGATCGGCAGGCCAGCGCATGACCTCGGACCGCCCCTGCGCCGACCGCCCGGTGGCGGGCGCCGTGACCGGTGCCCCGATCGGCTTGTTCGCGGGCTGGACCGCCCCGAAGGCCAGCCGCTAGAGACGCGCGGCGCGATCGCAGGCGATCATGATCGAGAAGCTCGAACTCAACCACCTGCGGATGCTCAGCGCCCTGCATGAGCACGGGACGGCCTCGGCCGCGGCCGAGGCGCTGGGCGTCTCCCAGCAGGCGGTCAGCCTGCAGCTCAAGCGGACCCGGGAGATCCTGGGCGATCCCCTGTTCGTTCGCACCGGCCACGGCATGGTGCCCACGGCCTACGCGCAGCTCCTGCAGCCGCACGTGCGCCAGGTGCTGGCGCTGGTCCATGCGATGCCGATGCCGACGTCGATCCTGCTGCAGGACATCGACCGCACGCTGAGCATCTCCGCCACCGATCACGCCCAACGCATCATCGTCGGCGACCTGATCCGCGAGCTGCGCCGCGCGGCCCCGCGGGTCAAGGTGAAGGTCACCAACATCGAGAGCGCCGGCCTGCTGCGCCGGATGCAGGCCGGCGAGATCGACGTCGCCTTCACGTCGAACGGCTATGCACCGGACGGCCTGCTGTCGATCCCGCTGTTCACCGAGCAATACGTGTGCGTCGCCGCCAGGCCGCTGGCCGACGGGCCGGCGCCCCTGCCCCTGGAGGCGCTCGTGGCGCACGATTTCCTCGTGGTGTCGCCGGCGGTGCCCGACTTCGACGGCTCGGCGGGCGGCTGGTTCGAGCAGCAGGGCCTGCGGCGCCGCGTCGTCGCGTCGGTGCCGTCGTTCCTCATCGCGATGGAGTACCTGCGGCAATCCGACCTGGTGGCCTTCATGCCCTCGCGGCTGCTGCCCTGCGAAGGGCTGGTGGAGGTGCCGCTGGAGAAGTCTCCGCCAGGCTTCCAGGTGGTCGCGGCCTGTCATCCGTCCGCCGTGTCCGACCCCCTGCTGGCCTGGGTGCTGGACCATGTACAGGCCCGCTCCGCCGGGTGACATGACACGCTGCTTGTGACCGCTACAAGCCTGCGCCCATGGTGCGTCGCGCAGGCGGTGCCTAAGCTGGCGTCCATCGCAACAACCTGCATTGGACGACCCATGAAGACGAAGCTCGTGAACCCGGCGGCCCTCTACGACGGCGCGCCGGTGGGCATGTCCCAGGCCAGCGTCGACCTCGCATCGCGCTTCGTCCTGGTCTCGGGCCAGGTGGATTGGGACCGCGACTCGCGCGTGCGGCACGCCACGTTGGCAGGCCAGGCCCAAGGCGCCATCGAGCACCTGGCGACGGTGCTGCACGAAGCCGGCTCCTCGCTCGACGACGTGCTGCAGCTGCGCGTGTATGTGCGCGGCGAGCTGGCCGACGGCATGGCGGAGCTCGTGCCGGTGCTGGCACGCCACTTCGGCGCTATCAGACCGGCCCTGACGGGCATCGGCGTGGCGTCGCTGGCATCGCGGGACACGCTCATCGAGATCGAGGCCCTGGCCAGGCTCGCCGAACAGCGGTGAAGGGCGTTCGCGCATGAGCGGGTCGCGCAGCGGCCGGCGGGCCCCGTCCAGCGGAGGCGTGGCGCCGCCGCGTACCGGAACCTCCCCAAAACCGGGCACCCGGACGCGTGCAAAGGTCACACCTCCCCGTGCCGCGTGCGGACCGCCTTGCGCTCGAATGTAAGCAGATGTGCTGCAATGGTTTCAACGGTTCCCGACCCCGTGCCGGCCTCCGTCGCGAACGCCCCGGACCAAGAACTTCGGCGTCGCGCCACCATCGCCTGTTATCGACTGCGAGGCCTTCATGAACCATCGATCGCCGCTCCAGCACCTGCTGCACACGCTGCTGCCCTCCAAGGGCACGCCCAGCCCCCCTGCCGACACGGACTTCGTCGACACCCAGCCCGTGGACGCCCACGCCGCCGCCGCGCAGGCATCGCGGCGCCGGACGGCGCTTCCCAGACGGGGCTGGGCCGAATCGGCCCTCGACCTCGAGGCCGGCTCCGAGATCATGGAGATGCCGGACGACGCCGCGGCCGACCTGATGGACGAGTTCTTCGCGAAAGCGGCCAGGAAGGCGGCCTGAGGGCCCAAGGGCCTGGCGCCCGACGCCCTCACGCGTCGGCGTAGGCGCGCAATGCCCGCGCGCTGCCTTCGATGAACCGGGCGCGCCACGGCCGATGGTCGGGGTGCGGCCAGTCGTCGAGGATCCAGTCCAGGGACATGAACATCCGCGCGACGACGTACGCATCGATCTGGCGCTCGACCCCGACCGGCAGCGGCGCGACGTCCGAATAGCCGCGCAGCAGCGCCTCCTGCAGGCGCGCGGCCTGGGCACGATGGTCGTGCTGGTCGACGAGCCGATGGCGCAGGAACTGCAGCGGCGACGCGAGATCCAGAGCGCGATGGCCCCAGCCGCAGTCGCTGAAGTCGATCGCGCCGGCGGCGTCGCCGGCGAACACGACGTTCCACTGGTGCAGGTCGCCATGGACGAAGCCATGGCCTTCGGGCGTGACGGGCATGCCGGCCAGCTCCAGCGCGAGGCGCCGTGCCGCAGCCCGCGCAGCGGCGCCGGCCTCGCGCCCGAGCGCGCGCGAACGCGTGACGCCCGCCCAGGCGCGCAGGTCGCTGTCATACGCGAGGCGGTCGGTCGTGATGCCACCCGCCCGCGCGAGCCGCGCGGACGCACGATGCAGTTGCGCCGCGAGCACGCCGACGCGCCGCAGACGCGCGGTCGTCAGGCCGCGGTCGTGCATGCGGCCATCCAGCCAGCTGAGCAGCACCGCATGGCGCGCGGGCGTGGCCGGATCCGGCTGCCAGCGATGGAGGAAGCGGCCCTGGTCGTCGGCGAGGGGGCGCGGCGCGTACACGCCGTCGTCGGCCAGCGCCCGCAGCCAGGCGATCTCGGTCACGATGGGCCGCGCATCGACGCGAGCGGCTGGATAGATGCGCAGCGCGACGTCGCCTCCCACGGCGGGCGTGATGCGGCGGATGTCGCAGTACACGCGCGCCACAGGGCGAATGCGCCGCGGGACGATGCCGCACGATCGCAGCAACGCGCTGATCGCGTGCTGCTCGGCTGTCATGTCAGACCAGCACGCGCTCGATGCCGCCCGCGTTGGCGCGCTTGACGTACTCGGGCATCCAGTCCTCGCCCAGGATGCGGCGCGCCATCTCGACCACGATGTAGTCGGCCTCCAGCAGGCCCGTCTTCAGGTCCTCGCCGTAGCGCGACAGGCCCTGCAGGCAGCTCGGGCACGACGTCAGGATCTTGAGGTCGGCGTCCGGCTTCGCCAGGCCCTGCGCCGCCTGGATGGCACGCAGCGCGGTCTCGTCCTTGCGCAGTTCCTCTTCCTTGCGGAAGCGCACCTGCGTGGAGATGTCGGGGCGCGAGACCCCCAGCGTGCCGGATTCGCCGCAGCAGCGCGCGCTCTTGACCACCGCATCGCCCACCAGGGCCTTGACCGTCTTCATCGGATCCTGCAGCTTCATCGGCGTGTGGCAGGGGTCGTGGTACAGGTAGCCCGGCCCCGCCTCCAGGGTGATGCCCTTCTCGAGCAGGTACTCGTGGATGTCGACGATGCGGCAGCCCGGGAAGATGTCCTCGAACTTGTAGCCCTGCAGCTGGTCGTAGCACGTGCCGCAGCTCACCACCACCGTCTTGATGTCGAGGTAGTTGAGCGTGTTGGCCACGCGGTGGAACAGCACGCGGTTGTCGGTGATCATCTCCTCGGCCTTGTCGAACTGGCCCGAGCCGCGCTGCGGGTAGCCGCAGCACAGGTAGCCGGGCGGCAGCACGGTCTGCACGCCGGCGTGCCACAGCATCGCCTGCGTGGCCAGGCCCACCTGCGAGAACAGGCGCTCGGAGCCGCAGCCCGGGAAGTAGAACACGGCTTCCGTGTCGGCGTTCGTCACCTTCGGATTGCGGATGATCGGGATGACCTTGTCGTCCTCGATGTCCAGCAGCGCGCGCGCCGTCTTCTTCGGCAGGTTGCCCGGCATCTTCTTGTTGACGAAGTGGATCACCTGCTCGCGGATCGGCGCCTTGCCGGTCGTCGGAGGCGGCGCCTTCGTCTGCTCTTTCGCGACGGCCTTCAGCACGGTCGCGCCCAGGCGCTGGGCCTTGTAGCCCCAGTCGATCATCCCCTTGCGCATCGCGTTGATCGTCGTCGGGTCGGTCGCGTTCAGGAAGAACATGCCCGCGCGCTGCGCCGGCTTGAAGCTGCGCTTGTCCATCTTGCGCAGCAGGTTACGCATGTTCATCGAGACGTCGCCGAAGTCGATGTTGACCGGGCACGGCGTCACGCACTTGTGGCACACGGTGCAGTGGTCG
>JBJMWE010000080.1:0-38821 GCA_045810285.1 Vitreoscilla sp. | reverse complement strand
GGGGGGTGGGCGCAAGTGTTGGATCGCCCCCCGGCAGCGTCAATGGGGGAAGCGGCAGCCGTGCATCCCCATTTCGCGGTACATCCAGGGGTATGGCGATCGCATGCTTGCCGGCCGTTCGACGAATCCTGCGAATGCGCGCCCGGCGACGGGATTCGAGGCGCGTCTGGAGGCGCGCCTCCAGGCCGGATGCGGCATCGTTCACGCCGAGGCCGTCCCCAAGTTGCCGTCGAGCTGCCAACCTATACTGCGCCGCGCTAGAGTTCGCGCCAGCGCGGCCGGGCACCGGCCCGCAGCAATGACAGGTCAATGACAGGGAGGAAAACATCATGGGTACGCTGATCAAGATCGCGGTGGTCATCGCGGTGGCCTACGGCGGCTACGCCATCTGGCACAACAAGCACAAGGCCGTGGCGCACACGTTCGAGGTGCACGGCGGCGAGGCCTACGACGCGGCCGCCAACCTCACGTGGAAGCGCTGCGCCTACGGCCAGGAATTCGTCGACGGCGGTTGCAAGGGCGGTGACCCGGGCTTCAAGTGGGACGCCGCGCAGCGCACCGGCGACTCCACCTGGCGCGTGCCCACCGAGAAGGAACTCGAGATGCTGATCGATCCCGTCAAGGCGGACAAGGGCGATTCGCCCGCGATCGACACCGTCGTCTTCCCCGGCGTCAAGGCCAGCACCCCGCCGTTCTGGACCAGCTCGCACTCCAGTGGCATCTCCGCCTGGTACGTGCGCTTCAACAAGGGCTCGGAAGGCATGGGCACGGCGCCCGGCAAGTACCGCCAGTCCGAGCTGAACGACTACGGCGTCATCCTGGTCCACACGGGCCGCTGAGCTTGCGCCACGCCGCGAAGTCTCCGCGGCGTGTGAGCGTTCCTTCCCTGCGGGCCGGCACGCAAGTGGCTATCGTCGGGTGCATCGCATCACCTGAACGACCGCCCGTGACTTCGCACCGCCTCCTTTCGCTCGCCCTCCTCTGCGGCCTGGCCGCGTCCGCGTCGGCGGCGGGCTTCGGCCCGCAGGAGCAGCGGCTGCTCGAGATCCAGGCCGCGCGTGCGCCGCTCGCGCTCTCGGGCGACGGCGCGTGGCGCCTGCACGTCGACGCGCACGACGTGCTGCATCGCGTGAACCTGGCCGATCCGGCGCAGGACACGACGCTGCAGCTGCCGCCCGGCGTGCAGCTGCTGGCCGCGTCGGACGACGGCCGCCGGCTGGCGCTGGCGACGCGGCGCCAGTGCGTGGGCCTCGTCGACTTCGGCAACGCGTCCGGCGCCGCGCCCACGCTGGCATGGCGGCCGTGGATCGTCGACGGGCAAGGCCGTCCGCTGGGGCCGGCCGACGGCGCGTGGGTCGCGGCGATGCCCGCCGACTGCGGCGGCGGTCCGCAGGCGGCGGCCCTGGCGATCTCGTCGGACGGCCGCTGGATCGCGACGCCCGATGCCGTCGTCGACATCGCCACGCAGCGCGTCGTCGCCTCGTTGCCCGCGGCGCCGCGCACCCGCACGCTGCGCCTGCAGTTCGTCGACCACGACGCCCGCCTGCTGGTCGCCGGCGCCGCGCTGCCCGACGCGCACGGCGCGGGCCGCCTCAGCTTCTCGGTGTGGGACCTGGCCAGCAAGGCGCTCGTCAACGACATCGAACTCGATGCGCCGCTCGCCTCGCGCGCCGCGCTGCAGGTGGACTTCTCCGCGCACACCGGCGCGCTGTTCGCCGTCGACGAGCGCCGCCGCGCGCTGGCGCAGCAGGCCGTGCCGGCCGGCGCGTCGCCCGTGCCGCAGGCGCTCGAACTCGTGCAGTATTCCCCGGGCGTGTGCGGCGCCGGGCCGCACGTGCGCGCGCAGGTGGGCGACGACCTCGGCGCCGCGTTCATCGTCGATCCCTACGGCCGCTGGATCGCGTCCACACGGCCGCTGGACGCGGCCCTGGACGCCGCCGAACTGGCGACGGGCGCGCGTTCCGTGCTCGTGGTGCAGGACATGGCCAGCGGGCGCCCGCTGGAGCGCGTGACGTCGAAGTACGCGCTCGGGGGCCTGGCGACGACGCCGGCGGGCGACCGCGTGTTCGCGCTCGCCACGCAGCCCGTCGAGCCCGAGACGGGCGAGACGATCGCCGGCTGGCCCGCGGTGCCCGACGACGAGCGCGTGGTCGACGTCACCCTGCCGGCCGCCGCCGTCACGGCGACGCGCGACGCGGCCAAGGCCTGGGACGCCGGCGCCTGCCGCGAGCCCGGCGAGACCCCGGGCGCCCGAACGCTGGCGCGCGCCGAGCGCGTGCTCATGCCGCTGTGGACGCGCGATCTCGACGCGGACGCTCCGCAGGTCGCGGCGCCGGCGCTGCCGTGCGCCAGCGCCGCCCGCGACGCTTCGCTGATCGCCACCCGCGACGGCGGCCTGTGGCTCGACCAGGGCACGCAGCTCGCCAGGCTCGATCCCGCCACCGGCACCACCTCCACGGCGCTGCCCACGCCGCGTTCGAGGAACGTCTGCAGCGTCGTCACGCCGGGCGGCGCCGGTTTCCTCAACGCCGGCGGCGACACGCTGACCTGGCGTCCGCTGGCCGCCGCCACCGATCCGACGCGGCGCCGCCTGGTCGAGCGCCGCCCGGGCTGGACAGCCACGCTGCTGCCCGTGCGCGGGGACGTGGCGCGCGTGGCCTGGACGTCGCCGGCACGCGGCATCGTGCTGGCCGACTACGACGCGAGCGGCAAGCGCGTGCGCGAGACCGCCACGTCCGAAGCCGCCTTCGGCGACGACCCGGCCGGCCCCGCCGAACCCGCGCCCGCGCCCTGCCACGACGCGCGCGGCACGCCCATCGCCATCGGCTACGACTGGCGCGCCGGCCCGTTCGGTTCGCAGCGCGGCAGCACCTGCGGCCCGCTGCCCGGCATGGCGCGCCTGGTGTGGTGGAGCGGCGCCTCCATCGCCCCGCGCGCCGATCGCTCCGCCCCGCTGCAGCGCGCCCAGCCGGCCATCGACGGTGCGATCGCGGTGTCGGCCGACGATACGCAGCTGCACGTCGTCAACCTGGCGCTGCAGCGCGAGATCGCGCAGATCGCGCTCGGCGACGGCTTCGAGGGGCGCACCTGGGTGCTGGCGTCGAGGAAGCTGGTGCTGCTGGAGGCCACCGGCGGCGATGGACATCGGCGGCTCAGGGCGTACGCGTTGCCATGAGGATGCCGATGTCGCCCAGCCGGCTGCTGCAGGCATGCGCAGCCGTCTCGCAAGCGCTCGATGCCGCTTGTGCAGCCGGGCGCAGATGGGCTTACCCGAACCGCCCCTGCAGGTACCACCCCGTCTCGCTGACCTCCGGCGCGTGCCGGAACCGATAGACCCACAGCAGCGCGCCTTCGTGATCCTGCGCGATGAAGTAGTCGCGCGCCGCATAGCCGCCGTCCCACCAGCCGGATTCGATGCGCTCGGGACCGGCGACCAGCCACAGCGGCTTGCCTGCGAGCAGCGGCGTGCCGGCCTCGTCGCGCAGCGGCTGCGGCTGGCGCAGCAACCAGACGGGGCGCTTCAGGCGCGGCCAGTGCGCCGGATCGCCCGAGGCGGCGGCGGCCGGGTTCACGGGCGCGGCGAGATCCAGCGGCAGGCCGGCGGCGCGCTTGCGCGACGACCCGGGGTCGCCGCCCGCACGCACGGCGGTGGCGCGCTCGGGGCGGTGGTCGGCCACCGGCTGCAGTCGCTGGATGTTGTGCGCGCCGAGCCGGGCCTCGAAGCGTTCGAGCAGCCGGTTCCAGCCTTCGCCCACGCTCGCGGCGGACGGGAACAGCTCGGTGTTGGGCGGCGCGCCGGGCGTGATCGAGTGGCAGTGCAGGCTCATCTCGATCACCGAGAAGGCCAGCGGCAGGCGCTGCAGTCGTTCGCGCAGCAGCGCGTGCAGGTGCGCGGTGTCGGCCACCGGCTCGCCCAGGCCGATGTCCAGCGTCGTCGTGCGCAGCGACGGATCCTCGATCATCGTGCGGCGGCTCTCGTGGTGCAGCCGCAGCTCGAAGCCGCCGACCAGGCCGTGGTGCGCGGTGGCCCAGGCGGTGAGGCGATTGAGCAGCACGGCGGCGCCGGTGAGCAGCGCGGCGCTGTCGTCGGCGCGCATGAACAGCTCGAGGCGGCTGTCGAAGACGGGCGCGGGCTGCAGCGCGGTGCGCGGGTCGGGCTGGTCGCCGAGCGCGCGGTCGATGTCGGCCAGCAGCCGGCCGCCGAACCGGCGCGTGAGGCCGGCGCGTGGCTGCTTCCACAGGTCGGCGGCGGTGGCCAGGCCCAGCGTGCCGAGCGCGGCCAGGTGCGGCGCGGCCCCGGCCATGCGCTCGACCGGCACGGCGCCGACACGCGCACGCCAGCGGGCCTTGTCGTCGGTGAAGGCGGGCGGGCGCTCGTCCCCGAGCTGGGCCATCCACTCCGCGCCCTGGGGCGTGGGCGCGCAGGCCAGGCGCAGCGCGTGGCCCAGCGGCGCGAGCTCGGCGCGCAGGCGTTCGACCAGGCGCGGCAGGCCGCCGAAGTAGCGCAGGCTGGCCTGCACCTCGGCCAGCACCACGTGGTCGCCGCCGAACGAGACGGCCGGCGTGAAGCCCATCAGCACGTGGGCGACGGCCATCAGCGCGGCTTCGTCGCGCGCCGGGTCGGCCTCGCCCAGGCGCAGGTGCGGCGCCAGGCCGAGCGCGGTGGCGCGCTTCTGGCCGGGCCGCACGCCGCAGGCGCGTGCCGTGTCGTTGGCCGCGACGATGCGGTGCTGCGCGATCAGCGCGACCGGGCCGACGAGGTCGAGGTCGTCGAGGTCGTCGCCCCCCGGCGCGCCGGCCGGCAGCTCCGGCGCCAGCGTGGCGACGAAGGATTCCAGCGACAACGCCGGCAGGTGGACGCCGATCCAGAGCATGACGGAACCTGGAGACTCGCCCGGCTCATGCGATGGCCGACAAGGCCCGCACGGTCGCGCGCGTGCGCCGGGGCGTGAGCGCGCGCTGGCGCGCCGCGCGCGAGAGCACCGGCGGCAGCGCGAGCAGCACCGGTTCCTCCAGCGCCGGGCCGCGGCGCTTGAGCACGCGCACGGCCATCGCGTCGGGGCCCGCGCCGGCGAGCGCCAGCCGCAGCGGCGCCGGACTGGGCTGCGTGGCCGCGGCGGCGGCGCGCAGCACGAAGGCGGGGCCGTCGTGCGACTGCGCGGCCAGCTGCAGGCGGCGCAGCGCCTCGCCCTTGAGGCTGGCCGGCGTCCACGCGACGACCGCGCCCACCTGGCCGCTGCGCAGGGCCTGCTCCAGCGGCCACAACAGGTCGTCGCCCCGGATCACGACGCAGCGCGCCAGGTCGACGCCCAGTTGCGCGAGCGCTTCGGCGCACGGCTCGGCCGGCGGCCCCACCAGCAGCACGCCGCGCCCGGCCGCGCCCACGCGCGCGAGCACCGGTGCGAGCAGCCGCATCTCACCCCAGCCGGTGCCCGCGAGCAGCAGCTCGGTGAGCGCCCGCTGCGGCCAGCCGCCGCCCGGCAGCTCGGCATCGAGCGCCGCATAGCCGCTCGCCTGCACCGCTTCCCGGCCGCGCCCCAGCTGGTGGGCACGCCACAGCGCGGGATGCAGGTGCTCCAGCGGCAGCAGGGGGGAAGGCGAGGACATCGACGGTGACCGGAAAGCGAAGGCGCACGACTGGACGAAGCGGGGCCATCGCAGCACGGCGAAGTTGCCGCGCGCCGGAGACCCTCGAATGACTGTATTTTCATACAGTCTATCGGACCGCGGCCCCTCGGGGCAAGCGTTCAGTGCGCCGGCGCGCGGCACAATTCACGCATGCCCCTCGCGCCGTCCCCGCCCTGCCCCTGCGGCCGTCCGCAACCCTACGAACGCTGCTGCGGGCGCTGGCACGCCGGCCCCGACGCCCTGCAGGCGCCCACCGCCGAGGACCTCATGCGCTCGCGCTACAGCGCCTTCACGCTGGGCCTGCTCGACTACCTCCGCGACACCTGGCACCCATCCACCCGCCCCGCCACACTCGAGCCCCTGCCCGCCGGCCTGCGCTGGCTGGGCCTGGACGTGCGCCGCCACGTCCCGCAGGACGCCGACCACGCGATCGTCGAGTTCGTCGCGCGCAGCAAGCTGGGCGGCAAGGCCGAGCGGCTGCACGAGACGAGCCGGTTCGTGCGGGAAGGCGGGCGCTGGTTCTACCTGGACATGGAGCCCCACGGTCGCTAGTGTCCTGTCCCCCGAGGGGCCGGCCGGATCGAGACCGGCGGAGCCGGATCTCTCCCTCCCTCCGACTTCGCGCCAACGAAGTGGCGACAGCATCGGAAGCCACTCGCATGAAGAGTCCGGACAGCATTCATGAGAGAACATCTCACCACCCGAAGGATCGACATGACAACCCGTCCGCCATTCATCGTCTCCGCCGCCGACGTCCCCGAGCGCAGCCACGTCTACCCGCAGAGCGACGAGCCCATGGGCCCGCTGCGCCGCATCGGCGACGCCGCCGGGCTGACGCGCGTGGGCATCAACCTGCAGCGGCTGCCGCCGGGCAGCCGGTCGTCGTGGCCGCATGCCGAATCCGATGAAGAGGAGTTCGTCTACGTGATCGAGGGCACGGTCGACGCCTGGATCGACGGCCGCATCCACCCGATGGCCGCGGGCGACCTCGCGGCCTTCCCGGCCGGCACGGGCATCTGCCACTGCTTCATCAACAACGGCGAGCGCGAGGCCCTGCTGCTGGTGGGCGGCGAGGCCTGGAAAGAGGCCAACCGCATCGTCTACCCGCTGAACCCGTCGCGCCGCGCCGACCTGAAGGAATCCGACTGGTGGCACGACGCGCCGGCGCACGAGCTCGGCGGGCACGACGGCCTGCCGGATCGCCTGCGCCAGGCCTGAGGCCAGAAACGACGACGGCCGCAAGCGCGGCCGTCGACCAGGCAAGCGCGAAGCGCTTCAGGCGAATTCCTGCCGCACCGACGGCGACATCAGCCGGCGGATGATGCCCACCAGCGCCAGGCTGGCCACCAGCGTCAGCAGGCCCGCGAGCACGCGCGCGACGGTCACGACGCCGCCGAACAAATCGGCCGCCGGTTGCGTGAGCGCGGTGTGGTGCAGCGCGGGGTCGACCAGCAGGTGCAGGAACTCCTGCTGCAGCCACAGGCCGGCGAGGTCGGCCGCGATGGCCACCATCAGCAGGCCGATGAAGACGCGGCGCGCCCACTCGATGCGGCGCAGCAGGCCGGCGGCGCAGACCATGGTGGCCAGCGACAGCGCGATCGCCGCCGGGAACACCCAGTGCGCGTGGCGCACCAGGAAGCCGGTGAGGCCGGGCAGCGTGGCGGGATCGGCGGCCAGCGCCGTCCATGACTGCGTGGCGTTCTGGATGAGCGCCCACTCGCACGCGAACGCACCCAGCAGGATGAACATCCAGGCGATGAAGTTCACGAAGCGTGAACGCGATCCGACGTTGTACGTTTGCGGCATGGCTGTCTCCCGAACGCACCGACCATCATGAAGTGCGTTGATGACAGCCATTTTTCAGTGCGCAGGTCCTCGCCAACAATCCCGCAGAAGGGGGAAATCGTGCGAAAGCAACGACCGGAATGCGCACTCCTGCGCACTCCGCGGCAAACGTCTTGGCGCGGTTCGTGACAGCGGCGTGACGCGGCAGGCCGCATGAAGCGCGTCCGGCACGGCTGAAATGTCATCCTCCGCGCAGTCACAGATCCACCGGGCTCTGCCGCTCCCTGGCCAACGTGGATCCTGCGACTTCGCGCAGGATGACAGCTGGGGGAGCTCCCCGCACGATGACACCTCGGGCGAGCTCCACGCAGGATGACAGCTGGCCGTGGCCGCGGCATGACGCCGGCAGGCCGCGGCATGACACCGGCAGGCCGAGCGAGGCGCATCCGGCACGCAAGAAACGTCATCCTGCGTGCAGTCGCAGGATCCACCTGGGCCGTGCCGGAGTGCGTTCAGCGACCGACCCGTGACGCTTCGCCCGCGGCCGAAACGCGGGCATCGGACCGCCTCCGATAATGGCGCGCACCCGGAGACCCGCCTCCGGCCAGTTCGCGCCTCATGCCCGGTCTCGTCCAAGCTGCCCTCGCCTACATCCTCTGGGGCCTGTTCCCGATCTACTTCCATGCGCTGAGCCGCGTCGACGCGTTCCAGATCGTGCTGCACCGCTCGCTGTGGTGCTTCGTGTTCGTGTGGGCGCTGCTGGTGGCGATGCGCCGGCTGCAGTGGGTGCCGGGCGTCGTGCGCCAGCCGCGGCTGGTCGGCCTGTTCGCGCTCAGCGCGCTGCTGCTGACCAGCAACTGGCTGCTGTACGTCTGGGCCGTCAACCACGGCCACGTGGTCGAGGCGAGCCTGGGCTACTTCGTCACCCCGCTCGTCAACGTGATGCTGGGCACGCTGGTGTTGAAGGAACGGCCGCGCCGCCTGCAGTGGATCGCCGTGGCCGTCGCGGCCTGCGGGGTGCTGTGGCTGACGCTGACGCTGGGCCGCCCGCCGTGGATCGCGCTGGGCCTGGCCGCGTCGTTCGGCAGCTATGGCCTGCTGCGCAAGACCGCGCCGCTGGGCGCGCTGGAAGGCCTGGCGCTGGAGACCGCCGTGCTGGCGCCGGTGGCGCTCGTCGCGCTGGCACTGCTGTCGCCCGGCGGCCTGCCCGGCCTGTTCGCGGGGCTGGACGCCACCACCGTCGGCTGGCTGCTGTGCGCCGGGCCGATCACGGCCATCCCGCTGCTGCTGTTCGCCGGCGGCGCGCGCCGCATCACGCTGGCCACGCTCGGAACGCTGCAATACGTGTCGCCGACGATCCAGTTCCTGCTGGGCGTCGCCTGGTTCGGCGAACCGCTGGACCCGACCCGCCTGGCCGGCTTCGTCCTGATCTGGACCGCGCTGGCGATCTACAGCGCGGACGGCTTCCTGTGGATGCGACGGATGCGTGCGCAGGCGGCGGCCTGAGCGCCGCGGCCCCGCAGCCGTCTTCGACGGTGGCGGACGCACGCCGGCGAACGGCGCGGACGCCCCTCACCAGAGATGCTTGCCGTCGATGACCGTCACCGGCCAGTCGGCCGCCTCGAAATCGTCGAGCAGGCGCGCGTTGACGCAGATCCGGCGCGTCCGGCCGTCCCACTTCCCGTCGGGCTGGAACTCGGGGCTGTCGGCGTAGAGGTCACAACCGCAGGCGCTGCAGAAGTGGTTGGCGACCAGGCGCGAATGCCAGCGGTAGATGCCGTCGCTGTCGGCCTGGGTCGCCTTGAACTTGTCCGGCGGGTAGTACGCGTAGAGATGACCGCGCTTGGAGCAGAAGCTGCAGGTGCATCGCGTCAAGGCGGCAGGCAATCCGGCGTCGATCTCGAAGGCGTTGCGGCCGCAGTGGCAGCGTCCGGTCAGGGGCATGGCGTTCTCCTCGAACAGCGGCGCCATTGCCGGCAAGACGCTCGCCCGGCGCCGGGTCCAGGCGCCGTTCAGTCCGGATTGACCCGCAACGCCCCGCGGTCGTGCCCCACCGGCCGCAGCAGCGCGTTCAGCGCGAAGGCGGCGCCGCCGACGGCCACGGCCAGGTCGCCGTACTTCGCGACACGCACCTGCGGCGGCGCGACGCCCGCGTCGCGGCCGAAGCGGGCCAGCCGCGCGGCGGCGGCGTCGAGGAACTGCGCGCCGCCGAGGGTCACCGCCTCGCCGCCCAGCACGATGGCCCTGGGGTTGAAGGTCGTCCAGGCGTTCTGCAGCAGCACGCCGAGGGCGTCGCCCGCGGCGGCGAAGGCCTTGCGCGCCCGCGAGGCGCGCGGGTTCGCGAGATCGGCGGCCAGGCCCGCGCGGTCGACCTCGCCGCCCTTGAGCTGGCCGGCGGCGTGCGCCACCGCCTTGAGGCCGACGTAGGCCTCGACGCAGCCGCGGCGCCCGCACGTGCACGCCAGGCCGTCCACGTGCAGGATGGTGTGGCCGATCTCGCCGGCCGCGCCGGTGGCGCCGGTGAACAGTTCGCCTTTCAGGACGATGCCGGCGCCCACGCCCACCGCGCAGCTGACGTAGACCAGCGGGTCGTCGATCGGCCGGCTACCGAAGGCCGTCTCGCCGATGGCGGCCAGGTCGGCCTCGTTGTGGCAGTAGACGGGCACGTGCGCGAGGCCGCCGGCCACCAGCTCGCGCGCCAGCCGCTGGCCTACCTCCACGTCGTGCCAGCCGAGGTTGGGCGCGAACTGGATGACGCCGTGCGCCGCATCCACCGCGCCAGGCAGGCCGACCCCGATGCCCAGCAGGCGCACGCCCGTGCGCGTCACGCGCGCGGACTCGGCCGTCACCAGCTCCACCAGCTGGTGGCAGGCGATGTCGGGCGAGCGGTCGCGCAGCGGCACCGCCTGCGCCTGCAGCACCTCGCCGTGCAGCGACGTGGCCACCACGCGGATGGAATCGGTGCCCAGCTCGGCGCCGATCAGCACCAGGCCGCGGCCGGCGATGCGCAGCGGCGTCGGCCGGCGGCCCAGCGAGCCGGTGACGGCCACGCTGTCCTCGGCCAGCCAGCCGTCGTCCAGCAGCTCCTTGGCCAGCAGGCTCACGGTGGACTTCGTCAGCCCGCTGCGCTCGGCCAGCGCCGCCCGCGAGAGGCCCGGCTCGTCGAGCAGCAGGCGCAGCAGCACGTTGCGGTTGATCGACTTGACGTAGGTCTGGTCGCCCGTGATCGGGGGACGGGTCATCGGCGGGTCTCCATGGTCTCGCGCATTGTCCCCGGGCGGCGCGGGTGCCGATCGGCGGGAGCTTTCCGGCAGGCTAGGCGCCCCGGAAGGACGCCGCATTGGGGAAAGCGAGTAATTCGTTTGACCGTCGAACGAATTAATCTTCGCCCCGCGCTCAGCCATCAGGGGCGAGACGACGCACGACAACAACCGGAGACAAGCCATGAACTTCAAGCACGCACTCTTGACCGCCGGGCTCCTTGCGAGCGCCGCCGCGGCCCACGCCCAGCTGGTGGTCGGCGTGAGCTGGTCCAACTTCCAGGAAGAACGCTGGAAGACCGACGAGGCCGCCATCAAGGCCGAGCTGGCCAAGCGCGGCGCCACCTACGTCAGCGCCGACGCGGGCGGCTCGCCCGAGAAGCAGCTAGCCGACGTCGACGGCCTGATCGCCAAGGGCGCCAAGGCGCTGGTCATCCTGGCGATGGACAAGGACGCCATCGTCCCCGCCCTCGCGAAGGCCAAGCAGCGCAACATCCCCGTGGTGGCCTACGACCGCCTGATCGACCAGCCGGGCGTCTTCTACATCACCTTCGACAACCAGGAAGTGGGCCGCATGCAGGCGCGCGCCGTGTTCTCCGTCAAGCCCACGGGCAACTACGTGATGATCAAGGGCTCGCCCACCGATCCCAACGCCGATTTCCTGCGGGCCGGCCAGCAGGAGGTGCTGGCCCCGGCGATCAAGTCGGGCGCGATCAAGATCGTCGGCGAGGAGTACACGGAAGGCTGGAAGCCGGAGGTGGCGCAGAAGAACATGGAGCAGATCCTCACGCGCAACGGCAACAAGGTCGATGCCGTGGTGGCCTCCAACGACGGCACCGCCGGCGGCGTGGTGGCGGCGCTGTCGGCACGCGGCATCTCGGGCGTGCCGGTGTCCGGCCAGGACGGCGACCAGGCCGCGCTCAACCGCGTGGCGCTCGGCACCCAGACGGTGTCGGTGTGGAAGGACGCGCGCGACCTCGGGCGCGAAGCCGCCGACGCGGCGGTCGACCTCGCCGGCGGCAAGCCGGTGCCCGGCTCGAAGAAGTGGACGGGCGGCGAGCACAAGGTGACGCTGGATTCCAAGTTCCTCAAGCCGGTGGCGATCACCCGGGCCAACCTCGACACCGTCGTCAAGGCCGGCTGGATCACCAAGGACAACCTGTGCCGCGGCGTCGACGCGGCCAAGGCGCCCTCGGCCTGCAAGTGAAGACGCGCGCCGTCCCGCGCGCGCGACGCGCGCGGGACGGCGGCGCAGGATCCCCCCAAATGGAATCGCTCCAGCTCAGCGCGCTCGACCTGCGGCTCGGCCTGATGGCCGTCGTGCTCGCGGTCATGGCCGCCACCTTCCACGTGCTCACCGGCAACTTCCTGACGCCGGAGAATCTCTACAACATCGCGCAGCAGACGGCGGTGGTGGGCATCGTCGCCACCGCGATCTCGCTGGTGATCGTCGCGCGCCACATCGACCTGTCCGTCGGTTCGGTGGTCGGCTTCGTCGGCGTGCTCGTCGCCTACCTGCAATACACCGCCGGCTGGAGCTGGACGTGGGCCTGCCTGGCCGGGCTCGCCGCGGCGCTGCTGGTGGGCGCCTACCAGGGCGGCCTGACCGCCTACCTGGGCGTGCCGTCGTTCGTCGTGACGCTGGGCGGCCTGATGTCGTTCCGCGGCGCGGCCTTCATCGTGGCCAACGGCAAGACGCAGCCGATCACCGACCCGGTCTTCCTGTGGTTCGGCGGCGGCCTCGACGGCGCACTCGGCATCGCGGGGAGCTGGACGCTCGCCGCCGTGCTCGCGCTGCTCCTGTGCTGGCGGATCGCGGCGTCACGGCGCGCGAAGACGCGCCACGGCTTCCCGCTGCGCCCGCTCGCGGCCGACGTCGCGTTCACCGCCGGCCTGCTGGTGCTGCTGGCGGCCTTCACCGCCGCGATGTGCGCCTACCAACTGCCCGGCAAGCCGCAGGGCCAGGGCGTGCCGGCACCGGTCGTCATCTGGGGCGCGGTCGTCATCGTGGTGGCGTTCATCGTGCGGCGCACGCGCTTCGGGCGCTACGTCTACGCGATCGGCGGCAACCCCGAGGCCGCGCGGCTGGTGGGCATCCCGGTGCGCCGGGTCACGCTGCAGCTGTTCCTGCTGCTGTCGGTGACGATCACGATCGCGGCGATCGTCGCCGTCTCGCGCCTGAATGCAGGCACCAACTCGATGGGCACCGGCATGGAGCTGTACGTCATCGCCGCGGCCGTCATCGGCGGCGTGAGCCTGTCGGGCGGCAGCGGCACCGTGCTGGGCTCGGTGCTGGGCGCGCTCATCATCCAGTTCCTCGACAGCGGCCTCTTGCTGATGGACGTGGGCATCGGCCAGCGCATGATCATCATCGGCCAGGTGCTGATCGTGGCGGTGGCGTTCGACGTGCTGTACCGCCGGTGGACCGGGGAGCGACTCGCATGAGCGCCGCCCGGCCGCCCGAAGGCGCTCGCTCCGCAGCCGACAGGCGAAGGGTAGTCCAATGAGCGACATGACGGCACCCCTGGTCGAATTCCGCGGCCTGCACAAGGCCTTCGGCGGCGTGCACGCCGTCAGCGACGTCGACCTGGCGCTCGACGCCGGCGAGGTCGTCGCCGTGCTGGGCCACAACGGCGCGGGCAAGTCCACGCTGATGAAGATGCTGGCGGGCGCGTACCCGATCGACCGCGGCGAGATCCGCGTGGCCGGCGAGCTCGCGCACATCGCCAACCCGGGCGATTCGCAGGCGCTCGGCATCGAGACGATCCACCAGACGCTGGCGCTGGCCGACAACCTGGACGCCGTCGCCAACCTGTTCCTCGGCCGCGAGCTGATGACGCGCTGGAACACGATGGACGACTACGCGATGGAGGCCGCGGCGCGCGACGTCTTCGCGCAGCTGAACCCGAACTTCCGCAACATCCGCGAGCCGGTGCGCTCGCTCTCGGGCGGCCAGCGCCAGGTGGTCGCGATCTCGCGCGCCCTGTACTTCAAGGCGCGCATCCTCGTGATGGACGAACCGTGCGCCGCGCTCGGGCCCGAGGAGACGCGCAAGGTGCACGACCTGGTGCGCCGGCTGAAGGCGCGCGGCGTCGGCGTCTTCCTCATCTCGCACGACATGCCCGACGTCTTCGCGCTGTCCGACCGCCTGGCCGTGATGAAGAACGGCCGCGTGATCGGCACCTACCGCACCGCCGACCTCACGGAGGACGAGGTGCTGGGCATGATCATCGGCGGCAAGCCGGTGACGCGCGTGGCGCAGCAGCACCGGATGCTCACCGCGGAGGCCGGATCATGAACATCGACGCCACCACCCTCGGCATCGACCTCGGCACGTCGGAGCTCAAGCTCGCCCTGGTGGACGAGCGCGGCACGCTCCTGGCCAGCGCCGGCGCGCCGTTGACGGTCTCGCGCCCGCACCCGCACTGGGCCGAGCAGGCGCCGCGCGACTGGTGGCAGGCGCTGCTGGCGGCGGCGCGCACGCTGCGCGAGAGCCACCCGCAGGGCTGGGCCGCCGTGCGCGCGATCGGGCTGTCGGGCCAGATGCACGGCGCCGTGCTGCTGGACGGCAATGGAGAGGTGCTGCGTCCCGCGATCCTGTGGAACGACACGCGCAGCGCCGCGCAGTGCGAGGAACTCGTGCGCCGCCTGCCTTCGCTGCCGCTGATCGCCGGCAACCTCGCGATGCCGGGATTCACGGCGCCCAAGCTGCTGTGGGTGGCCGAGCACGAACCCGAGATCTTCCGCCGCGTCGAACGCGTGCTGCTGCCCAAGGACTGGCTGCGCTGGAGGCTCACGGCCGCGGCGTTCAGCGACATGTCCGACGCCGCCGGCACGCTGTGGATGGACGTCGGCCGCCGGGCGTGGTCGCCGGAGCTCCTCGCCGCGTCCGGCATGACGGCCGCGCAGATGCCGGCGCTGGTCGAAGGCTCCGACGTCGCCGGCCACCTGAAGCCCGACGCCGCGCTCGCCCTTGGCCTGCCCGAGGGCCTGCCGGTGGCCGGCGGCGGCGGCGACAACGCGGCCAGCGCGGTGGGCATCGGCGCGGTGCAGCCGGGCGAAGGCTTCCTGTCGCTGGGCACCAGCGGCGTGCTGTTCGTCGTCACCGACCGCTACCGCCCCAACCCGGCGTCGGCCGTGCACGCGTTCTGCCACGCGCTGCCCGGACGCTGGCACCAGATGAGCGTGATGCTGTCGGCCGCGAGCTGCCTGCAGTGGGTGACGCGACTCACCGGCAGCGCGAGCGAGGCCGCGCTGCTCGAACGCGTCGAGGGCCTGACCGACGACCAGCGCGACCGCGCCCCGCTGTTCCTGCCCTACCTGTCCGGCGAACGCACGCCGCACGACGATCCGCACGCCTCCGGCGTCTTCTTCGGCATGGACAACGAGACCGACGCCGCGCGCCTGGGCCACGCGGTGATCGAGGGCGTCGCCTTCGGCCTGGCCGACGGCCTGCAGGCCCTGCGCGACGCCGGCACCGCCGTCGGCCGCCTCGCGCTGGTGGGCGGCGGCGCCCGCAGCGCGCACTGGGCGCAGCTGCTTGCCGACGTGCTCGACGTCGAACTGCAGACCGTCGAAGGCGCCGAGGCCGGCGGCGCAATGGGCGCCGGCCGACTGGCGTGGCTCGCGCTGGGCCGCGACGAGCCCGACGTCTGCCGCCCGCCCGCGCCGCGCGCCCTCTTCCAGCCCCGCGCCGCACGCCGCCCCGCGCTGCAGGCCCGACTCGAACGCTTCCGCGCGCTCTATCGCCAGACCCGCGACCTGACGCCGCGCACCCCCTGATTCCTTCCCTCCAGGAGACCACCATGCCCGACCATTTCGCCGGCATCGACAAGATCCGGTACGCCGGCCCGCAATCGACCGACCCGCTGTCCTTCAAGTGGTACGACCCGGATCGCATCGTCCTGGGCAAGCGCATGGAAGACCAGCTGCGCTTCGCCGTCTGCTACTGGCACTCGTTCTGCTGGAACGGCTTCGATCCGTTCGGCTACGACGGCACGTTCGAGCGGCCGTGGCATCGCGTGGCCGATCCGATGGAAGCCGCCAAGGCCAAGCTCGACGCCGCCTTCGAGTTCTTCGCCAAGCTCGGCGCGCCGTACTACTGCTTCCACGACCGCGACGTCGCTCCCGAGGGCGCCACGCCGCGCGAGAGCGTCGACAACTTCCGCCGCATCGTCGACCTCATGGGCGAGAAGCAGGCCGCCACCGGCGTGAAGCTGCTGTGGGGCACAGCCAACCTGTTCAGCCACCGGCGCTTCATGAGCGGCGCGGCCACCAACCCGAACCCTGAGATCTTCGCGCTCGCGGCGCTGCAGGTGAAGGAGGCGATGGACGCCACCAAGCGGCTGGGCGGCGCCAACTACGTGCTGTGGGGCGGGCGCGAAGGCTACGAGACGCTGCTCAACACCGACCTCGCCCGCGAGTCGCGCCAGTACGGCCGCTTCCTGCAGATGGCCGTGGAGCACAAGCACAAGCTCGGGCTGCCCGGCTACGTGCTGATCGAGCCCAAGCCGCGCGAGCCCACCAAGCACCAGTACGACTACGACGTGGCCACCGTGCACGGCTTCCTGCGCCAGCACGGGCTCGAGAACGAGGTGAAGGTCAACATCGAGGCCAACCACGCCACGCTGTCGGGCCACAGCTTCGAGCACGAGATCGCCACCGCGGTGTCGCTGGGCCTGTTCGGCTCGCTGGACATGAACCGCGGCGACATGCAGTGCGGCTGGGACACCGACCAGTTCCCCAACAACCTGCCCGACACCGCGCTCGCGCTGTACCACGTGCTGCGCGGCGGCGGCATGACGCACGGCGGCCTGAACTTCGACGCCAAGGTGCGCCGCCAGTCGATCGATGCGGCCGACCTGTTCCACGGCCACGTCGGCGCGATGGACCTGTGCGCCCGAGCCCTGCTGATCGCCGAACGCATGGTCACCGACGGCCGCCCCGCGCGCGAGCTCGATGCGCGCTACGCGGGCTGGGACGGCGAGGTCGGACGCAAGCTGCTGGCGGCGGGAACGTCCCTCGAGGACGCCGCCGCCCATGCCCTGCAGCGCAACGTCGACGAGCGCCCGGTGTCCGGCCGCCAGGAGGCCTGGGAGAACCTGGTCAACGACTACATCGCCTGAAGAAGGACGAACGCCCGCGCGAGGCGGGCGTCGTCCAAGGCGCGGGTGGGGACTCAGGCCGGCACGGCCTGGCGGATCAGGTGGTCGAACGCGCCGAGCGCCGCCTTCGCGCCGTCGCCGGTCGCGATGATGATCTGCTTGAACGGCACCGTGGTGACGTCGCCGGCGGCGAACACGCCGGGCACCGACGTGGCGCCACGCGCATCGACGATGATCTCGCCGTGCTTCGTGAGCTCCATCGTGCCCTTGAGCCACTCGGAGTTGGGCACCAGGCCGATCTGCACGAACACGCCTTCGAGCTCGACGTGCTTCGATTCGCCATTGCGGCGGTCGGTGTACGTCAGGCCGTCGACCTTGCCGTCCGCGCCCGTGATCTCCGTGGTCTGCGCCTGCACGTGGATGTCGACGTTGGCCAGGCTGCGGAGCTTGTTGACGAGCACCGCATCGGCGCGCAGCGCGTCGCCGAACTCCAGCAGCGTGACGTGGCCCACGATGCCCGCCAGGTCGATCGCCGCCTCGACGCCCGAGTTGCCGCCGCCGATCACCGCGACACGCTTGCCCTTGAACAGCGGGCCGTCGCAGTGCGGGCAGTACGCCACGCCCTTGTTGCGATATTCCTGCTCGCCGGGCACGTTGACCTCGCGCCAGCGCGCGCCGGTGGAGATGATCACCGACTTGCTCTTGAGCGTCGCGCCGTTCTCCAGCGTCACGCCGACCAGGCCGTCGGCGCCCGCGGGCCGCAGCTGCGTGGCGCGCTGCAGGTTCATGATGTCGACGTCGTAGCGCTTGGCGTGGTTCTCGAGCGCCGCCGCGAACTTCGGCCCGTCGGTCTCCAGCACCGAGATGAAGTTCTCGATGCTCATGGTGTCCATGGTCTGGCCGCCCATGCGCTCGGCCAGCAGGCCGGTGCGGATGCCCTTGCGCGCCGCGTACACGGCCGCGGCCGCGCCCGCGGGCCCGCCGCCCACGATCAGCACGTCGAACGCGTCCTTGGCGCTCAGCTTGGCCGCATCGCGTGCGCCCGAGCCGGTGTCGAGCTTCTTGACGATCTCGTCGACCTCCATCCGGCCCTGGCCGAAGTGCTGGCCGTTCAGGTACACCATCGGCACCGCCAGCACCTGGCGATCCTCGACTTCCTGGCGGAACAGGCCGCCGTCGATGACCACGCTCTGGATGCCCGGGTTCAGCACGGCCAGCAGGTTCAGCGCCTGCACGACGTCCGGGCAGTTGTGGCAGGTGAGACTCATGTAGGTCTCGAAGCGCAGGTCGCCATCGAGGCCCTTGATCTGGTCGATCAGCTCCTGCTCGATCTTGGGCGGATGGCCGCCGACCTGCAGCAGCGCGAGCACCAGCGAGGTGAACTCGTGGCCCATCGGGATGGCGGCGAAGCGGATGCGCTCCGACTCGCCCGGGCGGGCCAGCGTGAACGACGGCCGGCGCGCGTCGTTGCCGTCGGTCCTGAGCGTGATCTTGTCGGTCAGCCCGACGATGTCGCGCAGGAACTCGTGCATCTCCTGCGAGGACGCGCCCTCGTCGAGCGAGGCCGTGATCGTGAACGGCAGCTTCACGCGCTCGAGGTAGGCCGTGAGCTGCGCCTTCAGGTTGGAATCAAGCATGTGAAACTCCTTCTAACAAGTCAAATGATCGGACAAACGGGGAGCATCCCGCTTCCGACGCTGTCGCTCAGCCGCCCCGCAAAAAGTCCGAGGGAGCGGCGGAGCCGGCTTCGCCGGGCCGCCCGCGGCCGGCCCCTTGGGGGCAGGGAGCGCGAGCGACCGTGGGGCTCAGATCTTTCCGACGAGGTCCAGCGAGGGGGCGATGGTCTTGGCGCCTTCGTTCCACTTGGCGGGGCAGACTTCACCAGGGTGCGCGGCGGTGTACTGGGCGGCCTTGAGCTTGCGCAGCGTTTCCTTCACGTCGCGGGCAATCTCGTTGCTGTGCACCTCGGCCGTCTTGATCACGCCTTCGGGGTTGATCACGAACGTGCCGCGCAGCGCCAGGCCTTCTTCCGGAATGTGCACGCCGAACGCGTTGGTCAGCGTGTGCGTGGGGTCGCCCACCAGCGGGAACCTGGCCTTGCCCACGGCCGGCGAGGTCTCGTGCCACACCTTGTGCGAGAAGTGCGTGTCGGTGGTGACGATGTAGACCTCGGCGCCCAGCTTCTGGAACTCGGCGTAGTTGTCCGCGGCGTCTTCCACTTCCGTCGGGCAGTTGAAGGTGAAGGCGGCCGGCATGAAGATCAGCACGGACCACTTGCCCTTCAGCGTCTCGTCGCTGACGGTGATGAACTTGCCGTTGTGGAAGGCTTCGGTCTTGAAGGGCTGGACTTGGGTATTGATCAGGGACATCTTGATTCCTCGTTGGGTTGGCGGGTTCGGAATGACTGAATCATATGCCATCGACTATCACAACGTGATGTTCAATAGCTATCGTTGCGATAGGCGCCGTCTCGCTCCCCGCGGCGCCCATCCCGGGCAGGCACTATGGCAAATCCATCTTTTCCCAGTTTTTGATAGAAGCTATCGGACCGATAGTCGCAGGCCATGCCACCGGTTTGATGACCATCAAGTGACAGGGGTAGCGCCAGGTCCTAGAATGAATGAGAATGGTTCTTCTTTAGAACACCAGCGCCCTCGTTTGAAACGTCCCATGCCCGCCCAAGTGCTCGCCCGCCTCGGTGACCCGACGCCGCCGGCCGTCGCCGATGCCACGCGTGATCGCGGCACCGCGGCGCCTGCACGCGTCACCGTGCCGTTGACCCAGCTGGGCCGCAACGCCACGGGCACCGTGGCCGGCGTGCGCGTGGACGCCCTCGGCCCGGACGGCTCGCTCGACGCGGACGTCGAACGCATGGCGCTGCGCCTGATCGAGATCGGCTTCGTGCAGGGTGCCAGCCTGCGCGTGATCGCCTTCGGACAGCCGGGCGACGACCCGATCGGCGTGCGGGTGGGCGGGCGCGGCGGGGTCAGCACGTTCGCGCTGCGACGTGCCGAGGCGGCCTGCGTGCACGTCTGGCCGGACAAGCAGCCATGACCAGCGCCACTCTCGACAGCCGCCAGATCGCACTGCTGGGCAACCCGAACTGCGGCAAGACCGCGCTGTTCAACCTGCTCACCGGCAGCCGCCAGAAGGTGGCCAACTACGCGGGCGTCACCGTCGAACGCAAGGAAGGCCTGCTGAACCTGCCGTCCGGCAAGCAGGTGCGCGTGCTCGACCTGCCTGGCGCCTACAGCCTGAATGCGACCAGTGCCGACGAGACCGTCACGCGCGATGTCGTCCAGGGCAAGCGCGCCGGCGAGGCGCCGCCCGACCTCCTGGTGTGCGTCACCGACGCCACCAACCTGCGCCTCACGCTGCGCCTGGTGATCGAGGCGCGGCGCCTGAAGCGGCCGATGCTCGTGGCATTGAACCTGACGGACGTCGCCAGCAAGCGCGGCATCCACGTCGACGTGGACAAGCTGCAGGCCGAGCTGGGCGTGCCGGTGGTGGAGACCGTCGCCGTCAAGACCGGCGGCGCCGAATCGCTGACGGCCGCTGTCGACGCCTGGCTCGCACGCTCGCACGAGCCCGCGCACGCGCCCGCGAGCGGCCCCGGCGTGCACCGCGACGCCGAGCCGCCGCACGGCCACGTGGGCCAGGCCGCCATCGACGCCGTGATGCGCGACCACCACGAGGTGCATCGGCTGCTCGAGGCCACGCTCACCGAGCCCGCGGCGAGCACGCACGTCGACGATCGCCTCGACCGCGTGCTGCTGCATCCGGTGGCCGGCATGGCCATCCTCACGCTCGTGCTGTTCCTGATGTTCCAGGCCGTGTTCAGCTGGGCCAAGTGGCCGATGGAGCAGATCCAGGCGTTGATGGACGGCACCGGCCAGCTGGTGGCCCGGCACATGGCCGACGGCATGCTGCGCAGCCTGCTGGTGGATGGCGTGATCGCCGGCGCGGGCAGCGTGCTCGTGTTCCTGCCGCAGATCCTGATCCTGTTCCTGTTCATCCTGGCGCTGGAGGACTCCGGCTACCTGCCGCGCGCCGCCTTCCTGCTCGATCGCGTGATGGCCGGCGTGGGCCTGACGGGCCGCAGCTTCATCCCGCTGCTCTCGAGCTTCGCTTGCGCGATCCCCGGCATCATGGCCACGCGCACCATCGCCGACCACCGCGACCGCATCGCCACCATCCTGATCGCCCCGCTGATGACGTGCTCGGCGCGGCTGCCGGTGTATGCCCTGCTGATCGGTGCGTTCATCCCGTCGCGCACGCTGGCGTTCGGCGTCAACCTGCAGGGACTCGTGCTGTTCGTGCTGTACATGGCGGGCATCGTCAGCGCGATGGCCGTGGCGTGGGTGATGCAGCGGCTGGGCCGCCGCACCGGCCCCGCCCACCACACGCTCATGATGGAGCTGCCGGCCTACCGCTGGCCCAACCTGCGCAACCTGTCGATCGGCCTGTGGGAGCGCGCGCGCATCTTCATGACGCGCGTGGGCACCATCATCCTCTCGCTGATGATCGTGCTGTGGTTCCTGTCGACGTTCCCCGGCCCGCCGCCGGGCGCCACCGGCCCCGCCATCGAATACAGCCTGGCCGGGCGCCTGGGCCACCTGCTGGAGTACATCTTCGCGCCGATCGGCTTCAACTGGCAGATCTCCATCGCGCTGGTGCCGGGCCTGGCCGCGCGCGAGGTGGCCGTCGGCGCACTCGGCACCGTCTACGCGCTGTCGGCCTCGGGCGACGCGGTGGCCGAGCAGCTGTCGCCGCTGATCCACCAGACCTGGTCGCTGCCCACCGCCTGCGCGCTGCTGGCCTGGTACGTGTTCGCACCGCAGTGCGTGGCCACGCTGTCCGTCACCAAGCGCGAGACGGGCGGCTGGCGCCACCCCATCATCATGGCGAGCTACCTGTTCGCGCTCGCCTACGTCGCCTCCGGCCTCACCTTCTACACGGTGCGCGCCCTGTTCGGAGCCTAGGAAATCCTGATGCAGACGCTTCTCGCCCTCCTCATCGTGCTCGCGGCCGCCGGCTACAGCGTGTGGAAGCTCGCACCCGCGTCGCTGCGCCACCGGCTGGCCGCGCAGACGGGCCCCCTCGCCCGTGCCACGGGCGCATCGGAACGGACTGCGCGCCGCATCGAGATCAAGGCGCTGGACGCCGCCGCGAACGCGGGCGGCTGCGGCGGCGGCTGCGGCCCGTGCAAGGGCTGCGCCACCGGGCAGGACCAGGACGGCAGTGCCGTCTAAGGTTGCCGCCTGAGGCCCAGCAGGGCGAGCGCGTCGCGGTGCAGCCGGCCGTTCGGATCGGCCAGGTTGTGCAGGATGGTGAAGTGGTTGGCGTGGGGGATCGTCTCGCTGACCGGCACGCCGGTGGGCCCCCACTGATCGCGGATCAGCGCCGCCTGGCGCTTCAGCTCGGAGGTCTCCTCGCCGCCGACGGCCGTGTGCAAGGGCTTGCGCGGGCGCGGGAAGAACGCCGGGCTCAGGCGCTTCACGCTCGCGGGCGTGAGGCGGATGTCGTCCCGGATGAAGGGCGCCAGCCGCAGCGGCTCGAGGTCGAACAGGCCGGAGATGGCGAGCGCGCCGTTCACCAGTTGCACGGGCAGCGACGCGTCGACGTCCTTCCAGCGGCAGCTGAGCATCATCGCCGCCAGGTGAGCGCCGGCCGAATGGCCGGCCACCACGATGCGCGACGGATCGCCGCCGTAGAGCGCCGCGTGCCGATGCACCCAGGCGAGGCAACGCGCCACCTGCAGCGCGATGTGCTCGATGCCCACCGCCGGGCACAGCGCGTAGTTGGGGATCATCACGAGCGCGCCGTCCGCATTGAAGGCCGGCGCGAGGAAGCCGTGCAGGGACTTGTCCGACGAGCGCCAGTAGCCGCCATGGATGAACACCAGCACCGGGGCGTTGGCCGCGGGTGTCGGGTAGATGTCCAGCGTCTCGTTCGTTCCCGGGCCGTAGCGCACGTCGCGCCGCCACGATTCGAGGCGCTGCACCAGCGAGGACGCGGTCTCCCAACGGGCGCCGATCTCGACATGCTCCGGATGGCGGGCACGCTGGTCGTATTCGGCATCCAGCCAGGCGGGATCCAGGCGCGAGGCGCGGGATGGGGCGGTCAGGCTCACGACGGGCTCCTGCAGGCTTGAAGCGATGGGCGGCGAACTGCGCGCCCATCCTAGTGCAATCCGCCGCCGCCGGCCGGGCGTCCAGCGCTGTCATGTCGAGCAGGCTATGAAAGCGCTTTCTGTTTTAGGGACTGTCAACCGCTTCCAGTCCTCCCGGAATCGCCATACGACGTGTCCACCTACGATCGGTCACGCGGCGCAGAGGCGATGCCGGGCGCCGCGAGAAGCGGGTCGTGCCGCGCGCCTGAAAGCGCCTTTCACCCTGGGACAAACCCGCAAAAGCCGAAGAAGTGTTGCCCCGATAAGTCGAAACGCAACGGTATGCGGGTGTTCCCTAGCTGACTCGCTGGACAGCTGCCTTACATTTGAAACCGCTTTCAGAGAAAGGCGCACCAATCTCTGAAAGCGCTTTCAAACCCGCGGTCAACAACGGGCAGGCATGGGGCGCACGTTCCCGAACGGCGACACGGCTCACCAAAACATCGGAGACAAGTCAATGAAGATCCACCACGCGCCGTCGTTCCGGCGTACCCGCCTCGCTTCTGCCTGCGGCCTGCTGCTGGCCGGGGTCACGGCGGCCCACGCCCAGGGCGCGGCGCCCGCTGCGCCGGCCGCCTCGGCCGCCGACAAGGCGGACATCCAGACCGTCACGGTCACCGGCATCCGGGCCAGCCTGGACACCTCGATGGCGCTCAAGCGCGATGCCCACGGCATCGTCGACGGCATCACCGCGGAGGACGTCGGCAAGTTCCCCGACAGCAACCTCGCGGAAGCCATGCAGCGCATCAGCGGCGTGTCCATCGACCGCGTGGCCGGCGAAGGCTCGAAGGTGACGGTGCGCGGCTTCGGCCCGGACTACAACATGATCCTGTTGAACGGCCGCCAGATGCCGGCGACGACGGTGCAGGACACCGGCCCGTCCGGCTCGCGCGCGTTCGACTTCGCCAACTTGGCCGCCGAGTCCATCTCCGGCCTGGAAGTGTGGAAGACCAGCAGCGCCTCGAAGCCCGCGGGCGGCATCGGCGCCACCATCAACATCAAGACGGCGCGTCCGCTCGAGAACTACGCCGGCCGCGTCGCGTCCATCGGCGTCGCGGGCCTCATCGACCAGTCCAACAAGCGCCTGCCGACCGACGATCGCGGCGACAACCTCACGCCCGAGATCTCCGGCATCTACAGCGACACCTTCGACAACCACCGCTTCGGCATCGCGCTGACCGGCAACTACGTGGTGCGCGACGGCGGCATCAACAGCGCCAACGTCGGCAACGGCTGGCGCAACTGCCTGGCGACGCAGGACAACTCGAACTGCTGGGGCGGCATCCCGCAATCGGGCGCCAACATCGTCAACCGGCCGTCCGGCTCGGGCATCTACTCGGTGCCGCAGAACATCGACTACTCGGTCACCGGCATCCACCGCGAGCGCGTGAACGGCCAGCTGACGCTGCAGTGGCAGCCGGTCAAGTCGTTCACCAGCACGCTCGACTACACGTACTCGCAGAACCGCCTCGACTCGAAGCGCAACGACATCTCGTCGTGGTTCAACTTCGGTCCGTCGAGCAGCAGCTGGACCAACGGCCCGGCCGCGACCCCGCTGGTCTACACCGAGACGCTCACCAACGCCGACGTGGCGATGGGCGTGGCCAAGTTCGGCGTCGAGACCACGCTGCGCTCGCTGGGCGTGAACCTGAACTGGAAGGCGTCCGACAGCCTCAAGTTCGAGCTCGACGCGCACAGGTCGAACTCGATCTCCGGCTCCGACAACCCGTACGGCACCAACAACGTGATCGGCGGCGCGTCGTTCAACCGCGGCGACACCACCGTCGACTTCACGCACGACTTCCCGGTCATGAGCATCGCGAATGCGCCGCTCACGGCCTCGCTGCAGCAGGTCACGGGCTCGTCGTTCCGCAACAGCTACATGAAGGCCAACATCGACCAGCTGCAGCTCAAGGGCAACTGGGAAGTGTCCGAGCAGTCGTCGGTGGACTTCGGCCTGAACATCACGCATGCCAAGAACCGCACCGCCTATGCCAACGTCCAGCAGGACAGCTGGGGCGGCGCCACCAACCCGGGCGACTATCCGGACAACATCTGGCACGCCGACACGCTCAGCAAGTACTTCAGCCGCATGAGCGGCAGCAACAGCCCGGCGCTCTACAACACCTGGTTCACCAGCAACTTCGACCAGGTGCGCGACATCGCGGCCAAGGTGGGCGACCCCACGAAGTACGTCGCTTCGGCCGACTTCGACGGCCCTGGCGGCACCGACCGCCGCACCAAGGAGAACACGACCAGCCTGTACGGCCAGTACAACCGCGACTGGGAAACGTTCGGCATGCCGATGAATCTGTCGTTGGGCGTGCGCTACGAGAAGACGGACGTGACGGCCGCCGCCGTCGTCCCGACGCCCTCGGGCTCGGTCTGGGGCTCGGTCAACGAGTTCGACCTGACCTACGACGGCAAGGCCGCGACGACGCAGAAGGGCAGCTACAACTTCTGGCTGCCGAGCCTCGACTTCGACGCCGACCTGACCAAGACCCTGAAGGCCCGCGCCAGCTACGGCGACACGATCGCGCGTCCGGGCTGGGACGCGATCCAGGGCGGCCGCTCGCTCGACCAGCTGTTCCGCGTCGACGGTGGCACCGGATCGCAAGGCAACCCGGCGCTCAAGCCGCTGCTGTCGCACAACCTGGACTTCTCGCTCGAGTGGTACTACGGCAAGTCGAGCTACGCGTCGATCGGCTTCTTCCACAAGAACGTCATCAACTGGATCGGCCAGGGCCAGACGACGTACGGCCCACCGGGCCTGACGACGCCAGTGGGTGGCACCTACTGGAACGCCGCGGTCGGCGCCGGCGGCTGCGCGACCACCGACCTGCAGTGCATCCGCGACTACATCTTCGCGAACTACAACGGCCAGCCGGGCGTCACCCAGACCGGCACCGCCAATGGTCATGCGACGGGCACCATCTCGGGCCAGCCCGCCGACCCGGCGCTGCTGTTCAAGGTCAACCAGCCGGTCAACAACCATTCGGCGAGCCTGCGCGGGTGGGAATTCAACGTCCAGAACGCGTTCGGCAACTCGGGCTTCGGCGTGAGCGCGAACTACACGCTGGTGATGACGGGCCTGAAGTACAACAACGCGAACATGAACGACCAGTTCGCGCTGGTGGGCCTCAGCAACTCGGCCAACGTGGTCGGCTACTACGAGAACGACCACGTCAACGCCCGGGTGGCCTACAACTGGCGCGGCCAGTTCCTCGCGAGCCTCTACGACGGCTCGGGTCCGAACCCGGTCTACACCGAGCCCTACGGCCAGGTCGACATGACGCTGGGCTACAACGTCAACAACCACCTGTCGTTCCAGCTCGACGCGATCAACCTGAACGACGGCGTCGTGCGCCAGCACAGCCGCACGAAGCAGGAGCTCGAGTCGATCACGCAGACCGGCCGCCGCTACATGATCGGCGCGCGCTACAAGTTCTGAGCGTGATCGCCTGACGCGGCTGCGAGTCGGGCCGCCACCCCACGCCATCCGCCGATTCCTCCCCTGGGAATCGCCGGGTGGCGTCTCTTTTTCCAGGCCGGCATGATGTCCGGAAGATGATGATGCGCGCGAACGAGGACGTCAGACACGTCGTGATCCTGGGCGGCGGCTCGGCCGGATGGCTGACCGCGGCGCTCCTGGCCCGCGAGCACCATGCGGGCGATCCGGGCGGCCTGGAGGTCACCTTGATCGAATCCCCCAACACCCCGCCCATCGGCGTGGGCGAAGGCACCTGGCCGTCGATGCGCGATACCCTGCGCCGCATCGGGTTCAGCGAGACCACGCTCGTGCGCGAATGCGACGCGTCCTTCAAGCAGGGCTCGCTGTTCCGCGGCTGGATGCAGGGCCGCGCGGCGGCCGACGGCGACCAGTACCGGCATCCCTTCACGCTGCCGCTGGGCTTCGGCGACGTCGACCTGGTGGCCGGCTGGCTGCAGCGCCACGGTGATCGACCGTTCGCCGAGGTCGTCAGCGCGCAGCCGCACGTGTGCATGGCCGGCCATGCGCCCAAGCAGGCGACCACGCCCGAGTACGCGGCCATCGCGAACTACGGCTACCATTTCGACGCCGGCAAGTTCGGCGTGCAGCTGCGCATGCACGCGGTGGCGAACCTGCATGTGCGCCACGTGCTGGACGATGTCGATCTCGTCGTCTCGCACGAGAACGGCGACATCGCCGCGCTGCGCACGCGCCAGAACGGCGACATCGCGGGCGACCTGTTCATCGACTGCTCGGGCATGGCGTCGGTGCTGCTGGGCCAGCACTACGGCGTCGGCGTGCGCTCGTGCAAGCACCTGCTGTTCAACGACACCGCGCTCGCGCTGCAGGTGCCCTACCCCACGGCCGACACGCCGATCGCCTGCGAGACCGTCGCCACCGCGCAGCCGGCCGGCTGGACGTGGGACATCGGGCTGCACGACCGGCGCGGCATCGGCCACGTCTACGCCAGCGCGCACATGTCGCAGGGCGAGGCCGAGCGCCACCTGCTCGCCTACGTGCGTGCCACCGGCGGCACCGACGACCTCCCGGCGCCGCGCCGCATCGCGTTCGACCCGGGCTACCGCGAGCGCTTCTGGCATCGCAACTGCGTCGCGGTCGGCCTGTCGGCCGGCTTCGTCGAACCGCTGGAGGCGTCGGCGCTCGCGCTGGTGGAGCTGTCGGCGGGGATGATCAGCGACGAGATGCCCGTCACACGCGCCGAGATGGCCCTGGTCGAGAAGCGCTTCAACGACGCGTTCACGTACCGCTGGGAGCGCGTCGTCGACTTCCTCAAGCTGCACTACGCGCTGAGCCGCCGCGACGACACCGACTACTGGCGCGCCCACCGCGAGCCGGCCACCCTGCCCGACCGCCTCGCCGACCTGCTGACGCTGTGGCGCCACCGCGCGCCCTATCGCCAGGACTTCTTCCGCATCGAGGAGGTGTTTCCGGCCGCCAGCTACCAGTACGTCCTGCACGGCATGGGCTTCTTGCCCGAGCCGTCCGCGCGCTTGCGCCACCCGGGCCTCGGCGACGCCGCCGAGCCGTATTTCCGCGAGACCGCCCACCTGGCGCGGCGCATGCTCGGCGCCCTGCCGCTGCAGCGCCCGCTGATCGACCACATCCGCGCGCATGGCCTGCCGCGGCGCTGACACGAAGCCCCCTCATGAAACCCGTCCAGCTCGACAACAACACCCACCGCGACCTGCGCATCGTGACCGCCCGCGGCGCCGCCTGGGGCGACGACGTCATGGCCACGCCCGTCTTCCCCAACGAATTCCGCGACGCGCAGGCGTACTACCCGATCGTGTTCCAGCCGGCCGACAACGGCCCCGGCATGCAGCCCGTCGCGCTGCTGGGCCTGCGCACGGGCGAGAACCTGTTCCTGGAGGCGCACGGCTGGGACGCCCCCTACATCCCGCTGGCGCTCGAGCGCGGCCCGTTCATGATCGGCCGCGCCGGCGCCGAGATGACGATCCACGTCGACATGGAAAGCCCGCGCATCGGCCAGGGCGAGGGCGAGGCCGTGTTCCTGCCGCACGGGGCCGCCACCGACTACCTCGAGCGCATGAACTCGGTGCTCGCCGCCATCCACCAGGGCGTGGAGGCGACGGCGCCCTTCGTGGCCACGCTGATGCGCCACGACCTGATCGAGTCGTTCGCGCTCGACATCGAGGCCGCCGACGGATCGCAGAACCGGCTGGCCGGCTTCAGCACCATCAACGAGGAGCGCCTCGCGCGGCTGGACACCTCCGCCATCGTCGAACTGCACGCCCAGGGCTGGCTGGTCGCGATCTTCATGGTGGTGGCGTCGATGACGCACTTCCGCGACCTGATCGAGCGCTACAACAAGCGGCTCGCGCGCCGTGCCGGTTGAAGCGAGATGACGCCGATCCGCGAGCTCGCCGGCGCCCCCGCGGACGCGATGTCCGACGAGCGCCTGCGCGACACGCAGCCCTGGGTGCAGCGCGGCCTGGTCGCGCACTGGCCGATGGTGCAGGCGGCGTGCCGCTCCCCGGCCGACGCCATGGCCTATCTCAAGAGCACCTGGCGCGGCGAGCCGGTGGGCATGCTGCTCGCCCCGCCGCAGGCCCAGGGACGCTTCTTCTACGACGACGCCTTCACGGGCATGAACTTCAAGCGCGAGAAGGCGCCGCTGGACGTGGTGCTGGACGCGCTGGCGCAGATGGCGGGTGACCCGCAGGCGCCGGCGCTGTACGTCGGTTCCACCACGGTCGATACGTGCCTGCCGGGCTTTCGCGCCGCCAACGACCTGCCGTTCGGCGATCGCGACCCGCTCGTGAGCATCTGGTTCGGCAACCGCAGCCGCATCGCGGCGCACTTCGACCTGCCGGACAACGTCGCCTGCGTCGTCGCCGGCCGCCGCCGCTTCACGCTGTTCCCGCCGGAGCAGCTCGCCAACCTGTATGTCGGCCCGCTGGACGTCACGCCGGCCGGCCAGGCGGTGAGCCTCGTCGATTTCGCCGATCCCGACTTCGAACGTCATCCGCGCTTCGCCGAGGCGCTGCGGCACGCGCAGGTCGTCGAACTCGCGCCCGGCGATGCCGTGTTCGTGCCCAGCATGTGGTGGCACCACGTCGAATCGCTGACGCCCTTCAACGTGCTGATCAACTACTGGTGGCGCCAGTCGCCCGACTACATGGATTCGCCGATCGGCGCGCTGATGGCCGCGCTGCTGACGATGCGCGACCTGCCGCCCGCGCAGCGCGAGATCTGGCGCAACGTGTTCGATCACTACGTCTTCCGGGCCGACGAATCCACCGCCGCCCACATTCCACCGCAAGCGCGCAGCGCGCTCGCCCCGCTCACCGAGGGCGGCGCGCGCAACCTGCGCCAGGCCCTGATCAATCGCTTCAAGCGCTGAGGCCATCATGACCACGCAATCCCCCGACCGCTCCCGACAACCCGTCCGCCGCGTCGTGATCGCGGGCGGCGGCACCGCCGGCTGGATGACGGCCGCCTGCCTGTCCAACACGCTGGGCAAGGGGCTGGACATCCGGCTGGTCGAGTCCGACGAGATCGGCACCGTCGGCGTCGGCGAGGCCACCATCCCCACCCTGCTCACGTTCAACAGCCTGGCCGGCATCAACGAGCAGGAGTTCATGGCGCAGACGCAGGCCGTGTTCAAGCTGGGCATCAAGTTCGAGGGCTGGCGCGACGTCGGCGAGGACTACATCCACAGCTTCGGCACCACCGGCCAGGATCACTGGACAGCCGGCTTCCAGCATTTCTGGCTGAAGGGGCGCGATCGCAAGCTCGCGCGCAGCTACGGCGAGTATTGCCTCGAGCTGCGCGCCGCCGAACGCAGCAAGTTCGCGCACCTGCCGCGCAGCGGCCTGAACTACGCGTTCCACCTCGACGCCACGCTGTACGCGAAGTACCTGCGCAAGCTGAGCGAGGGCCACGGCGTCAAGCGCATCGAGGGCAAGATCGCCGAGGTGCTGCGCCATCCCGACGGCGACATTTCCGCGCTGAAGCTGGGCGACGGCTCGATGCTCGAAGGCGACCTGTTCGTCGACTGCACCGGCATGCGCGGACTGCTGATCGGCGACACGTTCGGCGTGAAGCTGGAGGATTGGAGCCAGTGGCTGCCGTGCGACCGCGCCATCGCGCTGCAGACCAGGTCGGTGGCGGACCCGATCCCCTATGTGCGCGCCATCGCGCACCCGTTCGGCTGGCAGTGGCAGATCCCGCTGCAGCACCGCGTGGGCAACGGCATGGTCTTCAGCAGCAAGCATGTCAGCGACGACCAGGCGTTGTCCACGCTGCTGGGCAACATCCAGGGCGAGGTGCTCACCAAGCCGCGCGTGATCCCGTTCAAGGCTTGCCAGCGCGAGAGCGTGTGGGAGCGCAACTGCGTGGCCATCGGGCTGTCCAGCGGCTTCCTGGAGCCGCTGGAGTCGACCAGCATCCACCTGATCCAGCGCGGCATCATCCGCCTGTTGCAGTGCTTCCCGAACGAGGGCGTGCGCCAGGTCGACATCGACGAGTACAACGCCCAGACGCGCCAGGAGATGGAGCACATCCGCGACTTCATCATCCTGCATTACAAGGTCACCCACCGCAGCGACAGCGATTTCTGGAACCAGGTGCGCACGATGGACGTGCCCGCGTCGCTGCAGCATCGCATCGACCTGTTCCGCGAGAGCGGCCGCGTGTTCCGCATTCCCAACGAGCTCTTTGCGGAGAACTCGTGGATCCAGGTCATGCTGGGCCAGGGCATCACGCCGCAGCAGCACCACCGCATCGCCGACCTGATGGACGACCGCGAACTCAATGGCTTCCTGGAGGAGATCCGCGGCCAGGTCGAGCGCACGGTGGCGCAGTTGCCGTCGCACGCCGACTATGTCGCGCACTACTGCAAGGCGACGGCGCCGCCGGTCAAGGCGATGCCGGCGGCGGCCTGAGCGTGATTCGCGGAGCCGCCGCGCACGCACGTGACGCGCGCGCCCGGCGGTCCGTGCCGGCTCAGTAGGCTGCCACCGTCTCCGCCATCCCGGCGGCGATGGTGTGCGTGGGCTCGTAGCCCAGCAGGCGGCGCGCCAGCGAGATGTCGGCCAGCGAGTGGCGGACGTCGCCCGCGCGGAAGGGCGCGCGCGTGGGCGCGGCCACGCGGGTGCCGGCGCGCGCCTGGACGGCCGTGGCCAGCGCGGCGTGGAGCTCGTTGAGCGTCGTGCGCTGGCCGACGGCCACGTTGTAGACCTTGCCGATGGCCTCGGCGTTGGACGTCAGCGCCGCGCGCAGGTTGGCCTGGACGACGTTGCGCACGAAACAGAAATCGCGCGAGGTCTCGCCGTCGCCGTTGATGACGCACTCGCGGCCCTCCAGCATCGCGGCGATCCAGCGCGGGATGACCGCGGCGTAGGCACCGTCCGGATCCTGGCGCGGGCCGAAGACGTTGAAGTAGCGCAGGCCCATCGTGGGCATGCCGTAGCTGCGGCAGAACACGTCGGCGTACAGCTCGTCGAGGTACTTGGTGACGGCGTACGGCGACAGCGGCCGGCCGATCACGTCCTCGACCTTGGGCAGCGTCGGCGAATCGCCGTAGGTGGAGCTGGAGGCCGCGTAGACGAAGCGCTGCACCTTGGCGTCGCGCGCGGCCACGAGCATCGTCAGGAAGCCGGTGGCGTTGGCGCGGTGCGTGGTCAGCGGGTCGGCCAGCGAGCGCGGCACCGAGCCGAGCGCCGCCTGGTGCAGGACGATGTCCACGCCTTCGCAGGCCGTGCGGCAGGTCGCCTCGTCAGCGATGTCGCCCGTGATGGGAACGTGGCGCGCCCAGGCCGCTTCGCCGAGGGCCACGCGCACCTTGTCGAAGTTGCGCTGGTGGCCGGTGGCGAAGTTGTCCAGCGTGACGACGTGCTGGCCGGCGGCCAGCAGCGTCTCCAGCAGGTGCGAGCCGATGAAGCCCGCGGCGCCGGTGACGAGCCAGCGGCGCGGGGTGGCGGCGACTTCGGCGAGTACCTGGTCGAGGGCCGCCGTGCCGATGTCCGCAGTCACAGGCGCCAGACTTCCACGCCGAGCTCGTTCAGCGCGGCCTGGTCGGCCTTGCACTTCACGTCGACGTAGACGCCCTGCGGCGCCAGCTTGGCGAGCAGTTCCGACGGCGTCTTCGCGACCAGTTCCTGGTGCGCGACGGCGCCGACGATCGCGCTCGCGCGCGGCAGGTCGTCCCACTTGACGAGTTTGACGCCGTATTCGTGCAGCGCCTCTTCCGGCGCGGCGATCGGGTCGTGCACGTGCACGCGCGCGCCGTAGCTCTGGAGCTCGCGGATCACGTCGATGACCTTGGAATTGCGCAGGTCGGCGCAGTTTTCCTTGAAGGTCAGGCCCAGCACCAGCACGTCGGCGTCCTTGACGGCGTGGCCGCGGCGGATCATGCACTTGACGGTCTGTTCGGCGATGTAGCGGCCCATGCCGTCGTTGATGCGGCGGCCCGCGAGGATGACCTCGGGGTGCAGGCCCAGGATCTCCGCCTTGTGGGTGAGGTAGTACGGATCGACGCCGATGCAGTGGCCGCCGACCAGGCCCGGGCGGAACGACAGGAAGTTCCACTTCGTGCCGGCGGCTTCCAGCACCTCGGTGGTGTCGATGCCGATGCGGTGGAAGATCAGCGCCAGTTCGTTGACCAGCGCGATGTTCAGGTCGCGCTGCGTGTTCTCGATCACCTTGGCGGCCTCGGCCACCTTGATGCTGCTGGCACGGTGCACGCCCGCCTCGATCACGGCGCCATAGGTGTCGGCGACGATGTCCAGCGTGGCAGGCGTGTCGCCCGACACCACCTTCACGATGCGCGTGAGCGTGTGTTCCTTGTCGCCCGGATTGATGCGCTCGGGCGAGTAGCCGACGAAGAAATCCTTCTTCCACTTCAGGCCGGAGTGCTTCTCCAGCAGCGGGATGCAGACTTCCTCCGTCGCGCCCGGATAGACCGTCGACTCGAACACCACCACGGCGCCCGGCTTCAGGTTCTTGCCGGCGACCGTGCTGGCGCCAATCAGCGGCGAGAAATCGGGAATGTGGGCGTCGTCGACCGGCGTGGGCACGGCGATGACGACGAAGTCGGCCTCGCGCAGCACGGACGGATCGGTGGACAGCTTCAGGCGCGCCGCCTGCAGATCCGCCGATTCGAGCTCGCCCATCGGATCGATGTTGCGGCGATAGCTCTCGATCTTGCTTTCCGACAGGTCGAAACCGATCGTCGGAAACTTCTTTCCAAACGCGACCGCCAGCGGCAGTCCAACGTAACCCAGGCCGACAACGGCCACCGTCAAAGTCTTGTTCATTGGCAGATTCCCTCAGCCGGAAGTCTAAGCGACCGGCTTCCCGTCCGAGCCCACCATTTTTGGGGGAAGTGGCCGCGACCACGCATATTCCGCATCGATACACGTAGTTACAGTGTTGCGAATTCGCCGCCCGCCCAATGCGTGACGCGCGGCGGTCGCCGTTCGCGAGAACATTCGCCACAATCCCGCAAACGTTATGGCGGCGTGCACGGAAAGTGTGAAATAGTGCCGCTTTGACATACTGGATCCCCCCCAAATGCGGGGATTTCGCTGCGAGCCAAGATATTCGATACTGGTTGCAACAGATTCGGCGTCTGCCCACACACCGCCCGCAAGGGACTGATGAGGCGGTGGCAGCAGGCGACGGGGTTGTTCGTACGGGGCCATGCGCCCTTCGACACATCCTGTTTCATTTGTATCAGTAGCGTCGACGCGAGACGAGGAATGGCGGACGAGAGATCCGCTGCCCGTCCCGAGTGGCGATGGAGGGTTCCATGTTCGCTGCATTCCGCAACGTGCCGCTGTCGTCGTTGTTCTTCGACGTCACGCTGTGCTTCCTGGCCGTCGTCCTGGCCTCCGCCGTCACGCCCAACCTGGTGGGTTCCTCGAACCTGCTGCCGTTGAACTGGCTCCTGACGCTGGCCGCCGCTTTCTCGCTGACCGCGGTCTTCATGTTCGCCTGCCTGGGCCTGTATCGTCCGGTGCGCCTGCGCCTGTCGGCCACGTTCTGGCGCATGCTGACCGCCAGCGCCATCGCCGGCTGCCTGGCCTACCCGATCTTCGAAGCCACGCTGGGCTCGCACTACGCCACGCTGTTCCTGCCGCGCGCCATCTGGTGCCTGGCCGGCTGCCTGCTGGTGGGCAAGTACTTCGGCCGCCGCCTGACCAAGGCGCTGCGCGTGCCGCGCGTGCTGATCGTGGGCACCGGCGCCGACGCCGCGATGGTGGCGCGCGACTTCCACGAGTCCAAGACGATGCAGCGCAACGTCGTCGGCTACCTCGCCACGCCGCAGGACGAGCCCGGCCTGCCCGCCGAACTGGGCAAGGCCGAGGTGTTCCACGGCGCCAGCTCGATCGTCGACCTGGTCCACACGCATGGCATCGACGAGATCGTCGTCGCGGTGCGCGACCAGCGCGGCGGAAACGTGCCGATGGACCAACTGCTCGCCTGCCGCATCCGCGGCATTCCCGTCCTCGACCTGGCCGGCTGCTTCGAGCGCGCGCGCTCCGAGGTGCCGCTGGACAGCCTGAAGGCCAGCTGGCTGGTCTACGGCAAGGGCTTCGAGCAGGGCAAGGTGCGCCACGTCGTCAAGCGACTGGTCGACATCGTCGGCTCGGGCATCCTGCTGACGCTGGCCGCGCCGGTGATGGCGTTCGCGGCGGTCGCCGTGCATCTCACCAGCCCCGGCCCGATCCTGTATCGCCAGGAACGCGTGGGCTTCGGCGGCAAGATCTTCATGTGCCTGAAGTTCCGCAGCATGCGCAACGACGCCGAGAAGGATGGCGTGGCGCGCTGGGCCACCAAGAACGACAGCCGCGTGACGCCGGTCGGCGCCTTCATGCGCAAGACCCGCATCGACGAACTGCCGCAGCTGTTCAGCGTCCTGAAGGGCGAGATGAGCCTGATCGGTCCGCGCCCGGAACGCCCGACCTTCGTCGCCGAACTACGCAAGCACATCCCGTTCTATGATCTGCGCCACAGCATCAAGCCTGGCCTGACCGGATGGGCCCAGGTGCGTTCGGGCTACGGCGCCTCGATCGAGGATGCACGCCGCAAGCACCAATTCGACCTTTACTACGTGAAGAACCACTCGCTGGTGCTCGACCTGCTCGTCCTGATCGAGACCGTCAGCGTGGTCGTCTTCCGCGAAGGGCAATGAACATGACCGCACTCGCCTCGGTCGCCCGGGAACTCCGGGCGCTTTTCGTTCTGGCCTGCGCTGCCGTCGCGCTGGCCGGCTGCGTCGCCACCCATCCGCCGGTGCCGGCGTCGACGCCGTCGGCCGAGGACGTCTACAAGGTCGGCCCGCTCGATGCGCTCAACATCGTCGTCTGGCGCAACGCCGACCTGTCCGGCAGCGTGCAGGTGCGGCCGGACGGCCGCATCTCGACGCCGCTGGTGCAGGATCTGGACGTGGCGGGCAAGACGCCGCCCGAGATCGCGCGCGAGATCGAGAAGGCGCTGGGCAAGTACGTGCGCGACCCGAACGTCACCGTGCTCGTCACGTCGTTCCAGGGCACGTTCTCCGAACAGATCCGCATCGTCGGCGAGGCCGCCAAGCCGCAGGCCATCGCCTACCGCCAGAACATGACCCTGCTGGACGTCATGATCCAGGCGGGCGGCCTGACGGATTTCGCGGACGGCAACAGCGCCGTCCTGGTACGCAACAACACGTCCTACACCGTGCGCCTGAAGGATCTCCTCAAGCGCGGCGACATCAGCGCGAACGCCGCGGTCGCGCCGGGTGACGTCATCATCGTGCCGCAAAGCTGGTTCTGAGCAACCAGTGATGCGCGTGCGTGCAGGGTTGGGTGGACGCCCGTGAACCAGATCGTCGAAGAACTCCTGATCGCCCTGCGGGCGATCTGGCGCCGCCGTTGGCTCGCCATCGCCGTCATGTGGGCCGTGGCGCTCGCGGGCTTCGCCGTCGTGTGGGTGATGCCCAACCGCTATGAGGCGAACGCGCGCATCTACGTCGACACGCAGACCGTGCTCAAGCCGCTGATGCAGGGCCTGGCCTTCCAGCCGGACACCGACCAGCAGGTGCGCATGCTCGCCAAGACGCTGGTGTCGCGGCCGAACGTCGAGCACATCCTCAAGGCCACGCATGCCAGCGTGCCGCCCACCGGCATCGCGCACGAGAAGGCGATCGACGAGATGATCGACCGCATCAAGGTCGACGGCGGCGGCAACCTGTACGTGATCAGCGTCAAGGACACCGACCCGACCGCGGCCAAGGCCGTGGTGGCCGCGCTCGTCGACCTGTTCGTGGGCAACGGCACCGAGGCCAAGCAGCGCGACTCGTCCGAGGCCGGCAGCTTCATCGACGAGCAGATCAAGACCTACGAGGCCAAGCTGTCCGAGGCCGAGAACCGGCTCAAGGATTTCAAGATCCGCAACTTCGGCGTCTCGGGCGTGTCGACGCAGGACTACTTCGCGCGCACGTCCACCATCTCGGACGAGGTGACGCGCCTGCAGATCGCGTACGCCGCCGCGGTGCAGTCGCGCGACGCGCTCAAGCGCGAGCTCTCGTCGGAGGATCCGCACCTGCCCGCCGACGCGTCGAATCCGCCGCTCCCGCCGATGCCCACGGAGCTCGATTCGCGCATCGACACGCAGAAGAAGCAGCTCGACGAGCTGCTGCGCAAGTACACCGACGCGCACCCCGACGTCATCAGCGCACGCCAGACCATCCGCCAGCTGGAGGCCCAGCGCGCCGCAGAACGCGCCGCGTCCAAGAACGGCAGCCGGCCGGGCTCCGCGGCCACCAGCCCCGTGTTCCAGCGCATCCGCGTGTCGCTCGCCGACGCGGAGGCCAACGTCGCTTCGCTCGGATCGCAGCTGTCCGCGCAGCAGGCCCGCCTGGGCGAGCTGCGCGCCTCCGCCAGCAAGGCGCCGCAGGCCGAGGCCGAGCTCGCGCAGCTCAATCGCGACTACGACGTCATCCGCAAGAACTACGAGATGCTGGTGTCGCGCCGCGAGTCGGCCTCGCTCGGCGTGAAGATGGACGAGTCCGCGCAGCTGGCCGACTTCCGCGTGATCGAGCCGCCACACGTGATGCCCAAGGCCGTGTTCCCGGATCGCACCGCGATCGCCACGCTCGCCATGCTGGCCGCGCTGGGCCTGGGGCTGGGCCTGGCGTGGGCGCTGAGCCTGATCTACCCGACCTTCTCCACCCCGCGCCAGCTCGAGGTCGCCACCAAGCGGCCCGTGATCGGCATGATCAGCGTCGTCACCACGACGGGCCTGGCGCTCGCCCGCCGGCGCGACCTGCAGCGCGTCGTCCTGGTGATGGCCGTGTTCTTCGCGGCGCAGGGCGTGTGGATCGTCCTGGTCACCAAGCGGCTGGGCCACATCCTGTGATCGCGTGCCGACCATGAATCTCATCGAACAAGCCACGCGACGCCTCGAGGAACTGCGCCGGGCCGGCATCCAGGTGCCCACCGCCGGCCTGGAGCCCGCGGTCGCCGACGCCGCGGCGATGCGCGTCGTCGACGCACCGGCGCCCGAAGCGCCGGTCGCCGAGCCCGCCAACGATCGCTCGATCGGCAAGACCTCGCGCGAGGTCGCGATCGACCTCGACCGCCTCGCCGCGCAAGGCTACCTCACGCCGATGCTGTCGGACCGCGTGCTCGCCGAGCAGATCCGCGTCATCAAGCAGGCGGTGCTGAAAAACGTCGAGGACGCGGGCGCGCGCGGCCTGCGCCGCAACCTGGTGCTGGTCACGAGCGCCACCGCCGGCGAGGGCAAGACCTTCTTCTCGATGAACGTCGCGATGAGCCTGGCGATGGAGGTCGACTTCCACGCGCTGCTGGTGGACGCCGACGTGCTGCGACCGTCGGTGCTCGAGCGCTACGGCATCGAGCCCGGGCCCGGCCTGCTCGATCTCGCATCGCGCCCCGAGCTCGACATCTCCGACGTGCTGCTGCGCACCAACGTGCCCAAGCTGTCGCTGCTGCCCGCGGGCAAGCAGACCCACAAGTCGGCCGAGCTGCTTTCGAGCGCCTACATCGACCGCCTGCTGACCGAGCTGTCGGAGCGCTACGCGGACCGGCTGGTGATCTTCGACGCCCCGCCGATCCTCGTGTCGAGCGGCACCCGCCACCTGGCCACGCGCGTCGGCCAGGTGATCATGGTCGTGCAGGCCGACAGTGCCGATTCGCGCGCCGTCTCGCAGGCGTTCGAGGCCGTGGACTCGTGTCCGCTGGTCTCGACCGTGCTGAATCGATCCTCGCTGCCGGATCCGGGGGCGTATGGCTACTACGAAACCTGAGGCGCCGCGCGCGGCGCGGCTCGCCCGGGCGAGCGCGCGCGCGGGCGGGCTCGCCCTGCTGGCCGTCGCCTCGGCCACCCGGGCCGC
>JBJMWE010000079.1:0-11892 GCA_045810285.1 Vitreoscilla sp. | reverse complement strand
TCGATGATGCGGCAGCCCGGGAATATCTTGTCGAATTCGTAGCCCTGCAATTGGTCGTAGCACGTGCCGCAGCTCACCACCACCGTCTTGATGTCGAGGTCGTTGAGCGTGTTGGCCACGCGGTGGAACAGCACGCGGTTGTCGGTGATCATCTCCTCGGCCTTGTCGAACTGGCCCGAGCCGCGCTGCGGATAGCCGCAGCACAGGTAGCCCGGCGGCAGCACGGTCTGCACGCCCGCGTGCCACAGCATGGCCTGCGTGGCCAGGCCGACCTGCGAGAACAGGCGCTCCGAACCGCAGCCCGGGAAGTAGAAGACGGCCTCGGTCTCGGCGGTCGTCGTCTTGGGGTCGCGGATGATGGGGACGTAGTTCTTGTCCTCGATGTCCAGCAGCGCACGCGCCGTCTTCTTGGGCAGGCCGCCCGGCATCTTCTTGTTGATGAAGTGGATGACCTGTTCCTTGACCGTCGCCGGGCCGACGGTGGCCGGCGGCGCGGCGGTCTGCTTGCGCGCGGCGAGCTTGAGCACGTCGTTGGCGACGCGCTGCGCCTTCATGCCCACGCCCACCATCGCCGCCCGCGCGATCTTGATCGTCTGCGGATTGGTGGCGTTGAGCATGAACATCGCCGCGGCGTTGCCGGGCCGGAAGGTCTTCTGGCCCATCTTGCGCAGCAGGTTGCGCATGTTCATGGAGACGTCGCCGAAGTCGATGTCGACCGGGCACGGCGTGACGCACTTGTGGCACACGGTGCAGTGGTCGGCGACGTCCTCGAACTCCTCCCAGTGGCGCAGCGACACGCCGCGGCGCGTCTGCTCCTCGTACAGGAAGGCCTCGATCAGCAGCGAGGTGGCCAGGATCTTGTTGCGCGGGCTGTACAGCAGGTTGGCGCGCGGCACGTGCGTGGCGCACACCGGCTTGCACTTGCCGCAGCGCAGGCAATCCTTGATCGACGCGCTGATGGCGCCGATGTCGGACTGCTGCATGATCAGCGACTCGTGCCCCATCAGTCCGAAGGACGGCGTGTAGGCGTGCGACAGGTCGGCGTGGCGCACGTCGTCGCCGAGCGCCGCCAGCGGCGCGCCGCGCAGCAGCTTGCCCTTGTTGAAGCGGCCCTGCGGGTCGACGCGCTGCTTGTACGCGGTGAAGTCGGCGATCTCGTCGTCGGACAGGAATTCGAGCTTGGTGATGCCGATGCCGTGCTCGCCCGAGATGACGCCGTCCAGGCTGCGCGCCAGCACCATGATGCGCGCGACCGCCTCGTGCGCGGTCTGCAGCATTTCGTAGTTGTCGGAGTTGACCGGGATGTTGGTGTGCACGTTGCCGTCGCCGGCATGCATGTGCAGCGCCACCCACGTGCGCCCGCGCAGCACCTGCTTGTGGATGCGGCGGCATTCCTCGATGACCGGCACGAACTCGGCGCCCGCGAAGATCTGCTGCAGCGGCGCGAGCACCTGCGTCTTCCACGACGCGCGCAGCGTCACGTCCTGGATGCGCTCGAAGAACGTGCGCGCCGGCTCGTCGCCGACGGCGGGCTGCACGATGTCGAGGCCGGTCCTCCAGCCCTGCCACAGCGCGCGCACGTCGCGCACCAGCGCGAGCGCGCGTGCGACCCGGTCGCCCAGGATCTCGGCCGTCGGGATGTTCTGCGTGTCCTCGCTCTTGCCCAGGGGCAGCGGGCTGGCCGCGAGGAAGCCCTCGAGCTCGTCGAGCAGCGCCAGCTTGTTGCGCAGGCTCAGCTCGATGTTGATGCGCTCGATGCCCAGCGTGTACTCGCCCATGCGCTCCAGCGGGATCACCACGTCCTCGTTCACCTTGAAGGCGTTGGTGTGCTTGGCGATGGCCGCGGTGCGCTTGCGATCGAGCCAGAACTTCTTGCGCGCGTCGGCGCTGACGGCGACGAAGCCCTCGCCCGAGCGCGCGTTGGCCAGGCGCACGACCTCGCTGGTGGCGCGGGCGACGGCGTCCTCGTCGTCGCCGACGATGTCGCCGAACAGCGCCATCTTCGGCAGCCCGCCGCGCTTGCTCTTGGTGGCGTAGCCCACCGCCCGCAGGTAGCGGTCGTCCAGGTGCTCGAGGCCGGCCAGGATCGCGCCGCCGGGCTTCTTCGCCTCGGCGAACATGAAGTCCTTGATCTCGACGATGGACGGCACGGCCTCCTTCGGATTGCCGAAGAACTCGAGGCAGACCGTGCGCACGTGCGCCGGCATGCGGTGCACCACCCAGCGCGCGCTGGTGATCAGGCCGTCGGTGCCTTCCTTCTGGATGCCGGGCAGGCCGGCCAGGAACTTGTCGGTGACGTCCTTGCCCAGGCCCTCCTTGCGGAACTGGCGGCCCGGGATCTCCAGCACCTCGGTGCGCTCCAGCTTCCTGCCGCTGGCGTCGAAGTACTTGCACTCGAAGCGCGCGACGGGCGCGTCGTGGATCTTGCCGAGGTTGTGGTCGAGGCGCGTCACCTCCAGCCACTTCGCGTCGGGCGTGACCATGCGCCAGCCGACCAGGTTGTCGAGCGCGGTGCCCCACAGCACGGCCTTCTTGCCGCCCGCGTTCATCGCGATGTTGCCGCCGATGCAGCTCGCCTCGGCCGACGTCGGGTCGACCGCGAACACATAGCCCGCGCGGTCCGCGGCATCGGACACGCGCTGCGTCACCACGCCCGCTTCCGTCCACACGGTGGCCACCGGCTTGTCGTGGCCGGGGATCGCCACGAGCTCGACCTCGGTCATCGCCTCGAGCTTCTCGGTGTTGATCACCGCGCTCATCCACGTCAGGGGAACGGCGCCGCCCGTGTAGCCGGTGCCGCCGCCGCGCGGGACGATCGTCAGCCCCAGTTCGACGCAGCCGGCCACGAGCGCGGCCATCTCGGCCTCGGTGTCGGGCGTGAGCACGACGAATGGGTACTCGACGCGCCAGTCGGTGGCGTCGGTGACGTGCGACACGCGCGACAGCCCGTCGAACTTGATGTTGTCCTTGGCCGTGACCTTGCCCAGCACCTTGCGCGTGCGCTGGCGCAGGTCCCACACGTCGCTGAAGCGCCTGGCGAAATCGGCCACGCAGCGGCGCGCGCCGTCCAGGAGCTCCGCGACGAAGGCGTCGCGCGTGGCGCCGGCATCGGGCGTGCGGCGCTTCTCCACCTCGGCCAGCCGGTGGCCCAGCGCGTCGATCAGCAGCGCGCGGCGCTTCGGGTTGTCGAGGAGGTCGTCCTCGAGGTACGGGTTGCGCTGCACCACCCAGATGTCGCCCAGCACCTCGTAGAGCATGCGCGCGGAACGGCCGGTGCGGCGCTCCTCGCGCAAGCGGTTCAGGATCTCCCAGGCGCGGGAGCCGAGCAGGCGCAGCACGATCTCGCGATCGGAGAACGAGGTGTAGTTGTAGGGAATCTCCCGCAGCCGGGGGGCGGCGGAATGGGTCTGCGCGAGGGTCGCGGCAGCTGCCAGCGTGGTGGCGAGGGGTGCGTTCATGGGGCCCGGGCACGAAGGAAAAGGCGGGTCCACGCGCGGAAAAAGGCCTGCAGCGTGGGGTTGAATCGTAACCCAGCGCTCCCCGCCCGCCTCTCGTAGGGTCAGCCTATTCGCGTTGGTAACGACCGTTCACCCCCGCGCTGTCGTGGCGGTTCTACACTCGAGCAGCGGACGCCTCGCGGTCGCGCAATCGTCGCTTCGCCGGCGGCGAATCCTCCGACCTCCCGCTGCGCCGCAGCGCCTCCCAGCCGCCCACCATGCACCGAGACTGGCCCTACCCGTTCTGGATCGCCCATCGCGGCGCGGGCAAGCGCGCGCCCGAGAACACGCTCGCCGCCTTCCGGGAGGGCGCCCTCCAGGGCTTTCGGATGTTCGAATGCGACGTCAAGCTGTCGGCCGACGACGTCCCCTTCCTGCTGCACGACAGCGACCTCGAGCGCACGACCTCCGGCCTGGGCATCGCCGGCGAGCGTCCATGGGCCGCGCTGTCGCAGCTCGATGCGGGCAGCTGGCACGGCGCGCCGTACGCGGGCGAGGCGATCCCCACGCTGCAGGCCATCGCGCGCTACGTGATCGCCAACGGGCTGGCGATCAACCTCGAGATCAAGCCCACGCCAGGCATCGAGGCGCGCACCGGCGACTTCGTCGCGCGCGCCGCGCAGGAACTGTGGACGGGCCTGCAGCCGCCGCCGCTGCTCAGCTCCTTCGAGGTGCCCGCGCTCGAGGCGGCGGCCGCCGCGGCGCCCGGGCTGCCGCGCGCGCTGCTGCTGGAGGACCTGTGGGCCGGATGGTTCGAGACGGCGCAGCGGCTCGAATGCCGCGCGGTCGTGACGCACCATCCGTTGATGGACGCGGCCCTCGTGCAGCGGCTGCACGCGGCGGGCCTGCGCGCGCTGGTCTACACCGTCAATGCCCCCGCCGACCTGGCCGCGATGCGGGCGGCCGGGGTGGACGGCGTGATCACGGACGAAGTCCAGCGCTACGCAGCGGACGCGCGCGGCGCGCGCTGACACCACGCGCAGGCGCCTCGCGCGTGACGCGCCCGCGACCGCGCCTGTTCACGGCCGAACCAGCTCCGAGCCGCCGTCGGCCTCGGCCGGCGGCAGCACGGGCAGCGCGCGCACCGCGCGCAGGCGCGGGTTGCGCCACGCGGCGATCGTCAACGCCAGGCCGCACAGGCCCGAGAACGCCAGCGAGGCACGCAGGTCGACGTGCTCGCCCAGCCAGCCGCCGATCAGCGCGCCCGGCGCGGCCGGCAGCAGGATCAGCCAGCGCATGGTGCTGGTCATGCGGCCGAGGAGCGGTGCTGGCGTCACCGCCTGCCGCAGCGAGATGAAGTTGATGAAGATCATCACCGCGCCCAGGCCGAACAGCATCAGGTTGATGGCGAACAGCGCCACGCCGACCGGCCCCACGGGCGCGACCGCCACCAGCAGCCAGCCGAGGCTGCACAGGCCGATGCCCAGCGTCATCGACGGCCCGGGGCCAAGGCGCTTGCTGATGCGGTCGCCCACCAGGCTGGCGAGCACCGTGCCGAAGCCCAGGCAGACATAGCTCAGGCCGACGGCCTGCTCCGACATGCCCAGGGTGCGCGTGGCCATCAGGATGTTGACCACCGTGGCGCAGTTGTTGCACAGCTGCCAGCCGCCCGAGCAGCACGCCAGCACCACCAGCAGCTTGTGGCGGGTGACGAAGCGCAGGCCGGCCTTCATCTCGGCGAGGAAGGCGCCGCCCCCACTTGACGGCGGCTCGTCGATGCGGATGCCGCGCAGGATGGCCGCCGACAGCAGCAACAGCGCCGCGTCGAACAGCAGCGCGACCGGCGCGCCCAGGAGCTTGATCAGCGCGCCCGCCAGCCCGGGGCCGGCGACGTCCGCCCCCGAGCTCGCGAGCGCGTTCTTCGCGTTGGCCTCGATCAGGCGGTCGCGCTCGACCACCTGCGTCAGCACGATCTGCGAAGCGCTGCCCGCCGTCGTGTAGACGGTGCCGATCGTGAAGGCGACCAGGTAGAGCCAGTGGATCGACAGCGCCCCCAGCCACCACGCGAGCGGGATGCTGGCCGACGCGAGCGCCAGCGTGAGCTCGCCGACGATGTAGACCGGCAGCTTGCGCACGCGGTCGAGCCATACGCCCGCGGGCAGCGAGAACAGCACGAAGGGCAGGATCTCCATCGTGGTGAGCGCGCCCATCTGCGTGGGGCTGGCGTGCAGCAGCACGGCCGCGGTCAGCGGCAGCGCCAGCATCACGATCTGCGCGCCGAACGAGCTGGTGAGCACGGACGTCCACAGACGGCGGTAGACCGGGTCGCGCAGCAGGTCGTTCGGCGCCAGCGCGAAGCGGGCCTGCAGCGCCATGCGCAGGCGCTGCGTGGCGGAGCGGTTCGCCGCGAACGTGGCGGCGGACTGTTCTTCGGTCATCACTTGTTCTCCCTGTCAGCGAGCGCCGCGTCGCCTCGTGAGCGACGGACGGTCGGTTGCCTGTGGCAGCGGTTTCCGGCAGGCAATGGCGGCTGTCGCCGGATGCTCCAGCGACGGCGGGCGAGGCCCGGAACGGCTAGAACTGCGGGCCGACGGCGAGGTCGGCGGCGGCCATCGTGGCCACCTTGCACGGGCGCATCGGCGCCGCGTCGCTTTCCGTGGTTCCGCAGGCCGGCATGGGGGCCGGCGCGGCGGCCGGCACGGCGCCGGGGGCGCCCCCGCCCACCAGGTCGGCCAGGCGGCATTGCAGCCGCGGTCCGGCAAGCTGCAGCACCACGGCGGCGACGAGGCCGACGGCCACGACCACGCCCCGGGCGGCGAAGCCGCTCTGAACGCGACGCAGCGACACGCGGCGCAGCGAGCGCGGACGTGACGGCATGTTGCGAGCGTTCATGGACTGCTCCCGGAGTCGAGGGGGAACCCGCATCCTAGCAGCGGGCGCACGGGCGCGGCAAGCGCCATGACGGGGGGGCGTGCGCGCCCGGCAACAGCCGGCGGCGCCCGGCGGCCCGGTGCCTCAGCCTTCGGGCATCTCGTGCCCGCACACGCCGCACTCGACCCGGGACAGCGACATCCACGGGAACGCGCGCAGCCAGCGGTGGTCGCAGCGCGGGCAGCGCTCGGTGCTGCGGCGTGCGATCAGCGAGAACGTGACCGCGATCCAGAGGATGTCCAGGGTCACGTACAGGCCGTGCGGCGGCTCGCCGAACAGCGCCTGCCAGGCCTTGATGACGGCCAGCATCAGGAAGCCGCCCAGCGGCAGCCAGCACCAGATCAGGACGCGGTCGGCGCGCAGCTGCCGCAGCGTGAGACGAGCAGCCGCCAAGTCGTTCAGCTCCGGTAGTCGGCGTTGATCTTGACGTAGTCGTACGACAGGTCGCACGTCCACACGGTCGTCGAGGCGCCGCCGCGCTTGAGGTCGATGCGCACGGTGATCTCGGACTGCTTCATCACCCGGGCGCCGTCCTCCTCCCTGTAGTCCGTGCGGCGGCCGCCGTCGGTGACCACGGCGACGTCGTCGAGGAACAGGTCGATGCGCGACTGGTCCAGATCGGCGATGCCGGCATAGCCCACCGCGGCCAGGATGCGGCCCAGGTTCGGGTCGCTCGCGAAGAACGCCGTCTTGACCAGCGGCGAGTGCGCGATCGCGTAGGCCGCGAGCCGGCACTCGGCCTCGTCCCTGCCGCCGTCGACGCGCACCGTGATGAACTTGGTGGCACCCTCGCCGTCGCGCACGATGGCCTGCGCCAGCTGCTGGGCGACCTGCGTGACGGCCGCCGCCAGCGCGCGGCCGTCGGCCGAGTCCAGGGCGTCGATGCGCGCATGGCCGGCCTGCTGGGTGGCCATCACGACGAAGCTGTCGTTGGTGGAGGTGTCGCCATCGATGGTGATGCGGTTGAACGACGCGTCGGCGGCCTCCCTGGCCAGCTGCTGCAGCACCGGCGCGGCGATCACGGCGTCGGTGGCCAGGAAGCCCAGCATCGTGGCCATGTTCGGGCGGATCATGCCGGCGCCCTTGCTGATGCCGGTGATGGTGACCGTCCTGCCGCCGATCGCGACCTGCGTCGAGGCCGCCTTTGGCAGCGTGTCGGTGGTCATGATGCCCTCGGCGGCCTGCGCCCAGTTGGCGGCGTCGAGTGCGCCGAACGCGGCGGGCAGGCCGGCCGCGATGCGCTCGACCGGCAGCGTCTCCATGATCACCCCCGTGGAGAACGGCAGCACCTGCGCGGGCCGGATGCCCAGCAGGCCGGCGGCGACCTCGCAGGTGCGGCGCGCGCGCGCGAGGCCGTCGGCGCCGGTGCCGGCGTTGGCGTTGCCGGTGTTGATGACCAGCGCGCGGATGCCGTCCTGGCCATCCGCGCTGCCGCCGGCCAGGTGCTCGCGGCAGACCTGCACCGGTGCGGCGCAGAAGCGGTTCTGCGTGAACACGCCTGCCACCATCGTGCCGGCGTCGAGCACGAAGGCGACCAGGTCCTTGCGGTTGGCCTTGCGCACGCCGGCCATCGCGATGCCCACGCGCACGCCCGGGACGGGGTGCAGGTCGGCGGGCTTGGGGACGGCGAGGTTGACGGGCATGGCGGCAGCTCCAGGAACAAGGCGGCCGAGGCCGCGAAGAGACGCGATTCTAGAAGGCGCGGATGACGGGTCACCCGGAATTCGACGTGGCCGGCGCGGCCGGCCTGCTGGCAAGCGGCGCGCCCCGCCGCGTCGCGCGGCCGCGGCGCGGATTCGTTCACCGGTTCTTCAGTCGCTGCTGCCGCCGCCGCCGCAGCTGCTGCCGCCGCTGCACGAGCTGCCGCAGCTGCTGCCCCCGCTGCAGCTGCTGCTGCCGCCGCCCCCGAGGTCGACCGTCTCGCCGCTATCCCATGACGCCCCGCCGTCGACCGACCCGGCGGAGACGGGCGATCCGCACGACGACACGCCCGGGCTGCCGCAGGAGCCGCCGAACACGCCGCCGAAGGCCGAGCCGATGCCGGACGGGACGCCGAAGCCCGAGCCGGCCTCGTCCTCCTGCTTCTTCCTGCGCACCAGTTGCCGCGCGGGCAGGCCCAGCGCACCGAACTTGTCGTCCAGCCCGGCGAAGCGCTCGTCGCCCGCAAAGGCGGCCGTGCCCACGAGCGCCACGCCCAGTGCCAGCGCGTCGCCCGTGATCGGCGCCCGGTTGCCGGCGGTCGACGACGTCCTGGCCTGGCGGTACTTCGCGCTCAAGGCCTTCATCGAGCCCTGTGCGCGCGTGGCCACGCGCGTGGGCCGGCGCGCGAGGCGCAGGAGCAGCAGCACGTTGGCGGCCGCCAGCGCCACCAGCACGAGGGTCCCGCCGGGATGCCCGACCTCCTCCACGAAGGCGAGCCGGCAGCGCCCGAAGCACACGGCCAGCCACAGCGTGAACAAGGCCAGCGCGCGCGCCCGGACCAGCGGCATCGTGCCGCGGCCGGCGACCAGGCCGGCCGCCGCCAGCCGGCGTTCGCAGGCATCGGCCAGGGACTTCACGCCCGTGCAGGCGTCGGCAAAACGCAGGCCGGCGTCGGTGGCGGCGCGCAGGCAGGCGGCCTCGACCGGATGCCGCGCCGGCGCGGACGAGCCGCGATCGACGGCCAGCGCGTGGCGCGGCAGGCCCACGCGTTCGGACTCCGCCGGCTGCACCAGCACGCCGCGCTCGACGAGGGCCGCGATCCCGGTCATCGCCATGCGCGCCGCGCCGCCGCCGAACCAGGCGACCTCGTAGGGATCGAGCGTGTCGCGCCGATGCGGCTGCCGCACGGACTCCTTCGTGCGCGACAGGACCCACGCTAGCAGGCCTGCCACCACCACCGCCTCGATCAGGAACGCCTCGATCGACCACGCCATCAGCGGCCACATCACCCGCGTCGCGCCCGGCAGCAGGCACAGCGCGAGCGCCAGGGCGACGCAGGCCCAGCCGAGCCGCCGGCCCGGCTGCAGTGCCTCGGGCACCGCCCAGCGCGGCGCCGGCGCCGGGTCGGGCGGCAGGGGCCGGCCGGGGTGCGGCCAGACAGGCTCGGGCGGCGCCTCGCCGAAGCCGCGCCGATAGACCTTGCGCGTGTACTCGTACATCTGGCGGTGTCGCTGCGCGTCGCCGCCGTCGGCCCGCCCCGGCTCGTGATGCAGGAAGCGGCCGAACAGCGCCTCGCAGAAGGCCGCGTAGTGCGCCGTGCGCGTCAGGTGCAGGTGCCAGGCCTGGTCGACGTCCGGCGACGGGCTCACCGGATCCTTGGCAAGCTGCGTCAGCACCAGGAAGCGCCGGTACTCCGCCACGACCGCGCGGGCATGGCCGAGGGTCCAGCCGTTGTCGTCGGCCAGGCGGGTCTCGAAGCCCAGCGGATCGTCCGGGGCGTCGAAGCCATGCGCCTCGATGCGCTCCAGCAACTGGATGGCGCGGGGATGTCCGGAGCCGGCCGGCTCGGAGGCGTTCATGCGCAGGCCTTTCGTCGCGTCGAGCGGGTTATAGCCGCCTCCGGTGCCTTGCCTGCTCGGCCATGCACCAGGTTTCGGGCATTCATGCACGTATTCATCCGCCGCAGCCGCCGCAGCCGCCGCCACATCCGCCCCCGCCGCTGCAGCCGCCTCCACCGCCGCTGCAGCTCGAGCCCCCGGCGCCGTCGCCGGCGGACCTGGCCTGCCGCATGCCGACGGGGCCGATGGCGTCGTCGAGGCCGGTGAAACCGGGCTGGGCCAGCACCGCACCCGGGCCGAGAATCGCCAGCGTCATGGGCAGGTGGCGCGCGGCGATGGGCGGCTCGGTGCGGCCGGGCCGCGCGCGCTCGCCGCGCAGCACGTGTTCCCTGCGCAGGGCGTCGCCGAGCCCGCGCAGCACGTCCCGACCGCGCCGGTTCGCGTGGCCGCCGCGCAGCGTCAGCGCGACGAGGACGACGGCCGTGGCCAGCGTGAGCAGCACCAGGAAATTCATCGGCCGCGGCGTCTGGAGCGCATGCACGACGCGTTCGATCTCGATCGCCAGCCACAGGCCCGCGACGATCGCCATCGCCGCGCGAGGCGGCGCGATCGTCGCCGGGTCCGTCGCGAGGCCCGCGCCGCGCAGCCGCTTGCGGATCCGCAGCGCCTGGGTCTGCAGCGCGCGCTGCGCCCGCTCGAAGGACAGCACGCCATCGCGCGCGGCGGCGAGGCAGGCGGCCTCGACCGGGTGCAGTTCCTCCGCCCGCGGATCGCTCGCCACCACCAGCCGCGTGACCGCGCGCCGCCGCCGGCCGACGCCTTCATCGGTGACGCGAACGCGCAGGATGCCGCGATCGACCAGCAGGCCGATCGCGGTCGACGCCAGGCGCGGCGTGTCGCCAGCCAGCCAGGCAGCCTCGTACGGATCGAGCGTGTCGCGTGGCGCGGCGCGCTCGTACGGCCCGGTCGACAGCCAGCTCAGGAGCAGCAGCACCAGCGTCGCCGGGAACGCGAACGCCAGGAACCTGGGGCCGCCGATCTCGTGCGTTGCGTCGAGCACGCCAAGCCTGCCCAACAGCAGCGCGAGCGCGACGGCGGTCAACAGGGCGGTGATCGTCAGCACGCCGGTCGACGCGAACTCGCCGTGCAGGCGGATCGTGCCCGGCGGAGACGGCAGCGGCGCAAAGCGCTGTTCGAGCGTCGGCCACACGTCCAGCGGCGCCGGCGCCCGGAACGCCCGCCGGTAGTGCGACAGGGTCGCCTCATACATGGCGCGATGCCGCGCGTGCTCGTCAGGGCCGGATTCCGCCGGGCGGTGATGCAGGAAGCGCCCGAGCACCTCGCGGCAGAAGCGCTCGTAGTCGGCGGTGCGGGTGATGTGGAGGTGCCAGGCCTGGTCGACGTCGTCCGACGGACAGACCTGCGTGCCGGCGACCTGCGTGAGCACGAGGAAGCGGCGGTATTCGCGGACGACGCGGACGGCGTGTCCGAGGGTCCAGCCGTTGTCGTCGGCCAGCCGGCTCTCGAAGGCCAGCGGAGCGCCTGGAGCGGAAAGGGGGTGGGCCTCGACGCGCGCCAGCAGCGTGGCGGCGGAGGTGGGGGGCTCGTTGTGCGAGTGGCTGGTGATGGGAACCTTCCTTTCTTGTTGTTATGGTCTCTTCTTGTTGTTGCGCGCAGTGTCGAGTCAGCCCGCCGGGGCGGCAATCGTGGGAAACCACATGCAGGTGCGCCTGCCTCGCGAGTCACGCTGTCGTCCTGCGCGAAGCAAAGCGGAGTCGCAGGATCCACCTCGGGCAGAACGCATCACGGATCGAGGAATCGGCGTGCACGCGTGGATCCTGCGACTGCGCGCAGGATGACGGGGGGGTGCACGCAGGATGACGGGGGGTGCGCGCAGGATGACGGGGGCTGTGCGGAGCGCGATTTACGCTGTCATCCTGCGCGAAGCGAAGCGGAGTCGCAGGATCCACCTCGGGCAGAACGCATCACGGATCGAGGAATCGGCGTGCACGCGTGGATCCTGCGACTGCGCGCAGGATGACGGG
>JBJMWE010000078.1:0-3507 GCA_045810285.1 Vitreoscilla sp. | reverse complement strand
CTGCCTCTCGGCCTGAGCGCCAGCGCACCCGGGGCTCGCCGGGTGCGGGCCCGTCCTCGAACCCGGCCGCGTGCCGGGTTCGTCGTTTGCGGGCGGCGCGCAAGCCGCCGCGGCGCGCGCCTTGCGCGGTTTCGGCATCGAATGACGCGCGCAGTCGCCGAACCGGGCGATTGGCGCCGGGGCGTTTCCCCGACGGACTGCAGCATGGGCTGGCGCGTGTCGTCCGGCATCGTGCCGGGCTGCACGCGAGCAGTCCATTCAACGTCTTTCGAGGAATCCATGAAGCAATCGATCATCGCCATCTCGCTCGCCCTTGTCGCGGGCGCCTCGTTCGCGCGCGCCACGCACGCGCCCGACCCGGCCGCCTCCGGCGCCGTGGCCACGGCCGCCGCCACCGAGCCCGGCACGCCGCAGCGCTCGAAGATGAAGACCTGCAACGCCGACGCGAAGTCCAAGGACCTGCACGGCCCCGACCGCAAGGCGTTCATGAAGCAGTGCCTGTCGGGCAAGGGCAAGCCGGCCGCGGCGTCCTGAGCATGCGGGGCCGCGATGCGTGCGCGTTTCGCGTTTCCGATGCACAGCACGGGTCGGGGCATCGCTGCGGCGCCCGAGTCGATGCCGCGGGCGGACGAAGCGGCGCCGGCGCGGCCTCGCGCGCGCCAGGGCGCGCGGGCGCGCTCGCCGCCACCGCGCCGATCGGTGGGCGTGTGCGGCACCGATCTGCCAGTCGGTCGCCGCATGTCGCGGTGACCCGCCATCGGGCGGGTCGGGCAGGCCCTACCCCCCCCAACCCCCCCCAACAAACCTGGCCGGCGGCGGCACCTTGATGGGGAGCGCCCGGCACGCGCCGCTCAGGACGTGCGCTGCCAGTACCGTGCGTCGCCCCAGGTGTGCTTCAGGAAGTCGATCCACAGGCGCACGCGCAGGGCCAGGTGGCGCGCGTGCGGGAACACGGCGTAGATGCCGTTGGACGGCGCGGCAAACTCGTCGAGCACGCTTACCAGGCGGCCTTCGGCCAGGTCGGCACCCACCTCCCAGGCGCTGCGCCAGGCCACGCCCAGCCCGGCCACGCACCAGTCGTGCAGCACCTGGCCGTCGGTGCAATCCAGGCGGCCGGTCAGGCGCAGGTGCGTGAGATCGCCGGCGACGGTGAAGGCCCAGCCGCGCGTCTGGCTCGCTTCCGAGCTGAGCGTCAGGCAGGCGTGGCGCGCGAGGTCGGCCGGCGTACGGGGCACGCCGGCCCGCTTCAGGTAGGCGGGCGCGGCCACGCACAAGCGGCGGTTGTCGGCCAGGCGCACGCTGACGAGGCTGGAATCCTGCAGATCGCCCACGCGCACGGCGCAGTCGACGCCTTCATTGACGATGTCCACCACGCGGTCCGACAGGTTCAGCGACAGGCTCACGTCCGGGTGTTCGGCCAGGAACTGCGGCACCAGCGGCGCCACGTGGCGGCGGCCGAACCCGGCCGGTGCCGTGATGCGCAGGTGGCCGCTCGCCTTGACGCCGCCCGCCGACACGCTGGCCTCGGCGCTGGCGAAGTCCTGCAGCAGGCGCTGGCAGTCTTCCAGGAAGGCGCTGCCCTCGTGCGTCAGCGACACGCGCCGCGTCGTGCGCGCCAGCAGCTTGACGCCCAGCCGCGCCTCCAGGCCATCGAGCCGGCGGCTGATGACGGCCGGCGCCACGCCTTCGGCCTGCGCGGCCGCGGTCAGGCTGCCGCGCTGGGCGACCGCCACGAAGGTCTCCATCTGCTTCAGCTTGTCCATCTGGCTTTTGCAAAAAAGTCATCAATCAATCGCAAATTATGGTGGTAATCGTCATCCAGGGATGCAATAGATTTCGGGAATGGCCTCCCATCCTGCCAACGCTCCCCGTCCGGTCGCCCCGAAGGCGGTGCTGTTCGACGTCTACGGCACGCTGCTGGACGTCTACAGCGTGGCGCTGCGGGCCGAGCAGATGTTTCCCGGCGCGGGCGAGCGCCTCGCGCGCGCGTGGCGCGACCGCCAGATCGAGTACTCGCGCCTGGTGTCGATGAGCGGCCGCTACCGCCCGTTCTGGCAGCTCACGCGCGACGCGCTCCAGGTCTCGGCCGCCGCGCTGCGCCTGCCGCTGGACGACGCCGGTGCCGACAGCCTGATGAACGAGTACCGCCACCTGTCCGCGTTCCCGGAGAACCGCGGCGTGCTGCAGGCGCTGGCCGACCGCGGCATCCGCGCGGGCATCCTGTCCAACGGCGACCCCGAGATGCTGGCCGTGGCCATCCGCAGCGCCGGCCTCACCGAGCTGATCGATCCGGTCCTGAGCGTGCACGCCACGCGCCGCTACAAGACCGACCCCGCCGCCTACGCCATCGGCCCGGTGGCGCTGGGCCTGGCGGCCGCCGAGATCCTGTTCGTCTCGTCCAACTGCTGGGACGCGATCGGCGCGACCTGGTACGGCTTCACCACCTTGTGGGTCAACCGCGCCGACGCGCCGATGGAGCGCCTCGGCACGGAACCCACGCGCGTCGGGCATTCGCTGCGCGACGTCCTCGAATTCTTCTGAACGCGGTCGGCGCGGGTCAACAGCCCGCTTCAACGACCCGGACCCGACGACGGCCCACGCGTTCACCCCGGCTTCAACCCATCATCGACTCAATCTCCAGGAGCTTCCAATGAGCCTCAAGCTGCCCCAGGGCATGACCATCTCCGGCGCGATCCAGCCCGGCTTCGACGCGATCCTCACGCCGGAGGCGCTGGCCTTCGTCGCCGACCTGCATCGCCACTTCAACGGCCGCCGCCAGGAACTGCTGGCCGCGCGCGTCGAGCGCACGGCGCGCCTGGACGCCGGCGAGCGCCCGGACTTCCTGCCGTCGACCGCGCACATCCGCAACGGCGACTGGAAGGTCGCCCCGCTGCCGGCCGCACTCGCCTGCCGCCGCGTCGAGATCACCGGCCCGGTCGAGGCCAAGATGGTCATCAACGCCTTCAATTCGGGCGCCGACAGCTACATGACCGACTTCGAGGACAGCAATGCCCCGAAGTGGGAGAACCAGATCCAGGGCCAGATCAATCTCGGCCAGGCGATCCGCCGCACGCTGGCGCTGGAGCAGAACGGCAAGACCTACAAGCTCAACGACCGCATCGCCACGCTGCAGGTGCGCCCGCGCGGCTGGCATCTGGACGAGAAGCACGTGCTGGTCGACGGCCAGCGGGTGTCCGGCGGCATCTTCGACTTCGGCCTGTTCCTGTTCCACAACGCCAGGGAGCAGATCGCCCGCGGCGCCGGCCCGTTCTTCTACCTGCCCAAGATGGAGAGCCATCTCGAGGCGCGCCTGTGGAACGACATCTTCGTGCGTGCCCAGGACAAGCTGGGCCTGCCGCAGGGCACCATCAAGGCCACCGTGCTGATCGAGACCATCCTCGCCGCGTTCGAGATGGACGAGATCCTGTACGAGCTGCGCGAGCACAGCGCGGGCCTGAACGCCGGCCGCTGGGACTACATCTTCTCCTGCATCAAGAAGTTCAAGGT
>JBJMWE010000077.1:0-12510 GCA_045810285.1 Vitreoscilla sp. | reverse complement strand
CCCGCCCTACCTCGCCCTACCCCGACCTACCCCGCCCTACCCGCCCTACCTCGGCCCTGCTCGCAGACGCCTTCGCCCGTTACGCAAGGTAATGGCCATTCCGCCGACGGCCGCGTTGGCGCAGAATCGGCCGATCCAACTGCCCAGGAGCCACGATGCGCCCCCTCCAGAAGAGCCTCGCCACCTTCGTCCTGCTGGCCTGCGCCACGCCCCTGGCGGCGCTTGCAGCCAGCTCGGCCGCCTCGTCGCTCTCCGACAGCCTGACCGAGTCCTCGGGCAGCGTCTCCGACTCGCTCAAGGGCTCCAGCCACTCCAGCTCGCCGGACGACAAGCAGGTCAAGGGCGACTACAAGGTGACCGACGTCGCCGAAGTGGACGGCCAGCCCGGCTTCGTCGAGCTGCACCTGCAGCCCGTGGCCACCGGCGCCGGCATCGAGGTCTACGTCAAGGTGCCGCGCGCGGCGGCCGCGACGGGCCATGTGGCCGCCGGCGCCATCGTCACCGCGCTGCAGCGCCCGTACGGCGTCGAGTTCGCCACCACCCAGCCGCGCGCCGCGTTCTTCCTGGCACTCGCCGACGACGTCGTCCGCGACACGAAGATGGCGCCCGTGGCGCTTTGAGGCGCCTCGCCCGCGGCCTGGCCGGTGTCGCGATCCTGGCCGGGCTGCTGTCCGCGACGGCGGCGCACGCGTTCTCGTTCGAGGTCTGCGACCGCCCACGCGAGCCGAGCGCCGACCAGCGCGACGTCATGCTGCGCTTCGGCGCCGTCGTGCGCGACGAGATCGCCGCCGCCGCATCGCCCGCGGCGCTCATCGCGCGCTCCGGGCTCGACCTGCACCGCCTGGACGTGCGCTACTCGCACGCCGCCGTGGTGCTCAAGGACAACGGCGAGCGGCCCTGGTCCGTGCGCGAGCTCTACTTCTCGTGCGACGAGCACCGGCCGCGCGTCTACGACGAAGGCCTCACGGGTTTCCTGCTGGGCACCGACGATCCGGACACCGGGTACGTCTCGCTCGTGTTCCTGCCGCCCGAGCGCGCCGAATCGCTGCGCGGCACCGCCGTCGACAAGCAGCACGCGCTCGGCGTGCTGGGCGCCAGCTACAGCGCCAACGCCTACCCGTTCAGCACGCGGCACCAGAACTGCAACCAGTGGGTGATCGAGCTGCTGGCCGATGCATGGGCCGCCGGCGACATCGACACGGGCGGCGCCACCGATGCCGATGCGCGCACCCGCGCGCAGGCCTGGCTGCGCGGCCAGGGCTACCTTCCCACGGTGTTCACGGTCAGTGCCCATGCGATGACCTGGCTGCCGGCGCTGGTGCCGTGGCTGTCCAACGACGACCACCCGCCGCACGAGCTCGCGCACAACCGCTACAACGTCAGCATGCCGTCGTCGATCGAGACCTTCGTGCAGGCGCGCGTGCCCGGCGCCCGCCGGGTCGAGATCTGCCACGTCGGCCGCCGCGTGGTGCTGCATCGCGGCTGGGACGACATCGCGGATGGCTGCGTGCCTGCAGCAGGGGACCAGGTGGTCGAGTTGACGCCGGAGCAGGACTGAGCGCAGGCGCTTCCAGTCACGGCGAATCTCGCCGCAAGACCGGGGCAGGGCCACGCGCGGCGCCTCCAGCCATGGCGATTTCGCCGCAAGACCCCGCCATCCCGCAAGACCCCGCCATCCCGCAAGACCCCGCCATCCCGCAAGACCCGTCATCCTGCGCGCAGTCGCAGGATCCACCCCGGCCGGGCCGCCTCCTTCGCGAATTCCGGCGTCGATCCCCGCCCTATACTCGCCCCGCCCGTCCAGCAGGGGCGCCCCCCGCCGCCGTCGCAGGCGGCGCGGCGGACAAGTCGTGAACTCGTGCCTCGGCGACCCGCATGCCCATGGGTACCATCCCCGCCTGTCGATGCGCACGCATCACGATCAAGATCCCAGAGGTTTCACTTGAACATCCATCTCTCGCTCACGCCCCTCATCTCCCTGGTCGCCGGCATCCTCGTGCTCGTGCTGCCCAAGCTGCTGCCCTACATCGTCGGCTTCTACCTGATCGCGATCGGCCTGATCGGGATCCTGGGGATCCACCATTTCTGACGCGACGGGCGGCAACGCCTGAACGAGGGATGGCCCGCCCGGCATCGGCGCACCATGCTGGCGGGCCAATCCCCACCGCGGTTGTCGAGCATCGGCCGTCCGTCACGGCGCTGGTCTCGCACCGCTTCAACGTTGCGAAGGCAGTTTCATGGACATCGGCCAATTTCTCGTGCAGCTCTGCGTTTCCCTCGAAGACAGGATCCTCTCCCTGATTTCCCAACAGGCCGAATGGGAGATCCCGCTCCACGCCTTGCTCTTCGAGGAGCTGGCATCGCGCGGCCACCGGCCCCGCCGCGAGAAGGGCTATGAAGGGTCCTCCGAGACGCTGGATCTGCTGATTCCCTACAACGGTACGTCGTACGCCGTCGAGGTCAAGGTCGAGAGCGCCAGCCGGCCCGGCCAGATCGCGGACGCGTCATTCATGAGCCGCGGCAAGGACTTCGGCGGCGCGATTACCGACAAGGTGGGCGCCGACATCGCCAAGGTCCAGCGCTTCCACCCCGACAGCGCGGAGCCGAGGAACCTCGTCCTGCTGCTGGCCTACACCGCCAAGGCGCAGGCCTTGATGGAAGACCTGTACAACGACACCCCGCCCAGCCGTTTCGGGCAAGGCAACAGGACGTTCGACCACACCGGCCCGGACGACCAGGGCAAGCGCAACGGCAAGGGCGCGAAGCTGACCGTGGGCCTGTACTACGCCGACTACTATTGAGCCGCGGCAGCGGGGTGGCGGGTCAGACGACCGGCCATCCACCCCCATGACGCCGTGCGCCCCCTCGGGGCCGCCCGCCCGTCAGATCTCCCGCAGCGCGCCCAGCACGTCGTAGCACGCCCCCATGTCGTGGTAATCGACCTTCCCCGCCGGGCTCTTCTCGTCGGTGACCTTCGCGTTGTCCGCGGCCAGGATGCGATACCAGGCCCCGTATCGGTGGTCGACGAAGTGCGCCCAGGCGTACGCCCAGATCCGGTCGTACCAGTCCCAGTACCGTGCGACGTCCGCGGCCGGCGCGCCGGCCTGCTGCAGCGCCACCGCCAGCCAGGCGGCGGCCGCCAGGCTCTCGGCCTGCACCCAGTGGTACTTGTCGCCGTCGTACAGCGTGCCGTCGGGCGCGAAGCCGTAGACGAGGCCGCCGTGCGCGTCGTCCCAGCCGTAGCGCATCGCCGCATCGAAGAAAGCTCGCGCGCGGGCGAGGCGCTCGGGCGCGGGCGCGAGGCCGGCCTCGGCGCACAGGCGGTCCAGCTGCAGCAGCAGCTTCGTCCATTCCGTCTGGTGGCCCGTCTGGAAGCCCCAGGGGCGGAAGATGTTGCTGCGGTCGCCGCGGTTGTAGTCCGGGTCGATCGACCAGTCCTCGCGGAAGTGTTCCCACACCAGCGACGCGCACTCGGGGATCACGCCGGGCAGGTGCGCCGACGTGGCGCCAAGCCGGCCGGTGACGGCCTCGGCCAGCGCGACGGCGCGATCCAGGTACTTGCGATCCCTGGTCGCGCGCCACGCCGCCTGCATGGCCTCGCAGGCATGCATGTTCGCGTTCTGGCCGCGGTACGGTCCCACCGTCCAATCGGGCGTCGCCTCGTCGGCGTAGAGCGCGTGTTCCGGGCGCCAGAAACGCCGCTCCATCAACTGCCAGCAGCGCTCCAGGCCGTCGGCGGCGTCCGCCAGGCCGGCCATCAGCGCGTGGGCGTGGGCCAGCAGGACGAAAGCCAGGCCGTAGCAGTGGTTGGTGGCGTCGGTGACCCGGCCCTGTCCGTCGTGCCAGTCCAGCACCCACGCGTAGCCGCCGTTCGGTTGCGCGTGCGCCTGTTCGACGAAGGCCAGCGCATGGCGCGCCGTGGCCTGCCATTGCGGCTTGCCGATGTGGCGCCAGCCCATCGCGTGCGTGAAGACGTAGCGCGTGCTGCTGACGAGGTGGCGCGTGCGGGCGTCGTAGACGCTGCCGTCGTCCCTGAAGAACTGGAACAGCCCCCCGCTGGGGTCGATGCAGCGGCCCTCGTAGAACGCCATCGTGTCGGCGATGTGGGCGCGCAGGAATGCGGGCGAGCGGAAATCGGGAGGCGGGGAAGCGGGAAGCATGGGCGCGATGATAGGGGCGCGTTCGTGACGCGCGCAAATACGCAGATGCGCCGTCGCGCACGTCCCGCCGTTCGCCCCGCCGATCGGACGGTTCGTCGGACGGCCCCTGGCGTCGCCGGCGCCGCTGAGCAGAATGACTGCACATCGACACGTCCAACGACACGCAGGGAGACTCCACGATGAAGGCCGTCCGTTCCGCCACCGTCGCCGCCTGGCTGGCGCTGTCCCTCGCGGGCGCCGCCGGGGCGCAGCCCGCGCCCGCCGCCTCCCCGGCCGCGGCCAGCGCCCCGGCGCCGTCGTTCCACGTCCGCCCGGCCGACGACGGCTGGCACGCACGCCTGCCGCGCGACGCCGATGCCGCCACGCAGGCCTACCTGGAACGGCTGCCGGCCGACGCCGTGGCCCGCTCCAACGCCTACTTCGAGGGCGGCTACTGGCTGCAGCTGTGGAACTTCCTGCTGGGGCTGGGCGTCACGTGGCTGATCCTGCGCGGCGGGCTGTCCGCGCGCGTGCGGGACGCCTGCGCGCGCATCGGGCGCGTCGCCGTCGCGCGCGACGCGCTCTACGGCGCGTTCTTCGCGCTGGCCAGCTGGGTGCTGGCGCTGCCGCTGACCGTGTACCAGGGGTGGTATCGGGAGCGTCAGTACGGCATGGCCACGCAGACCTTCGGCCCGTGGTTCGCCGAGCAGCTCATCGAGCTCGGCGTGTCGGTCGTGATGTTCGCGCTCGGTACCGCCATCTTCTACGCCGTGATGCGCCGCGCCCGCGAGCGCTGGTGGATCTGGGGCACCGCCGTCACCATGGCGATGCTGGTGCTCCTCATCGTGGTGGCACCCGTCGTCATCGACCCGCTGTTCAACACCTACAAGCCGGTGTCCGACCCGGCGGTCCGGTCCGCCGTGCTGGCGATGGCGCGCGCCGACGACGTGCCCGTCACCGACGTCTACGAATTCGACGCCTCGAGGCAGACCACGCGCGTCAGTGCCAACGTGTCGGGCCTGCTGGGCACCGCGGCCGTGCGCCTGAACGACAACCTCCTGCGCACCTCGCTGCCCGAGATCCGCGCCGTCATGGGCCACGAGCTGGGCCACTACGTGCTGAACCACGCGGTCAAGTCGCTGTGCGAGCTGGCGCTGCTGGCGCTGGCGGGCTTCATGTTCGCCAAATGGGCGATGGACGCGCTGCTGCACCGCCTCGGCGCGGCCTGGGCCCTGCAGGGCGTGGCCGACGTCGCCGGCCTGCCGCTGCTGCTGGCGGTGTTCTCCGCGTTCATGCTGGTGACCACGCCGATCAGCAACACGATCGTGCGCACGCAGGAGATCGAGGCCGACCGCTTCGGCCTGAACCTGGCCCGCGAGCCGAACGGCTTCGCCGAAGCCGCGCTCAAGCTCACCGAGTACCGCAAGCCCGACCCGGGTCCGATCGAGGAGTTCGTCTTCTTCGACCACCCGGCCACGCGCCACCGCATCCACGACGCGATGCAATGGCGCGAGGCGATGGGGACGCCCTAGCGCCGCGACGCGTGAACTGCGCCGCACTTTCAGCGCACCGGCCTCCCTGCCCGGCCGCTAACCTTCGGGCATGGGCATCGCACAGGCCGGCATCGCATTTCGCATCTCCGATTCCGTCGCGGACATGGAAGGGTTCATGGCGGCCGTCTTCGACGAGCCCGCCACGGAGATACCGCTTCCCGTGTCGGCCCGCTTCGACATCCGCAACCATTCCGACGTGATGGTGCAGACCTTCGGCGAGGTCTGCTTCATCAGCAACGACGACCTCGCCTGGCCGCTGATCCGCAGCGACGCGCGCGACGTCACCCGCCTGCATGCAGCCCTCGGGGCGCCCGATCTGATGGTGGCCTTCTGCCACTACGACGCCAACGGCAACCATGGCTACGCCATCTTCGAGCACGGCCAGCGCGTGCGCACGCGGCTGCAGCGCAGCGGCGAATCGGGCACACACGAATTGGTGCAGAGCGGCGCGCCGCAGCTGTTCGAGCAACGCTGGCTGGGCGCGCGCCACTACATCGAGGCCGAGGCCCTGGCCGGCGCCGACGACGCCCGCGTGTACTTCCTCGGCGAGCGCGAGGTGGTCGTCCCCGGCCGCGACCTCACCGGCCGCATGCTGCAGGACGGCCTCGACGCGATGTTCGGCGTCTGTCCCTGGGAGACGCTGCTGACGCCCACCTACCGCTTCTTCCGCCTCGGGCCGGACTGCGGCCGCGAGCTCGGCGACGCGCCTGCGGTCTCGCGCGCCCGGGCCATCCCCGCGAACAAGCGGCCGTGGTGGCAGTTCCTCTGAAGCCGGCCGCCCGTCCCTTGCTTCGCCCATCCCGCCGCCGCGTCGCCTTCGGGTGACGCCGGCCTTCCCCTGACCCTCTCCGACACCACGACATGCTGTTCCACATCGGCTCCTTCTGCATGATGCTCACCATCTCGATCCTGTACGGGTCGGACCTCGGGTGGCGCTCGGTGGTCGCCTTCTGGGCGGCGTTCATCGGCGTCACCATCGTGGTCGGAGGCGTGCTGCACGCGCCGTGGATCGCGCTGCTGCTCAAGATCGGCATCGCGGTGGCGATGTACTTCAAGGCCAACAAGGGCTCGTCGTCGTTCGGTTGAGCCGGGGCCGCGGCCGGTCTTGCGGGGCGAAATCAAGCCGTCGGGGACAATCGCCCCCATGAAAGTCATCAAGCTCCGCGCCGGCAAGGAACGCTCGCTCTCCCGCCACCACCCGTGGGTGTTCCAGGGCAGTGTCGAGAAAGGCAAGGCCGACGCCGGCGAGACCGTGCGCGTCGAGGACAGCGAGGGCAAGTTCCTGGCGTGGGGCGCCTACAGCCCGGAGTCGCAGATCCGCGTGCGGGCCTGGAGCTGGGAGCAGTCGGAACGCATCGACGCCGCGTTCTTCGAGCGCAAGCTCGCGACCGCGCTGGCACTGCGCGAGCGCCTGGCCGTCGCCAGCGACGGCATGCGGCTGGTGCACGGCGAAGCCGACGGCCTGCCCGGGCTGGTGGTCGACCGCTACGGCGACATCCTGTCTGCGCAGTTCCTGGCCGCCGGCGTCGAGCGCTGGAAGCCGGTGATCGCCGACCTGCTGGTCAAGCTCACGGGTTGCGCAAGGATCTACGAACGCAGCGACGCCAGCGTGCGCTCGCTCGAAGGCCTGCCCCCGATGCGGGCCTGGCTGCGCGGCGGCAGCGACGACCCGGCCGCGTCGGTCGCCACCATCCACGAGAGCGGCTGGAAGCTCACCGTCGATGTCGCCGAAGGCCACAAGACCGGCTACTACCTCGACCAGCGCGAGAACCGCGCGCGCTTCGCGCAGCTCGTGAAGCAATACGGCTGCAAGTCGGTGCTGAACTGCTTCAGCTACACGGGCGGATTCTCCGTGGCTGCCCTGGCGGGCGGTGCGACGCGGGTCATCAGCGTCGACTCGTCGGCTCCCGCCCTGGCGCTCGCGAGCGCGCACGTGAAGCTCAACGGCTTCGACCCCAAGCGGCACGAGGCGCGCGACGCCGACGTCAACGCGCTGCTGCGCGAACTGCTGCAGGGCGGCGAGCGCTTCGACGCCATCGTGCTGGACCCGCCGAAGTTCGCGCCGACCGCCGCGCACGCCGACCGCGCGTCGCGCGCCTACAAGGACATCAACCGCCTGGCGCTGAAGCTGCTGAAGCCGGGCGGCCTGCTGCTGACGTTCTCGTGCTCCGGCGGCATCAGCGCCGACCTGTTCCACAAGATCGTGGCCGGCGCCGCGATGGACGCCGAGGTCGACGGCGCACTGCTGGAGCGCCTCGAGGGCGCGCCCGACCATCCGACGACGCTGTTCTTCCCCGAGGGCGAATACCTCAAGGGGCTGGCGATCCTGAAGGCAGCCTGAACCCCAAGGCAGTCCGTCACGCTCGGATCGCCGGCGCACCGTGCCGTGAGCGCGCATCTGATGTAATCCTGCCTGCGCCCCAGGGAGGGGTCGGAGTTGCAGAACATGATCATGCGCGACGCGGCGGCCATCGCCATCCTCGCCAACGTACTGGCGCTTTCCACGACCGCGAGCGCCCAGGCGCCCGCCTCGGGCATCAGCGCCTTCGACGCGCCGGCGTCCGCCGCCGCATCGGCGTCCGCCGCCTCGCCGCGCTTCGAGTTCGCCCGCATCCGCTCCGCGATTCCCGTGGGCGACAAGATCGGCTTCGTCTCCTCGGGCATGTTCTGCATCGGCCATCGCGAGGTGCGTGCGACCGCCAAGCTCGAGGAGATCAACACCGCGGAGGCGGCGATCGCGTTCAGGACCGAGCTGGCGGCGCAGGGCCTGGCCACCGTGGCGACCGAGCTGTCGGCGTTCGATTCACCCGCGCCCAAGGCCCAACCGGACTACCGCATCGGCGGCGTGCTGCAGGCGCTCGCGATCGACGAGTGCGCAGACGGGGCCGACCACAAGGGCAGCGTCGACATCACCGTGAAATGGGAAGTCTTCGCGCCCAAGCTGCAGAAGGTCGTCTTCACCAAGGTGACGTCGGGCAGCGTGCACGGGGACGCCTGGGAAAAGATCACGGGACGCGACTACGAGAGCCGGGCGTACGACGTCGCCCTGCGCAGCCTGTTCACCGACCCCGATTTCAAGGCGCTGCGCGCGATCGAGGGCCCCTCGGCCGCGACGCCGACCGCCGCCGACGCGGGCGCCGCGACACTGGCCGCGCTGCACCTGAAGTCCTCTCCAGCCGTGGCCGGCGGCTCGCAGGCCAATGCGCCGGCCTTGCGCCAGGCGGTCGCGACCGTCCTGCGGGACGGCGTCTCCGGCTCCGGCTTCTACATCGCCGACGGCTACCTGCTGACCAACCACCACGTCGTCGGCACGGCGCACTACGTGAAGATCAAGCTGGCCAGCGGCCGGGTGCTGGTGGGCGAAGTGCTGCGCGACGACACGCGCCGCGACGTCGCGCTCGTCAAGACCGAGCCGGCGGGCGTGCAGCCGCTGCACGTCAGCGTGGCCGAGCCGCCGGTGGGCGCCGACGTGTTCGCCATCGGTTCGCCGCTGGGCCAGGAACTCGCGGGCACCTTCACGCGGGGCGTGCTGAGCGGCACGCGCGAGGTCAACGGGCTCGAGTACTTCCAGAGCGACGTCGCGATCAACCCCGGCAACAGCGGCGGCCCGCTGCTCGATGGCAACGCGACCGTGGTCGGCCTGGCGGTGCTCAAGATCGACAAGGCCGCCGGCCTGTCGTTCTTCATCCCGCTGCGCGACGCGGCCAATTCGCTGCAGATCGTCTTCGACTGAGGCCGCGCGCTCAGCCGGCCTTCTTCCCGGCCGCGAGCAGCCGCGGGATCTCGCCCCTGCATGCGGTGAGGTTGCCGCCGTATTCCTCGGGGCTGTCGAACAGGCGCTGCGCCTCCTGCAGCTTGGCGAGCTGCTGCTTGGCATAGCGCAGCACCGGTTCGGGCGTGGCCGAGTCGGGAAACGGATAGGCCAGCTCGCGAAAGCGCTGGGCGATGTCGCGGTAGATGTGCACGTGCGTGTACTCGTGGCGCAGCACGTGCGCGTGGGCGCAGGTGCCCGGCGACAGGTCGCGGATCACGCGCAGCACCGGATGCGTGAAGCGCAGCGTGACGCTGAGCCCGCGGCAGCGCTTCTCCGGCACCACCGTGATCTCGGTGTCGACCGTGACCAGCCCCAGCGCGGTCGCCCCCTCGCTCGCGGGCGCGCCCTGCTTGACCAGGAATGCGGAGGTCTTGTCGAACTCGGTGGGCGGATCGGGGAACCAGCCGGCCACGAAGCGCACCGCCTGCCCGCAGGCCGGCAACGCCTGCGCGGCATCGGCCGCGTGCGCGGTGGCGGCGGCGGCAAGCAGGACGAGGGAGAGGAGCAGGCGCATGCAGCGATTCAGGCGGGCGGGCGCCTCGGCGCGTGGCGTCCCTGCCGGGATATCGGCGCGCGCGGCCTTCAGCTTGAGCGCGGCGCCAGCGTGATGCGCGGCTCGAACTTCGCTCGCCGGACGCTGAAGTAGGTCTTCACGTTGCGCACGTTGGCGTCCTGCGTGAACAGGCGCTGCACCAGCGCGCCCCACTCGGCCATGTCGCGCACCCAGGCCACCAGCACGAAATCGGGGCCGGGCGAGACGCGATAGCACTGCTGCACGCCGGCCTCGGCCGTCGCACGCGCCTCGAAGGCGTCCAGCAGCTCGGCGCCCTGGCGGTCGAGCGACACCTCCGTGATGGCGGTCAGGCCCTCGTCGAACAGGCGCGGGGCGAGCACGGCCACCTGGCGCTCGATGACGCCCGTCTCGGTCAGCCGGCGCACGCGGCGCAGCGCGGTGGCCGGCGACACCCCGGCTGCCTCGGCCAGCGCCTGGTTGGTGCGGCTGGCATCGTCCTGCAGGAGGTCGAGCAGTCGACGGTCGATGTCGTCGGGCTCGCCTTCCCCCATCTTGGGGAGATGCTTAATTTCTTGCATCGCTTGATTATGCATTTTTCATGCATGCATCCATTGCGGCGCAATTTTTAATCATATTTAGTCATTAGTTGCAAGCATCATTCCAGCCCAGACGCCCAGAATTCGATGCATCGCGCAACCCCGCAACCCGTTCCAGGAGCCTTCCATGTGTGGCATCGTCGCCGGCGTCAGCACCCGCAACATCGTTCCCATCCTCGTCGAAGGCCTGAAGCGGCTGGAGTACCGCGGCTATGACTCGTGCGGCGTGGCCGTGCACCAGGACGGCGTCCTGCGCCGCACCCGCAGCACCGCGCGCGTGGCCGAGTTGCAGGAGCAGATCGCGGCCGACCACGTGCAGTCGGGCACCGGCATCGCGCACACGCGCTGGGCGACGCACGGCGCGCCGGCGGTGCACAACGCGCACCCGCACTTCTCGGGCTCCCTGGGCCCCGAGTCGGCGACCAGTCCCGCCAACGCCGCGCGCATTGCGCTCGTGCACAACGGCATCATCGAGAACCACGACGAGCTGCGCGCAGAGCTCAAGGCCAAGGGCTTTCACTTCCAGAGCCAGACCGATACCGAGGTCATCGCGCACCTGGTCAACCACCTGTATGACGGCGACCTGTTCGACGCGGTGCAGCGCGCCGTCGTCCGCCTGAAGGGCGCGTACGCCATCGCCGTGTTCTGCCGCGACGAGCCCCACCGCGTGATCGGCGCGCGCGCCGGCTCGCCGCTGGTGCTGGGCCTGGGCGACGGCGAGAACTTCCTGGCCTCCGACGCGATGGCGCTCGCCGGCGTCACCGACCAGGTCGTCTACCTCGAGGAAGGCGACGTCGTCGACGTGCAGCTGGGCAAGCACTGGATCAACGGCCTGCAGGCCGACGGCTCGCTCAAGCCCGTGCAGCGCGAGGTGCGCACCGTGCATGCCCACACCGGCGCCGCCGAGCTGGGCCCGTACCGCCACTACATGCAGAAGGAGATCTTCGAGCAGCCGCGGGCGATCGGAGATACCCTGGACGGTATCAACGGCATCAGCCCCGAGCTGTTCGGCGACGGCGCGTATGGCGCGTTCAAGGACGTCGACCAGGTGCTGATCCTGGCCTGCGGCACCAGCTACTACGCGGGCAGCGTGGCGCGCTACTGGCTCGAGAGCATCGCCAAGATCCCCACCAGCATCGAAGTCGCCAGCGAATACCGCTATCGCGACAGCGTGCCCAACCCGCGCACGCTGGTCGTCACCATCAGCCAGAGCGGCGAGACGGCCGACACGCTGTCCGCGCTGAAGCACGCGCGCGGCATGGGCATGACCAACACGCTGACCATCTGCAACGTGCAGACCAGCGCGATGGTGCGCGAGTGCCGGTTCAACTTCATCACGCGCGCCGGCGCCGAGATCGGCGTCGCGTCGACCAAGGCGTTCACCACCCAGCTGGTGGGCCTGTTCACCCTCACGCTCGCGCTCGCGCAGATGCGCGGCCACCTCGACGACGCCACCGAGGCCGAACACCTCAAGGCCCTGCGCCACCTGCCCGCCGCCGTGCAGGCCGTGCTGGCGCTGGAGCCGCAGATCATGGCCTGGAGCGACGAGTTCGCCACCAAGGAAAACGCCCTCTTCCTCGGCCGCGGCCTGCACTACCCGATCGCCCTCGAAGGCGCGCTGAAGCTCAAGGAGATCAGCTACATCCACGCCGAGGCCTACCCCGCCGGCGAGCTCAAGCACGGCCCGCTGGCCCTCGTGACCTCCGCGATGCCCGTCGTCACCGTCGCCCCGAACGACGCGCTGCTGGAAAAGCTCAAGAGCAACATGCAGGAAGTCCGCGCCCGCGGCGGCGAACTCTTCGTCTTCGCCGATGCCGATTCCCGCATCGAGAGCGACACCGGCCTGCAGGTGATCCGCATGCCCGAGCACTACGGCGTGCTGTCCCCGATCCTG
>JBJMWE010000076.1:0-6065 GCA_045810285.1 Vitreoscilla sp. | reverse complement strand
CGTTGGACGGCGACAGATCGAGCCCGCGGCGGCAGATCTCCTCGAACTCCTGCGGGTTGTAGGCAATGCCGCCGCCCGAGCCGCCGAGCGTGAAGCTCGGGCGGATCACCATCGGGAAGCCGGTGCCGCCGATCTCGGCCGCGATCGCCTTCTGGACGGCCCACGCCTCTTCCATCGTGTGCGCGATGCCCGACTTCGCGGAGCCGAGACCGATCTTGGTCATCGCGTCCTTGAACTTCAGGCGGTCCTCGGCCTTCTCGATGGCGTGCTCGTTGGCGCCGATCATCTCCACGCCGTACTTCGCGAGCACGCCGTGCTTGTGCAGGTCCAGCGCGCAGTTCAGCGCCGTCTGGCCGCCCATCGTCGGCAGGATCGCGTCGGGGCGCTCCTTCTCGATGATCTTCTCGACCACCTGCCACGTGATGGGCTCGATGTACGTGACGTCGGCCGTGGCCGGGTCCGTCATGATCGTGGCCGGGTTCGAGTTGACGAGGATGACCTTGTAGCCCTCCTCGCGCAGGGCCTTGCAGGCCTGGGCGCCGGAGTAGTCGAACTCGCAGGCCTGGCCGATGATGATCGGGCCCGCCCCGATGATGAGGACGGACTTGAGGTCGGTGCGCTTTGGCATGGGATCAGTTCTTCTTCGCGTTCGCGGTCATCGAATCGATGAAGCGGTCGAACAGGTAGGCGATGTCGTGCGGGCCGGGCGAGGCTTCCGGGTGGCCCTGGAAGCAGAACGCCGGCTTGTCGGTGCGGGCCAGGCCCTGCAGCGTGCCGTCGAACAGCGAGACGTGCGTGGCCACGAGGTTGGCCGGCAGCGTGGCGGGGTCCACGGCGAAGCCGTGGTTCTGGCTGGTGATCGAGACGCGGCCCGAGGCGGTCTCCTTGACCGGATGGTTCGCGCCATGGTGGCCGAACTTCATCTTGAACGTCTTCGCGCCGGCGGCCAGCGCCATGATCTGGTGGCCCAGGCAGATGCCGAACGTGGGCATGCCGGACTCGACGATGGTGCGCGTGGCGGCGATCGCGTAGTCGCAGGGCTCCGGGTCGCCGGGGCCGTTGGACAGGAACACCCCGTCCGGATTCAGGGCCAGCACGTCGGCGGCGGGCGTCTGCGCCGGCACCACCGTGATGCGGCAGCCGCGCTCGGCCAGCATGCGCAGGATGTTGAACTTGACGCCGAAGTCGTATGCGACGACGTGGAACTTCGGTGCGTCCTGCGTGCCGTAGCCGCCGACGAGCTTCCACTCGGTCTGCGTCCACGCATACGTCTGCTTGACGCTGACGACCTTGGCGAGGTCCAGGCCCGCCATGTTCTCGCCGGCGCGCGCCTTGGCGATGGCGTCGGCGCGGTCGGCGTCGGTCACCACGTGCCCGGCCGGGAACGCAGCGATGCAGCCGTTCTGCGCGCCGTTGGTGCGCAGCAGGCGGGTGAGCTTGCGCGTGTCGATGCCGGCGATGGCGACGGTGCCTTCGCGGGCGAGGTAGGCGTCCAGCGTCTCGGCGGCGCGGAAATTGGAGTGTCGCAGCGGCAGATCCTTGATGATCAGGCCGGCGGCATGGACCTTCGACGCCTCGACGTCCTCGCCGCTGACGCCGTAGTTGCCCACATGCGGATACGTCAGGGTGACGATCTGCTTGCAGTAGCTCGGGTCGGTGAGGATTTCCTGGTAGCCAGTCAGCGCGGTGTTGAAGACCACTTCGCCGACCGTGTGGCCGGCGGCGCCGATCGAGGTGCCGGAGAAGACCGTGCCGTCTGCGAGTGCAAGGATTGCGGGGGGCAGGACAGGCAGCAAAGGGAACTCCGGAAGGGTGCGTGCCCAGTTCTGCGAGACTTCCGCCGCGTGGCCGTCGAGCAGGCTCGGCGGGGCACGGGAGGCGGGAATTCGTAGCTGCGGTAGACGGGACCGGAGACGTCGCTGTTCAGGCGCTCGAGGGTGTCTGGGCTGATTGCGGGTAAACCTGTAAATTGTAGCCCGCCGAGGCGTGCTTGTCACCCCCTTGTCATCTCGGCCGGACGTCCCGATCTGCGGTTCGTCAATCCGGTGCCCGGGCCGCGGAACTAGAATGGCTCGACCGTCTCCAACGAGGCGGGATTTCCCAAGAATGGAGTTTTCTCATGGATCGCAACGTGCAACGTCTCGACATGCTGAACGGCGGCGCCGTCTATGGCGTCGACACGCACAAGGTTCTGCGCAACACGTACTGGCTGCTCGCGTTGTCGATGGTGCCCACCGTGCTGGGCGCCTGGCTCGGCGTGGCCACCGGCGCGCTCGCGCACATGGCCAACGGTCCGGCCGTGCTGCTGTTCTTCGTCGGTGCCTTCGGCCTGATGTTCGGCGTGCAGCGCTACCGCAACTCGTCGGTCGGCGTGGCGATGCTGCTGGGCTTCACGTTCTTCATGGGCCTGATGCTGTCGCGCCTGCTGGCCGCGGTGCTGGGCGGCTACAGCAACGGCTCCAGCCTCATCATGACCGCCTTCGGCGGCACGGCGGCGGTGTTCTTCGGCATGGCCACGCTGGCCACGGTCGTCAAGCGCGACCTGTCGGGCCTGGCGCGCTTCCTGATGGTGGGCGTGCTGATCGCCATCGTCGCGGGCCTGATCAACGTCTTCTTCCTGCAGTCGTCGGCCCTGATGCTGACCATCTCGACCGCGATGACGGTGGTGTTCTCGCTGTTCGTGATGATCGACGTCAAGCGCGTCATCGACGGCGGCGAGACCAACTACGTCATGGCCACGCTCAGCATCTACCTGGACCTGTACAACCTGTTCCAGAACCTGCTGGTCATCCTGACCTCGCTGACGGGCGACCGCCGCTAAGCCGGTCCTCGCCCAATGAGAACGGCGCCCGCGGGCGCCGTTTTTCATGCCGCGGTCAGCGCGCGAGCAACGCCGCGACGTTGTCGGCGATGCGCTGCAACAGCACCTCGTCGTACGGCAGCCAGGGCACGGCCGCCAGCGCCGCCTTCTGCGGCGGCTCCAGCTCGACGGCCTGCCCGTTCTCGACCACGCGCCCCGTCGCAAGGTGCACCGTGGCGTCGCCGACGCGCACATGGCGCGCCTCGACCGCCACGCGGCCGGCAGCGATGTGCGGCGCCAGAGCAAGCTCCAGCGCCCGGCGACGCATCTGGGACATCACGCCGAGCGGGCGGTCTCCCAGCGCGCGCAGGCGACGCCTGCGGGTGACGCCCGGGTGCTCGCGCGCGGGCGCAGGCACCGGCGACTTGTCGGATACCAGGCGAACGCCCAGGTCGGCGACGGTCAGGACACCGAAGTCATCGAGGTCGTCGATGGCAAAGCCCGCGACGCTGACCAGCAGGTCGACGGCACGACAGGCCTCCGAGTACAGCACGGGGTCAACGGCGCCGAGAGTCTGGCGCTCCCAACGCCCGTCGCGCCATGCGTCGAACCACATTTCGCCCGATCCCGCGTTGCCCGCGATGCCGGGATAGAGCTCCGCCCAGACGCGGAAGAACACGCGCAGGTCGCCGAAGCGCCGCGTCAAGCCCGCTTGTCCAGCGCCCAAGGTCCAGCCCTCGCGCCGCGCCAGCCCGACCAGCGGCTGCAGGCGCAATTCGTGGCCGTCGAATTCCAGCGACTCCGAATCGTCGCGTTCCTCGGCACGCGGCAGGTAGATCTCGCGGAACGCCTGTCGCAACGGCGTGCGCTGGCGCCTGTCGGCCACGACGCGCTGCCACGCGGCGCGCTCCTCCGCTGGCGACTGCAAGGGGTGCCACAGCGCCAGGCGGGCATCCGGCGGCAACTCGGCGACATGCCCCTGGAGGTCGACGAAACGGACGCCGCCCGCCTTGACGGCCTCGACGCGGAGCACGCGCGCGGGTGCGCCGCTCGAGGTCGCGCGCCACAGTTGGCCGAGGGCGAACGGAAGCCCGTCGGGCGTGCCTGCCAATTCGGTTCGCCACTGGGCGAGCGGCCAGTCGGCGCCCGTGCACCATGTCGCCTCCAGGCAGGTGCCGACGAAGGCCTGGCGCTTCTTGTCCGCCCTCGCGTCGCCGACCAGCAGGCGCAGCGCCACGTCGGGCCGCGCTGCGAGGCCCCGCTCCGCGGGCTTGAGGTTGCGCGCCAGCTTCTTCTTGACGCCGGCGTGGCGGATCGCGGCCAGCGTGTCGCGCAGCGCCTGCACGCCCTCGGGCGTCGGGTCGGTCTGCACCGCATAGCCCAGCGCGATGGCCACCGACTGCGACGGCAGCGTCTTGGCGGCCGTCGGCGCGATCGAGACCCGCGGCAGCACGCGGCCGATCAGCGTGCGGAACCACGGCGCATCATGCTTGGCCGCGACGCGCGCGGCGCGCGCGAGCACCTGGCCCTCGTGGATGGTGAAGGCCTTGTCCGACTCGTACGGCAACCGGCCGGCGTGCAGCGCGTCGAGGCGCTCGTCGGCGATCCTGAACGCCTCGTGCGCGAACTCGAGGTAGGCGGGTTCGCCGGACAGGACGGTGGCCGGATCCGACGTGGAAGAGAGCGCGGGCGAATACCAGTCGTCGGCCTTCTCGAACTCCAGCAGCGCCGCGACCGACAGGCGCGGCAGCGCGGCCGTCTCGGCGCGCCGCAGCGCGGAGTCGTCGTGCAGCGCCGACCTCAGCTGGGTCTCCAGCCATTCCGCCCCCGCCTCGCGCGCGAGCGCCACCGCCGCCGGCGTGCAGGCGCGCACCATGTCCGGCCGGCGCAGGATGCGGCGGATCTCCTCGCGCACGGCGACCGAGGGCTCGCCCGCGATCCGGCCCAGGCACCAGGCCGCCAGCGCGATGTTCTCCTCCGCGATCGCCGCGAAGGCGCGGGTCGCGGCATCGCCGGCGAGCACGGCCTCGATGCCCGCGTCGCGACAGGCACTCCACAACGAACTGATGAAACGATCGAGCGCGCTGTATGCAGCGTGCCTGACCCACAGGTCGGGCAGCAGTTCGCCAAGCTCCAGGGGCTGCAGCGGCAAGCCGGCGATCGGCGGACCGATGAAGTTCCGATCCTCGACACCCGCCAGTGCCAGGAGGCGTTCCCTCACCGCCGCCACCACGTCGGGACGGAACGCCGGTGCGCCGTCGAGCGACGCTTCCGACTCGTCGTCGCGACCCGCGCCGTTCATTCAGTTTTGTCCTGCGCCGCTCCCTCGGCCTCGACGGCGCCAGCGTCGCTGCCGACGGCCTCGTCGATCACGGGCGCGTCCGCCTTGGGGAGCCACAGCGGATCCCATTCGAACACCGCCATGCTCTCCACGTGCGCCGTGTGCGGGAACATGTTCACCGCGCCCGCGGCCGTGCAGCGGTAGCCGCCCAGGTGCACCAGCAGGCCCGTGTCGCGCGCCAGCGTGGCCGGGTTGCAGCTCACGTAGACGATGCGCCTGGGCGCCGTCCAGCCTTCGCGCGGGTTGGCCTTGAGTTCTGCCAGCGCCTTGGCGAGCGCGAACGCGCCCTCGCGCGGCGGGTCGACCAGCCACTTGTCGACGGTGCCGAGCGCGACGAGGTCGTCGGCCGTGATCTCGAACAGGTTGCGCGCGTCGAAGCGGGTGTGCCCGGACACGCCGTTGAGCTTCGCGTTCTCGAGCGCGCGGTCGACCAGCGCCTGGCTGCCCTCGACGCCCAGGACCGACTTCGCCTGCGTGGCCAGCGGCAGCGTGAAGTTGCCCAGGCCGCAGAACCAGTCGATCACCGTCTCGTCCGCCTGCACGTCCAGCAGCCGCAGCGCGCGCGCCACCAGCACGGTGTTGATCTGGTGGTTGACCTGCGTGAAGTCGGTCGGCTTGAACGGCATGCGCACGCCGAACTCGGGCAGCGTGTAGGCCAGCTGAGGCCCGCCGTCGTCGTCCATGAGGTGCACGGTGTCCGGGCCCTTGGGCTGCAGCCACCACTGCACGCCATGCGCCTTGGCGAATGCGCGCAGCAGGGCCGCGTCGTGCTCGCTCAGCGGCTCCAGGTGCCGCAGCACCAGCGCCGTCACCTGGTCGCCGACGGCCACCTCGACCTGCGGCAGCCGCTCGCGCGCCTGCATGGACTCCACCAGGGCGCGCAGCGGCATCAGCAGGTCGGAGATGGCCTTGGGCACGACGTGG
>JBJMWE010000075.1:0-5143 GCA_045810285.1 Vitreoscilla sp. | reverse complement strand
GATCTCGCCCATGCGCAAGCCGCCCGGGCCCACGCGCGTGAGCAGCCGCAGGACGGCCAGGCCGCGGCGCAGCGTCTGTGCGCCGACGGTCTCGGGCCGCTCCGCCTCGGGCGCGGGCCCGGACGCGGGCGTGACGGCGGCGTCGGCGTCGACGTCGGCGGGCGGCTGGACCAGGCGCAGCGCGGAGGTGCTCATTGCGAGCCGGCCGCCGCGGCGTTGCGGCGCAGCGTGGGCAGGCCGACGCCCGCGGCGTCGAAGCCGCCGTCCACCGCGAGGAACTGGCCGTTGATGAAGCTGGCGTCGTCGCTGCACAGGAAGCCGACGGTGTTGGCCATCTCCTCGGGCGTGCCGTAGCGGCCCAGCGGGATCGCGTCCTGGTAGTCGGAGCGGATGGCCACGCTGTGCACCAGCTTGGCCATCTCCGTCTCGACCGGCCCGGGGCAGATCGCGTTGACGCGGATGCCGACGTCGCCGAGTTCCACGGCGAGCTGCCGGGTCAGGTGCAGCAGGGCGGCCTTGCTGGTGCCGTAGGCCACGCGCAACGTGCTGGCGCGCAGCCCGGAGATGGAGGCGACGTTGACGATCGCGCCCCGGCCCGCCTGGCGCATGTGCGGCACGCAGGCCTGGGTGCAGAGGAAGGCGCCGTCGAGGTTGGTCGCGAGCACGTCGCGGAACTCGGCGTAGCTGGTCTGCATCACCGGCTTGAACACCGCGATGCCGGCGTTGTTGACGAGCTTGTCGATGCGGCCGAACTTCGCCACGACCTGCGCGACGCCGGCGGCGACCTGCTCCGGGCTCCTCACGTCGGCGTGCACGGCGAGCACGGCGTCGGGGTCGTCGAACGCGGCGGCCGTGCGCTGCAGCGTCTCGCCGTCGATGTCCAGCAGCGCGACGCGGTGGCCGTGCGCGAGGAACCACTGGCCGATGGCCAGGCCGATGCCGCGCGCGCCTCCGGTGACGAGGGCGACGGGCGAATGGGCGGTGACGGGGGTGGACGTGCTCAAGGTGGTCTCCTTGGGGGGTGGGATGGCCGGGTCGGCGGCCGAGTCGGTTTCAAACGTGAAGGGCCGCCTGCCCGGGCCGGCGCGCGGCCGCTCCGCAGCGGCCCGGGAACCTCGGGGGCTGCTCGCGCAGCAAGCCGGGGGTGGTCATGACGGCAGCCACTCCTCCAGCGTCACCTCGAACGTGACGCACACGGGATTGGCGCCGGCGACGAACGGGCCGCCGTGCACGTGCCCTTCGGTGTCGGCTACGATGCCGGTGATGGCCGCTCGCAGCGAGCCGTCGCCCTGCGTGCGCACCTCGCCGGCCAGGCTCACGATCTCGACGGCCGGGCCGCGCACGAGCCGGGTGCCGCCGCCGGGCGCCACGAAGCAGGCGTCGACCAGGCTGCCGAGCGCGCCGCGCACGAACGCGTGCCGGAAGCCCTCGGCGACGCACAGCTTCTCGATGCTCAGCACGAGATCCTCGTTGGGCGCGACGCGCGCATACGCGACGCGGCCCATGGCGCCGGCCTCCACCAGGCGGACCTCAGGCATCGCTCGTCTCCTCGTTGCGTCGTGCCGCGGCCGCGAACGGGCGCATCAGCGGCATGTGGGTCTCGTCGTCGTGCGTGATGCGCAGCTCGATGCCGTCCAGCGACGTCGCCAGCACCGGGATCGGCGCTCCCGCGACGCTGCGGTCGACCACGATGTGGCCGCCGCGGACCTGGCCGTCGTCGCACACGAAGGTCGCGTGGCAGTGCACCAGCGGCGCGCCGCGGCCGTTCCAGCCCAGCGTGGCGTTGCCGAAGACCAGCGTGGCCGCGCCCACCTCGATGGGCCGCGTGTAGTTCGCGACGCGCTCGCCGGTCGGATCCGGCGGGGCCACGCAGTACAGCAGCGTGGACAGGCGCCCGCCCAGCAGGGTCATCGACGCTGAACGCACGCCCAGGCCCAGCAGCGGCTCGACGATCGCGTCGTGCAGCGTGCGGCCCGGTTCCAGGCCGAGGCGGAAGTGGCGGCCGCGGTTCGCATGCCGGTGCTCGATGCGGATCGCGCCGACCGGGCCCGGGTGGACGAGCGTCCGGGCGCGGGGCAGCGGCTGCGCCGTCGTGAAGTCCGTCATCGTGTCTCCAGCGCGCGCTCGTGGCGCGTCGATTCCATTTCCGCCGGTTCGGCGGTGAGGGTTTTGGCGCAGTCTGGCAAAGGGCTTTCATTCGGGGAAGTTTTCATTTCAGATCGATTGATCCAGAATTCAGATCGATGGAAATGCGTCACCTCCGTTGCCTGGTGGCCGTCGCCGAGGAGTTGCACTTCGGGCGTGCGGCCGCGCGCCTGAACCTGTCGCAGCCACCGGTGAGCCTGGCCATCAAGGAGCTCGAGGCGGAGCTGGGCGTCACGCTGTTCGAGCGCAGCTCGCGCCGCATCGTGCCCACGCGCGAGGGCGAGGAGGCGGTGCGTGATGCGCGCGCCGTGCTGGCCCGCACCGAATTGCTCAAGCGGCGCGCGCACGACGCGGCGCAGGGGCAGTCGGGCACGCTGTCGATCGGCTTCATCAGCCTGGCCGCCTACTCGTTCCTGCCCGACACGCTGCGCCGCTTCATGGCCGACTTCCCGAAGGTCAAGCTGGCGCTGCACGAGTCGACGACCGATGCGATGCTGGCCGAGCTCGAGATCGGGGCGCTGGACGTCGGGCTCATCTTCGCGTCGCCGGGCATGTCGCCCACGCTGGCGTACCGCGCCACGCAGCGCGAGGCGCTGATGCTCGCGCTGCCCGAACACCACCCGCAGGCCGGATCGCCGCAGGTCGCGCTGGAGAAGCTCGCCCACGAGCGCTTCCTCGGCTTCGAGCGGCACTACGGCCCGATGATCTTCGACGCGATGGTGGCCACCTGCATGCGCCACGGCTTCAGCCCCGACCTGTTCCCGGCGCGCCAGATGCACACGATCGTCAGCCTGGTCTCCGGCGGCATCGGCGTGGCGCTGGTGCCGGCGTCGGTCAGGGCGCTGCACCGCGAGGGCGTGGTCTACCGCCCGATCAAGGGCGAGCGCACGCTGGTGGAGACGGGCGCGGCGTGGCGCCGGGCCGACGATTCGACGCTGCTGCAGGCTTTCGTCGACTACCTGCCGGGCCTGGCGCCCGCACGCGACCTGCGCTCGCGCGGCGAGCGTTCGGGACTTCTTCCTGGCGGCGCAACCCCCTAGCACGCGATGCCGGCTTCCGCCGCGGGCGGGCTACGATTTCGAGTGGACGGGCCGCCCGAAGAGCCCGCTGCCACGTCCCGTGCGGCGACGTGGCGCCGCCTCACGTGGAGAGAGGCGCAAGCACCCCGGATGGTCGATGAGAACACGATTGCATGACATGCTCGACGGCGCGCTCGAGCTTCCGGGCCTCGCCGGCTGGCGGCGCCGCCGCTTCGACGCGGCCTTTGCCAGCGGCCACTATGGCGGCCATTTCCGCGGCGTCCATCGCACCCGGGCCGCGTGCGAGGCCGCGATGCCCACGACGACCCTGCCCGCCGGCTACGACAACGCAGGCATGGCCGCGATGTACCGCGACCGCCTCGATCGCGTGTACCCGGGCGACTACCCGATGCTCATGTGGCTGGGCAAGGCCTTCGCCGCCGGCGCCACGCGCGTGTTCGACCTCGGCGGCCACGTCGGCGTCGCCTACTACGCCTATCGCCGCTACCTCGACTATCCCGCCGCGCTGTCGTGGCAGGTGCACGACGTGCCCGCCGTGATGGCGGCGGGCCGCGCGCTGGCCGCGGAACGCGACACCTGGAAGCAGCTGTCCTTCGTCGAGGATGCCGGCGCGGCCGCCGATGCGGACGTGCTGTTCACGTCGGGCTGCATCCAATACCTCGACGAGACGCTCGGCGAGCGCATCGCGAAGCTGCCCAGGCGCCCGCGCTGGGTGCTGGTCAACCTGCTGCCGCTGCACGCGACCGAGGCCTACTGGACCCTGCAGAGCACCGGGCGGGCGCTGTGTCCCTACCGCATCCAGCGCAAGCCCGACTTCCTCGCCGAGTTCGAGCGCCTCGGCTACGAGATGCCGGACCTGTGGGAGAACGCCGAGAAGCGCTGCACCATCGCCTTCGACGAGGCGCACAGCCTCGATCGCTACTACGGGATGGTGTTCCGGCTGCGTTGATGCGGCGGTCGCCGGGTTTTCGCTTTGCAGCTCTTGTCGTCAGTGTCGCTGGTGTCGCTAATGTCGCTGATGTCGCTGATGTCGCTTCGCGCTGGCCTCTGCTTCGCTTGCGACAGGGTGGGCAGGGGCTCCGCTCTTCGGCTTGCCGTGCGTCGGAATCCGGCCTGGACGGCCGGATCCAGCGGGTTCAGTAGCTTCGACTTGCCCCGCGCGCTCGCGGTCGGGCCGCGTCCAACCTCGTCCACGGCGGACCGGAGGCTTCCACCCGCGTCGCGCCGGTCGCGCCTGCGATCGGAACCCCTGCCCACCCTGCCGCGCCGGCGTGCCAGCCGGTGGAGAAAAACATCCGCTGGTTTTTTGAGAGTGTTTTGGCATCGACGGGCCATCGAGGCCGCGTCGATGCCCGCGGCCAGCGCGCTGGCCGGGCACCGGGCCTGACGCGAACCGCGGGCCACGATGCCGGCGCTCCTTGTCGTGACCGACGACCGCGGCGCCTTCGGCGCCGCAGGGGTGAAGTAGCGCCACGCGGTCGTCTGCAAGCCCTGCAAAGTGGCGAGTACCAAACCCGATGTGCTGATGAAGCAATTGCAGACGGCCGGTGGCGTGCCGACAGCGGGTGACCGCCGTCTTAGATCGGCAGATCGCCGCCAAATCCGAGAATGCCAGACTGCCATCCTGAAAGATTTCGTTCTACAGACATAGACGAGCCGACGGAGGATGGTCATAGCCCGTTCTCAGAAAGGAGGCGGGCATGGACAAGCTCACCAAGGCGAACCTCGCCAAGTTCCTCGACTACTCGATTGACAAGGGCCTAATCAAGGCCGCCACGGAACGACACCAGCTGCCTGAAGTTACTTCATCAACACATCGGGTTTGGTAGTCGCAACTTTGCAGGGCATGCAGGCGACCGCGCAGCGCTACTTCGCCCCCGGCGGCGCCGAAGGCGCCGCGGTCGTCGGCCACGACAAGGAGCGCCGGCATCGTGGCCCGCGGTTCGCGTCAGGCCCGG
>JBJMWE010000074.1:0-10519 GCA_045810285.1 Vitreoscilla sp. | reverse complement strand
GCGCAGGTCGCCGTCGAAGAACTGGCGCAGGTCGTTGACGCCGTAGCGCAGCATCGTCTGGCGATCCGGGCCCTTGCCGAACGCGAAGCCGATGTAGCGGTGCGGGTCGAGCCCGAAGTTCTTCACGACGTTCGGGTGCACCTGGCCCGAGCCGGCCACCTCCAGCCAGCGGCCCTTCAGCGGACCGCTCGAGAACGCGATGTCCACCTCGGCCGAGGGCTCGGTGAACGGGAAGAACGACGGGCGGAAGCGGATCTGCAGGTCGTCCGTCTCGAAGAACGTGCGGAAGAAGTCGGCGAATACCGAGCGCAGGTCCTTGAAGCTGACGTTCTCGCCGATCCACAGGCCTTCGCACTGGTGGAACATCGGCGAGTGGGTGGCGTCGGAGTCGACGCGGTAGGTGCGGCCCGGCGCGATCACGCGGATCTCGGGCATGACCCGGGCGTCCTTGTGGCGCTGCACGTGCTGCATCGCGTAGCGCACCTGCATCGGGCTGGTGTGCGTGCGCAGGAGCTGGCCGCCCTCGACGTAGAACGTGTCGTGCATCGAGCGCGCCGGATGGTCTTCGGGCGTGTTCAGCGCGGTGAAGTTGTACCAGTCCTCCTCGATCTCGGGGCCGTCGGCCACGTCGAAGCCCATCGAGCCGAAGATCTGCTCGATGCGCTCGAGCGAACGCGACACCGGATGCAGGCCGCCCTGCCCGCGCGCGCGGCCGGGCAGCGTCACGTCGAGCGCCTCGGCCTTGAGCTGCGCCTGCAACTCGGCGTCGGCCAGCGCCTGGCGGCGCGCCGCCAGGGCAGCCTCGATGCGCTGCTTGACGACGTTGATCTCGGCGCCACGCGTCTTCTTCTCCTCGACCGACAGCGCCGCCAGACCCTTGAGCAGCTCGGTCACGCGACCGGTCTTGCCGAGGAAGCGCGCCTTCGCGTTCTCCAGCTCGGCCGGGGTGGCCGCGGCGGTGAATTCGGTTTCGGCGGACTGCACCAGGGAGTCGAGGTCGTTCATGTTGGCCGTGGATCGCTGGTCGCAGGCGACGAGCGGGATCGCAAATGGAGACAGGAAAAAGAAAAGGCCGGCACCCAGGGTGTCGGCCTTGTCATTGGCGGACTGCGAGCAGTCTACCTTCGGCTTTGATCGCCGCCAGCCTGCAGAGCCGGTGGCGGCGTGATCACGTTCAAGCCTGCTGGGCCTTCACCTTGGCGACGATGGCGCCGAAGGCGGCCGGGTCGTTGATGGCCATGTCGGACAGGACCTTGCGGTCCAGGTCGATCGACAGCTTCTTCAGGCCGGCGATGAAACGGCTGTACGTGACGCCGTGCGAACGGGCGCCGGCGTTGATACGGGCGATCCACAGCTGGCGGAAGACGCGCTTGCGGGTACGACGGTCACGGTAGGCGTACTGGCCCGCCTTCATCACCGCCTGCTTGGCAACGCGGTAGACGTTCTTGCGGCGGCCGCGGTAGCCCTTGGCCAGGGCCAGGATCTTCTTGTGACGAGCGCGGGCGGTTACACCACGTTTGACGCGAGGCATGTGTGTTCCTTTCTAGTCCGTGGACGAATCAGAGACCCGCGAACGGGAGCATCTGGGCCATGTGGCCCATGTTGGTCTCGTGCACGTTGACGGCGCCGCGCAGGTGGCGCTTGTTCTTCGTGGTCTTCTTCGTGAGGATGTGGCGCTTGAACGCCTGACCGCGCTTGACGGTGCCACCCGGACGGACGCGGAACCGCTTGGCCGCGCTCTTCTTGGTCTTCATCTTGGGCATTGGAATGCTCCTTTAGGTCACCCTTGGTCCAGGCGAACGTCGAAATCGGCGTTGCTTGTCGGCCTGCCAGGGCTTATGGGCTGGACCCTCGCAAAAAAGCGCATCCGAAGACGCGCTTTCCGCAGTGGATCTTTGCAAGGACAGCCGCGGATTCCGTCGATTCAGCCTGGGGCCGAACCGGGGAACCCGGGATTATAGCTCAACTCTTCTTCTTGGGGGCAAGCACCATGATCATCTGGCGCCCTTCGAGCTTGGGCATGTGCTCGACCACGGAGACGTCGGCCAGTTCGTCGCGGATGCGCTCCAGCAGGCGCATGCCGATGTCCTGGTGGGTGATTTCCCGGCCCCGGAAGCGCAACGTGACCTTGCCCTTGTCGCCGTCCTCGGCGATGAAGCGGCGCAGGTTGCGCATCTTGATGTTGTAGTCGCCCTCATCGGTGCCAGGCCGGAACTTCACTTCCTTGACCTCGATGATCTTCTGCTTGGACTTGGCGTCCGCGGCCTTCTTCTGCTCGATGTACTTGAACTTGCCGTAGTCCATCAGGCGGCAGACCGGCGGGTCGGCCATGGCGGCGATCTCGACCAGGTCCACGTCGTATTCGCTGGACAGCCGCAAGGCCTCCATCAGGCTCACAACGCCGAGCGGCTCGTTTTCAGGGCCGTTCAAACGCACCATGGGTGCGGTGATCTCTCGATTGAGCCGGTGTTTGCGCTCGACATTGGGAATCCGGCGGTCAGCAAAGGTAGCGATGGTGCAAGTCCTTCAAGGCGAATCCTGGGCAAGGTCAGGACGCATAAAAACAGGGGTGGCGCGCGATTCGGAGCAAACCACCGACCCGCCAAACACGAAAACGCGCCCGATGGCGCGTCGTCGAGAAGGTGGGCCGGGATTCTGCCGTCAGACCTTGGAGGCGATGTCCTCGGCGAGCTTCTGTTCGAAGTCTGCAAGAGGCATCACGCCGAGATCCCGGTTGCCCCGGGCGCGCACCGCAACGGCCCCGCTTGCCTTCTCCTTGTCGCCAACGACCAGGATATACGGAACCTTTTGCAATGAATGCTCCCGTATTTTAAACGTGATCTTTTCGTTGCGCAAATCGGCTCGCGCCTTGATACCTTGCTTACGCAGGTTTTCCACCACCGACTGCACGTAGTCCGACTGCTGGTCCGTGATGCCGGCCACCACCGCCTGCACCGGGGCGAGCCAGGCCGGCAGCGCGCCGGCATGCTGCTCGATCAGGATGCCGATGAAGCGTTCCAGGCTGCCGACGATGGCGCGGTGGAGCATCACCGGCGGGTGGCGCTCGCCCGACTCGGCCACGTACTCGGCGCCCAGGCGGCTGGCCATCGAGAAGTCGACCTGCATCGTGCCGCACTGCCACTGGCGGCCGAGTGCGTCCTTGAGCGTGTACTCGATCTTGGGGCCGTAGAACGCGCCGTCGCCCGGGGCGATGACCACCTCGACGCCGGACGCCTCCAGGCTCTTGATGAGCGCGGCCTCGGCCTTGTCCCAGATCTCGTCCGAGCCGATGCGCGCGGCCGGGCGCGTGGCCACCTTGTAGATGATGTCCGTGAAGCCGAAATCCTTGTAGACCTTCTGCAACAGCGCCGTGTAGGCCAGGCATTCCGGCAGGATCTGGTCTTCCGTGCAGAAGATGTGGCCGTCGTCCTGCGTGAAGCCGCGCACGCGCATGATGCCGTGCAGGCCGCCGCTGGGCTCGTTGCGGTGGCAGTTGCCGAACTCGCCGTAGCGCAGCGGCAGGTCGCGGTAGCTCTTGATGCCCTGCTTGAAGATCAGGATGTGGCCGGGGCAGTTCATCGGCTTGAGGGCGTACTCGCGCTTCTCGCTCTCCGTCGTGAACATGGCGTCCTTGTACTTGTCCCAGTGGCCGGACAGCTCCCACAGCGACTTGTCGATCACCTGCGGGCCCTTGACCTCCTGGTAGCCGTTGTCCTGGTAGACCTTGCGCATGTACTGCTCGACGCCCTGCCACACCGCCCAGCCCTTGGGGTGCCAGAACACCATGCCCGGGGCGTGATCGTCGATGTGGAACAGGTCGAGCTCGCGGCCGAGCTTGCGGTGGTCGCGCTTCTCGGCTTCCTCCAGCATCGTCAGGTACTGCGCCAGCTCTTCCTTCGTCGCCCAGGCCGTGCCGTAGATGCGCTGGAGCATCTCGTTGCGGTGGTCGCCGCGCCAGTACGCACCGGCCACCTTCATCAGCTTGAAGAACTTGAGCTTGCCCGTGGACGGCACGTGCGGGCCGCGGCACAGGTCCTCGAAGGCGCCCTCGCGGTACAGCGACACGTCCTGGCCTTCGGGAATGCTGGCGATGATCTCGGCCTTGTAGGCCTCGCCCAGGCCCTTGAAGTACTCGACCGCCTCGTCGCGCGGCAGGACGCGGCGCGTCACCTTCTCGTCCCTGGCGGCGAGCTCGCCCATCTTCTTCTCGATGGCGACCAGGTCTTCCGGCGTGAACGGGCGCTTGTAGGCGAAGTCGTAGAAGAAACCGTTCTCGATCACCGGGCCGATCGTGACCTGGGCGTCGGGGAACAGCTCCTTGACGGCGTAGGCCAGCAGGTGGGCCGTGGAGTGGCGGATCATGTCCAGGCCGTCCGGATCCTTGGCCGTGACGATGGCCAGCGATTCGTCCTGCTCGATCAGGTGGCTCGTGTCGACCAGCCTCGTCGCGCCGGGCGCGCCCACGCGCCCGCCGAGCGCGGCCTTGGCCAGGCCGGCGCCGATGGAAGCCGCGACGTCGGCCACCGTGACGGGTTGCGGGAATTCGCGCCTGGAACCGTCGGGCAGTTGGATGGAAATCATGGGAATTCTCTTTGCAGAAAAACAAAACGCGGCCCGTGGCCGCGTCTTGAGAATGTGGGAAACGAAAGCTTGCCGCGCGTCAGTGCGCCACGGCCGGGCGCGCCTCGCGGATTGAATTCAACGTAACCGTAGTTCGCGGTGTCATAACCCGTCGCGCCTTTCCCATTCTTGTGCGTTGGTCGATGCCGGGGATCGAGATGAAAGCATTCTAGCGGACACTTCGACGGCAGGACGGGTCCCCCCGCGCGTTCACGGCAGCGGCAGCGCCTCGACCGACGCCTGCTGCGTCAGCTCGTCGAACTCATCGGCCAGGCGGGCGCTCTCCGCTGTGGCGCGGCGCCACGCATCCTGGCGGGCGTCGTGGTCGTCGCCGAAGGCCTTGAAGTCGCCGCGGTCGGGGATCTTGGCGCCCGGCAGCGTGGCCACCCACTCGGGGCTGGGCGACAGCAGCACCACGTTGGCCAGGCGCTCGCTGGCGCGATGACGGTGGCGCAGCGCCTTGTCCAGCCAGCCGGGCACCAGCGTCTTCTGGAAATGCGGATACAGCACGAGGCCGTCGCCGAGCGCCGCGTAGTCCAGGTGCAGGTGGTAGTCGGTGATGCCGCCGTCCCAGTACGGGCCGGGCGGCGCGCCGGGGATCGCGGCGACCGCCTCCAGCCAGAACGGGATCGTGCAGCTCGCCAGCACGCTGGGCGCGAGGTTGGCGCCGGTGAGCTCGACGTGCTGGGTGCGGTAGTCGTGCGTGGGCACGGGCAGCCTGTCGCGCGGGTCGGAGAAGATCACGCGCTCCAGGAAGCCGCCCATCGCGCGGCGCGACACGGCGTTCGACGCGAAGGCGCCGAGGTAGCCGAGCGGCGTGCGCACGCGCCCGTCACGCGCGAGCGCGCGCACGCCCCGGCTGGTGAACACGTGCAGGCGGTAGCGCGGGTGGGACAGCACCTCGTGCTCGCGGCCGCCGAAGCGCTGGCGCAGCTTGGCGGCGAACAGCGCGCTCACGTGGCTGGGCTTGGGCGCCTTGCCGGGCGCGTGTTCGTAGCGCTGCGCGATGTAGTCGGCCGCGAGGTCCGACAGCGCCGCCACGGGGTCCGGCAGGCAGGCGCTGGCCATGCGCCAGGCGCCGATCGACGCGCCCAGCAGGTGCACCGTCTGCGTGCTGCGGGGCAGCCAATGCCCGAACACGAAGCGGTCGAGCGGGTTGAGGATCAGTCCCTTCGGGCCGCCGGCGGCCGCGGGGATGGCGCGGATGTCCTCGGGCCGGAGGCCGCGTTCGCGCAGGCGCTTCAGCGCGGTCGGGCCGGCGAGGATCTGCAGGGCTTTCATGCGTCGGTCGGGCAAGGTCTCGATGACGGCCTGGTGCGGGAGACGCCGCCCCAAGGCCCGCTCCCCCATCTGTCGTCCTGCGCGAAGTCGCAGGATCCACGCCGGCTCAGCGCTTGGTCTGCAGCTTCGCGAACGCCGCGGCCATGGCGTTCTGTCCGCCGGACGCGGCGGCCGGCTGCTGCCCGCGCTGGCCGCCGCCGCCCATGCGCTCGTTGCGCGCCGGTGCACGGTAGCTGTTGTCGCTGTTGCGGGCGCCCTTCTGCTGCGGCTGGGTGTCCAGCTTCATCGTCAGCGCGATGCGCTGGCGGGCGAGGTCCACCTCCACCACCTTCACCTTGACGATGTCGCCCGTCTTGACGACCTCGCGCGCATCCTGCACGAACTTGCTGGAGAGCTGGCTCACGTGCACGAGGCCGTCCTGGTGCACGCCGAGGTCGACGAACGCGCCGAACTGCGCGACGTTGCTGACGGTGCCTTCCAGCAGCATGCCGGGCTGCAGGTCCTTGATGTCCTCGATGCCGTCGTTGAAGCGCGCCACCTTGAAATCGGGGCGCGGATCGCGGCCCGGCTTCTCGAGCTCGACGAGGATGTCCTTGATCGTGATCGCGCCGAACTTCTCGTCGGCGAAGGCCTCGGGCCGGAGCGTGCGCAGCACGTCGCTGCGGCCCATCACGTCGGTGACCTGCAGCGCCTTGTCGGCCAGCATGCGCTCGACCACCGGGTACGTCTCGGGATGCACGCCGGTCATGTCCAGCGGGTTGGAGCCACCGCGGATGCGCAGGAAGCCGGCCGCCTGCTCGAAGGTCTTGGGGCCCAGGCCCGCGACGTCCAGCAGCTGCGCGCGCGCCGCGAACGCGCCGTTGGCGTCGCGCCAGCGCACGATGGCGCTGGCCACCGCATGGCTCAGGCCGGACACGCGCGCCAGCAGCGGCGCCGACGCGGTGTTCAAGTCGACGCCGACCTTGTTCACGCAGTCCTCGACGACGGCGTCCAGCGTCCTGGCGAGCTCGCTCTGGTTGACGTCGTGCTGGTACTGGCCGACGCCGATGCTCTTGGGGTCGATCTTCACGAGCTCGGCCAGCGGATCCTGCAGGCGGCGTGCGATGGAGACCGCGCCGCGCAGGCTCACGTCGAGGTCGGGCAGCTCCTTGCTGGCGAATTCGGAGGCCGAATACACCGAGGCCCCGGCCTCGCTCACGACGATCTTGTCGATCTTCACGTCCGGCACCAGCTGCTCGATGCGCTTGATCAGGTCGCCGGCGAGCTTGTCCGTCTCGCGGCTGGCGGTGCCGTTGCCGATGGCGATGAGGTTCACGCCGTGCTGCGCCACCAGGCGGCCGAGCGCGTGCAGCGAGCCTTCCCAGTCGCAGCGCGGCTCGTGCGGGTAGACGGTGTGCGTGGCCAGCACCTTGCCGGTGTCCGACACCACCGCCACCTTCACGCCGGTGCGGATGCCCGGGTCCAGGCCCATCACGACGCGCTTGCCCGCGGGCGCGGCCAGCAGCAGGTCGCGCAGGTTCTCGGCGAACACGCGGATCGCCACCTTCTCGGCCTCCTCGCGCACGCGGCCGAACAGGTCGCGCTCCAGGCTCAGTGACAGCTTGACCTTCCATGTCCAGGCCACCGTGCGCCTGATCAGGTCGTCGCCCGCGCGCTTGCCGTGGGCCCAGCCCAGGTGGCGCGCGATGCGGCCTTCGGCCAGGCTCGGCTGGCCGGGGACGAGCTCCTCGTCGATCACCAGCTTGGCGTCGAGCACTTCCTGCGTGCGGCCGCGGAACACCGCCAGCGCGCGGTGCGACGGCACGGTGCGGATCGTCTCGGCGTAGTCGAAGTAGTCGCGGAACTTGGCGACGTCGGGGTTGTGCTCGTCCTTGCCGTCCATCTTCCTGGACTGCAGGATGCCCTCTTCCCACAGCCATTCGCGCAGCGTGCGCACCAGCGCGGCGTCCTCGGCCCAGCGCTCGGACAGCAGGTCGCGCACGCCGTCGAGCACGGCGAACGCGTCGGCGAAACCGGCGTCGGCGTTGACGAAGGCGCCGGCCTCGGCGTGCGGGTCCAGCGTCGGGTCGGCGAACAGCTTGTCGGCCAGCGGCTCCAGCCCGGCTTCGCGGGCGATCATGCCCTTGGTGCGGCGCTTCTGCTTGAAGGGCAGGTACAGGTCTTCCAGTTCCTGCTTGGTGGGCGCCGCCTCGATGGCCGCGGCCAGCGCGGGCGTGAGCTTGCCCTGTTCGTCGATGCTCTTGAGCACCGCGGCGCGGCGCTCTTCGAGTTCACGCAGGTAGCCCAGCCGCGCCTCGAGATCGCGCAGTTGCGTGTCGTCGAGGTTGTCGGTGACTTCCTTGCGGTAGCGGGCGATGAACGGCACCGTCGCGCCACCGTCCAGCAGCGTCACCGCCGCGTTGACCTGTGCGGGGCGGACCTGCAGTTCCGCCGCGATCTGAAGAAGGATCTTTTCCAAAACGGGTGTCGTCGGTTGGAGGTTCTCGGGAGAGGTCGCGAAAGGAAGTGCCGGCGCCCGGCGCCCCTTCGATTCGCCACACTTTTGCCTGTCTGGCGTCGCGAAGCGCGCGAGTTTGCCATAGCGACGTAACGGATCCCGACGCTTCCGATGGGGCTTTTTCGGGATCCGGTGTGCTAGGAATTCCAGGCCGCGGGAACCGCTTCCGGCGGGTGCCCGCCGCGCTCCGGGATCCAGCCGGACAGCAGGGGCTGCCAGATCGCCGGGTCGCCGTCGAGCGGACGCCGGCCTGCGCTCGCCCGGCAGGCGACAGGTGTCTCTCAAGACGTAAGGTCGAGTCGCCCTGCCCCGCCGGCTCCTGCCGGGCAGCATGGACAACGACTGCGCGTGACCGTGGCGCCATGCGGGCTCGCCGCTCGACCGTGAAAGGAGCCGCCTGCTCGACCGGTTGCGGGTTGTTACCTCGATGGCTCGAATTGGGCCGAGGATGGTCGCGTCATTCCGTGAATGAAGTCACGGTCCTGCGCCGATCATTCAGGCAGCGCGGACAAGCCGTCCCTCCCGGCCCCGCGCGCCCACACTCCGCCTCCACACCCCTTCCATGACCGCCGTCCAAGACATCGATCCCCTCGCCCCCGGCCTGAGCGCCACCGACCGCGCCATGCTGATGGACCTGATCAAGGCGCGCGAGGCCTATTGCCTGGCCGGCCGCGGCCGCGAATACCACGCCCTCGGCAAGGCGCTGATGGTGGTGTGGCACTACATGCAGCACAAGAGCGGCACGCCCGACCTGCCGCGCACCGACTTCGGTTCGCTGGACGTCACGCTGCCGATCGACGACACGCGCGACGCCGGCAACCGCGCCCACGCGTTGTCCTGGAATTTCTCGGCCACGCGCCTTCAGGCCACCGAGAAGGCCGAGCGCTGACCCTTCAGGCCCGGTCGTCGTCGAGCGCCTGCATCGCCTCGTCGATCAGCGCGTGCAGCGCGATCACCCGCTGCGGCCCGAGCGCGGCATTGAGGCCCTCCTGCGCGACGCGCCAGCGGCGCTGCGCCTCCACGCGCTTCTCGCGCCCCGCGTCCGTGGCCTGCACCAGGCGGCTGCGCGCGTCCCCGCCCGCCTCCTGCGTCACCCAGCCGGCCGCGATCAACGGCTTGAGGTTGCGCGACAGCGTCGACGCGTCGACGTTCATGGCCTGCGCGAGGTCGACCGGCCGGATCGGCCCCAGCCTGACCACGTAGCTCAACAGCGAGTACTGCGTCCCTTTCAGCCCGACCTGGCTCACCTGCGCGTCGTAGCGCTGGGCGACGCGGCGCATCAGCTGGCGCAGCTTCAGGTTGGTGCAGCCCTGCGGCTTCGGGGCGGCCGGGACGGCGCGATCGGGCTGTAAAGCAGGCGACATGGCCGAATTATAGATGCAGCTACAATCATTGCATATGCATCAATCGATCGAGAGGAACGCCATGTCCGCCGTGCTCGCTCCCCCGGCCCCGTCGCGCCTGTCCGCCGACGAGGCCCAGTCCGTCCTGCAGGAATGGATCGCCGAGGGCGACGCCCGCGACGAGGTCATGAGGCGCGCCGGCCCCGGCATCGCCACCCCGCAGCAGTGGGCCGGCAAGAGCGGCCTGGAGCAGATGCAGGCCATGCTGGACGGCCACCTGCCCTTCCCGCCCATCGCCCGCACGCTGGACTTCGTCCTGTTGCGCGTCAGCCCCGGCAAGGCGCTGTTCCAGGGCAAGCCGGCGTGGGAGCACTTCAATCCGATGGGCGGCGTGCACGGGGGCTGGTTCGCGACGATGCTGGATTCAGCGCTCGGCTGCGCCGTGCACACGCTGATGCCCGCCGGCCGCGGCTACACGACGGCCGAGCTGAGCGTGAACTTCGTGCGTGGCCTGGGACCCCAGGTCGGCCGCGTGCGCGCCGAGGGCACGGTGCTCCACTGCGGCAGGCAACTGGCCACCGCCGAGGCACGCCTGTTCGGACCGGACGGCACGCTGTTCGCGCACGCCACCACCACCTGCCTGGTGTTCGACCTGCCCGCGCAAGCTCGTTGAGCGGCCGTCAGGCCCAGATCGGGCCGTCGCTCAGCATGGCGAGCAGGCGCCGCGCCAGGTGGGCCATGCCGCCGACCAGGATGCCGAGCGCGACCACGCCATAGG
>JBJMWE010000073.1:0-3579 GCA_045810285.1 Vitreoscilla sp. | reverse complement strand
GCGCCGCAGCACGCCGACATCGCCCAGCACGACGGCGTCGTCGAGCTCGCCCGCGGCCGCGGCCCTGGCGATGATCTCAGGGCCGATGCCCGCCGCGTCGCCCATCGTGACGAGCAGCGGCAGCGCGGCGCGCGACGGCCCGGCGGGTGCGGAAGGGTGCGAGGGCATCCACAGATTGTTCCACGGTCGTCCTGCATGCCACACTCGTCGCTTCGATGTCCCTCCGACGCACCGCCGTGACTCTTCCATCGCCCACCCGGCTCCACCGTCCCGCCGCCTTCGCCCTGCTGGCGCTCTGCGCCCATTTCGCGCTCGCTCAAGGCCCCGCCCTCACCGCCGTGAAGTCGCCGCTCGCGCCCGCCGCCGGCGACGCCCGGCGCTTCCACGCCACGCTCGAAGCCACGCGCTTTCGCCAGTTGCTGGACAGCGACTGGCAATGGCGCATGGAGCAGTTCCCCGAGCTGGCCACGCGCGAGGGCGACCACCGTTACGACGACCGCCTGACCGACGCATCGCCCGACGCCGTGGCGCGCCGCGAGCAGCACGAGCGCGAGCAATTGAAGGCGCTGCGGCGCATCGACGTCGACGTGCTCACGGGCGAGGACCGCATCTCCTACGACGTCGCGCTGGAGAACGCCCAGCTCGCCGTCGACTGGCAGAAGTACCCGGCGATGCGCACGCGCGTGATCTCCGCCAAGAACGGCGTGCAGCTGGGCCTGCCGTCGCTGATGGAGGACTTCCCGGTGCGCACGGAGGCCGACGCGCGCCACGCGCTCGCGCGCCTGAAGGCGATGCCGCAGCGCATCGCGCAGGACATCGCGTGGCTGCGCGAGGGCAAGCGCGTGGGCTGGGTCACATTCAAGGCCTCGCTGTCTCAGGTGCCCGACCAGATCGACAAGCTGCTGGCCAAGGCGCCCGCCGACCAGCCGCTGCTCGCGCCGTTCAACCACCTGCCGCCCGACATCCCCGCCGATCGCCGCGCCGCGCTGCAGGACGAGGCCGCCGGCCTGCTGCAGTCGCAGGTGGTGCCCGCGTTCCAGGACCTGCGCAAGGTGGTGGTCGACGAGCTGCTGCCCGCGAGCCCCGACAACGGCGCGATGAGCGCCTACCCGGACGGCGAGGCCGTCTACAAGCTGTTCATGCGCGCGCAGACCACCCTGCCGCTGGACGCGAAGGCCGTGCACCAGATCGGCCTGGACGAGATGGCGCGCATCCACCAGGACATCGACGCCACGATGAAGCAGGCCGGCTTCACCGGCACCTACGCCGAATTCGCCGCGCAGCTGTGGCGCGACCCGAAGTGGTACTACGCGAGCGGCGAAGAGCTGCTCGCCGGCTACCGCGACATCGCCAAGCGCGTCGACCCGCAGCTGACGCGGCTGTTCGTGACGCTGCCGCGCACCCCGTACGGCATCCGGGCGATCCCGGCCTACCAGGGCGCGAACACGGTGGAGTTCTACACGCCGGGCGCGGCCGACGCGTCGACGCCTGGTTGGTTCAACGCCAACGCCGTCGCGCTCGCGCAGCGCCCGAAGTGGGACATGGTCGACCTGTTCCTGCACGAGGGCGTGCCCGGCCACCACCTGCAGATCTCGCGCGCCCACGAGCTGCAGCAGTTGCCGATGTTCCGCCGCACGGCGCTCGTCAATGCCTACGTGGAAGGCTGGGCGCTGTACGCCGAGAGCCTGGGCAACGAACTGGGCCTGTACGACGACCCGTACCAGCGCTACGGCTACCTGCGCGCGCAGGCCTGGCGTGCCGGCCGGCTCGTCGTCGACACGGGCATCCATGCGCTCGGCTGGTCGCGCGCGCAGGCCATCGACTACCTCGTCGACAGCGGCGGCCTGGCGCGCGAGGACGCCACCGCGGAAGTCGACCGCTACTTCGTCTGGCCGGGGCAGGCGCTCGGCTACAAGCTGGGTGAGATCAAGATCCGCGAGCTGCGCCAGAGGGCGCACGACGCGCTCGGCGAGCGCTTCGACCTGCGGGCGTTCAACCAGGAGGTCCTCGACCACGGCGCCCTGCCGCTGCCCGTGCTGGACCATGTCGTCGGCACGTGGATCGAGCGCTCGAAGAACGCACCGGCCGGGGTGCCGCTCGCGGACGCGCGGTGATGCGCAGGCTCTGGCTGCTGTTCGCGCAGGCGGTCACCGTCACGCTGGCCGTCGTCGTGGTGCTGGCCGCCTGGAAGCCGCAGTGGTGGGGCTCGATGCGCGCGCACGAGCTCGCGGCCGCGTCCGCGCCGGCGCCCGCGCGCGTGAGCACGGTCGTCGAGGCGCCGGCGCTGTCGCCGCACGGCACGGCTACCAACAGCTTCGCCGCGGCGGTGCGGCGCGCGGCGCCGGCGGTGGTGTCCATCACCGCCAGCAAGTCGACGCTGCGCCGGCCCGCCGCCGGCGGCCCGCTCTGGCCCTTCCCCGGCAACGGCCGCAACCAGGCGCAGACGGGCCTGGGCTCGGGCGTGCTGGTGTCCTCCGACGGCTACCTGCTGACGAACCAGCACGTGGTCGACGGCGCCGACGACATCGAGGTGACGCTGTCCGACGGCCGCTCGGCCAGCGCCAAGGTGGTGGGCACCGACGCCGACTCCGACCTCGCGTTGCTGAAGGTGTCGCTCGACAACCTGCCGGTGATCCCGTTCGGCGACATCCGGCACCTGTCGGTGGGCGACCCGGTGCTGGCGATCGGCAACCCGTTCAACGTCGGCGAGACGGTCACCTCGGGCATCGTCAGCGCGCTCGATCGCAACCAGCTGGGGCTGTCCACGATCGAGAACTTCATCCAGACCGACGCGGCCATCAACCCGGGCAACTCGGGCGGCGCGCTGGTCGACGGCGAAGGCCGCCTGGTGGGCATCAACACGGCGATCTTCTCGCGCAGCGGCGGCAGCATGGGCATCGGCTTCGCGATCCCGGTGGACATCGCCCGCGAGGTCATGGACGCCCTGATCCGCGACGGCGAGATGACGCGCGGCTGGATCGGCGTGCAGCCCCGCGACCTGACGCCCGAGTTCGCGGACAGCTTCCAGCTGCCGGTCAAGGAAGGCGTGCTGGTGACGGGGGTGCTGCGCGACGGCCCGGCGGCGCGGGCGGGCCTGAAGCCAGGCGACGTGGTGACGGCCATCGGCGGAGTGAAAGTGTCCAACACCGCCCAGCTGCTGCGCGCGGTCGGCGCGCTCAAGCCGCCGTCCAGCGCCGTGCTGGCGGTGCAGCGCGGCAGCGACGCCCTGACGCTGAACGTGCCCGTGGCCCGGCGCCCGCCGGCCAGGCCGCGCGACGCGGACGACGGGCGCTGAGCCCACCCGGCGTGTCATCCTGCGCGCAGCCTGACTGATCGGTTTGGCCGCACGACCACGGCGTGCCGAATGACGCGGTGTGCGCGCGATGCCACGCCGCCGCACCGCGCCCACCCGGCGTCATCCTGCGCGCAGTCGCAGGATCCACGCACCCAGCGTCATCCTGCGCGCAGTCGCACGATCCACGCACCCAGCGTCATCCTGCGCGCAGTCGCAGGATCCACGCATGGCGCGGCGTTTCCCCGGGGGTGGATCCTGCGACGGCGCGCAGGATGACGGATCGG
>JBJMWE010000072.1:0-2449 GCA_045810285.1 Vitreoscilla sp. | reverse complement strand
CCCTACCCCGCCCTACCCCGCCCTACCCCGCCCTACACGCCGTGTCCGCCACTACCGGCTGCGCAGGGTGCCGACGGCGTCAACGCTCGATGCGATCCTCGAACGGCGCGAGCTCGGTAGGGCGGGTTAGCCGAAGGCGTAACCCGCCATTCGCCGGCGTGCGGCGGACCTGTTGGCACCATGCAAGGCCTCTGCGCGCGAACGAACGGCCAAAACCTCGTCAACGCTCGATGTGGTCCTCGAACTGCGCGAGCTGCTTCATCACGGCCGGGTCGGCGCGATAGCGTTGCTTCAACGCGGCGAGCTGGGCGTCGCTGCCGGTGCAGGTCGCGTCGATCTGCTGCATGACCTCGCGCAGGCGCTGCGCATCCGGTGGGTCGGGCACCTCGCCGCGGAAGTGGTCGCAGGCGGCGCGGCGCTCGAGGAAGCCGGCCAGGTCGGGCGTGGGCGGCGACGCCGCGCAGGCGGCGACCAGCAGCGCGCTCGCGGTTGCGATCCGTGCCGCGACGCGCGCGCGCGCCACCGGCGTGGCATCAATGGCCATCGGCCGACCAGTGCGGCATGTCGCTCGCGCCACCGACGAACTTGAGCACGCCGTAGGTGGCGCCCACCGCCTTGAGCTCGGGGTTCATGCCGGTGCGCGGCTGGCTGTCGATGTGGACGACCATGCCGTCGCGGCGCGCGATCGACAGCGTGCCCGTCCAGCTGATGGCCATGTCGACGGCGGTGCCCGAGATGTGGTTGGACTGCAGCGCCGGCGCCACGTTGAGCGCCTGCATGCCGTAGGCCTCGACCATCTCCTGCGCGGCGGCCAGCGAGGCGACCGGGTCGTAGCCGCCCTGCGCGTCCAGGTGCGCCCAGGCGACCGCCACGCCGTCGAACGGCGGGATCGTGCGCGGGTCGGTCTTCTGCTTGACGATGGACCAGCACCAGTGCATGAGGTACGCGCGCTGCGGCGGCCGCAGCGTGGCGGCGATGTTGACGCTGGCGCCGGCGGCGCCGAGGGCCGCGATGAAGGCGCCGAGGTTGCCGCGGAACGGCTGCGCGCAGTCGGCCACGGAGGCGCTGGTGGGAAAGCGCCCGACCCATGTCCGGCCGCTGCGCTCGCGTGGCAGCGGCGGGGCCGTGAGCGTCGGGGTGGCGCCGGTGACCGGCGTGGCGGCCTGGGCAGTGGCAGGGGCCATGGCATTCTCCCTGGGTGGCGTCCGGAAGGCGCGGCCAGCATACGCCGCGCTTGGCGCGCCCGGGCGGTTCAAAGAAGGGAGGCGCCGATGCGCCGAAAACCCCGCCGCCGGCTCATCGGGCGAGCGAGCGGGGCGCCTATGATCCCGCCATGCCCATGACCCTCGACGGGCGACTCGTCGTCGCCATCTCCTCGCGCGCCCTGTTCGATTTCGAAGAGGAGAACCGCGTCTTCGAAGGCACCGACGACCGCGCCTACATGCAGCTGCAGCTCGAGCGCATCGACGTGCCGGCGCGCCCCGGCGTGGCGTTCTCGCTGGTGCAGAAGCTGCTGCGCTTCCGCGACCCGGCGCCGCGCGTGGAGGTCGTCATCCTCTCGCGCAACGACCCCGTCTCGGGCATGCGCGCGTTCCGCTCCGCCAAGCACTACGGCCTGCCCATCGAGCGCGGCACCTTCACGCGCGGACGCAGCCCGTGGCGCTACCTGCGCCCGCTCGGCGCACACCTGTTCCTGTCGGCCAACGACGAGGACGTGCGCTCCGCGCTGGAGGCCGGCGTGCCCGCCGCGCGCGTCATCCCGCATGCGGCGCGCGCCTCCGACGCGCATCCGCACGAGGTGCGCATCGCGTTCGACGGCGACGCCGTGCTCTTCTCCGACGAGGCCGAGCGCGTGTTCCAGGCCGAGGGCCTCGACGCCTTCCAGGCGCACGAGACCACGAACTCCGCCCGCCCGCTCGCGCCTGGCCCGTTCAAGCCGCTGCTGGAGGCGCTGCAGTTGCTGCAACGCTCGTCCACCGACGCCATGCACGTGCGCACCGCGCTCGTGACCGCGCGCAGCGCCCCCGCGCACGAGCGCGCGATCCGCACGCTGATGCAGTGGCAGATCGACGTCGACGAGGCGATGTTCCTCGGCGGCCTGCCCAAGGGCGAATTCCTGCGTGAGTTCGAGCCCGATTTCTTCTTCGACGACCAGACGCGGCACGTCGAGAACGCCGCGCCGCACGTGCCGTCGGGGCATGTGGCGTCCGGAGTCTCCAATTTGCTGCCGGGCGCGGTGTGATGGCACGCTGGACGCCTTGCGTCGCGTTCCGCCGTAGGGCGGGTTAGCCGCAGGCGTAACCCGCCGTTCGCGCTTGCTCTTACCCACAAGTCTCGGCCGCAAGCTGCATTCCAAGAACGATATCGGTCAAGCGCGTCAATCCGCGCCACATGACGAGGTTGCCAGGCGGCGGGTCGTTCTTGCGGGCGAGAATAGCCGCCGAGCTTG
>JBJMWE010000071.1:0-34893 GCA_045810285.1 Vitreoscilla sp. | reverse complement strand
GGCTGCCGAGCAGTTTCCGGCTCACGAGGTCTTCAAGAAGCTCGGCGATCTCGGCCTGCTCGGTCTGACCAAGCCGACCGAGTACGGCGGCATGTCCCTCGACTACTCGTACTCGGTCGTAATGGCGGAGGCGCTCGGGGAGTGCCTGTGCGGCGGCGTGCCGATGTCCATCGGCGTGCACACCGACATGTGCACGCCCGCGCTGGCCCGCTTCGGCTCCGACGAGCTGCGCCGCGAGTTCCTCGCGCCGTCCATCGCCGGCGACGTCGTCGGCTGCCTGGGCGTGAGCGAGCCGGGCGGCGGCTCCGACGTGGCGGCCGTGAAGACGACCGCGCGCAAGGATGGCGACGACTACGTCATCGACGGCAGCAAGATGTGGATCACCAACGGCCTGCAGGCCGACTGGTGCTGCCTGCTGGCCAACACCGGCGACGGTCCCGCGCACAAGAACAAGAGCCTGATCATCGTGCCGCTGGACCGCCCGGGGATCACCAGGCAGAAGATCCACAAGATCGGCATGGATTCGTCCGACACGGCGCTGCTGTTCTTCGACGGCGTGCGGGTGCCCCGGCGCTACCTCATCGGCCAGGAGGGCATGGGCTTCGCGTTCCAGATGATGCAGTTCCAGGAGGAGCGGCTGTGGGGCGCGGCCTCGTCGCTGCGCAGCCTGGATCGCCTGATCGACCTGACCATCGCGTACACGCGCGAACGCCGGGCCTTCGGCAAGAGCATCCTCGACAACCAGGTGGTGCACTTCCGCCTCGCGGAACTGCGCACCGAGGTCGCGGCGCTGCGCGCGCTCACGTACCAGGCCTGCGAGCTCTACATCTCGGGCAAGGACGTGACCATGCTCGCCTCGATGGCCAAGCTCAAATGCGGCCGCCTGAGCCGCGAGGTCACGGACAGCTGCATGCAGTACTGGGGTGGCATGGGCTACACGATGGACAATCCGGTGTCCCAGGCGTGGCGCGACTCGCGCCTCATCTCGATCGGCGGCGGCGCCGACGAAGTGATGCTGGGCATCATCTGCAAGCTCGAGGGAACGCTTCCGAAGGGGAGCCATTGATGGACGTTCCGGCCTTCGAGACGCTGGCCGTGCGCGCCGACGCGGGCGTGCTGCACGTCACCCTGCAACGGCCGGCCGTGCGCAACGCGATGTCGCTGCGCATGGTCGCCGAGCTGGGCGATGTGCTCGTGCGCGCGCAGGCGGCGGGCGATGTCCGCGTGATCGTGCTGCGCGGCACCGGCGGCCACTTCTGCGCCGGGGCCGACCTGCAGGACATGGCGGAGGCGCGCCAACGCGAGCTGGCCGGCGACCCCGACGCGATCGCCGCCGTCAATGCCCGCTTCGGCGCGCTGTGCGGCGCGTTCGCCCGCACGGGCCTGGCGACGGTGGCCGTGCTGGAAGGCACCGTGATGGGCGGCGGCCTCGGCCTGGCCTGCGTCGTCGACGTGGCGCTGGCGGGGCAGGGCGCGCGGCTGCGGCTGCCCGAGACATCGCTGGGCGTGGTGCCGGCGCAGATCGCGGCCTTCCTCGTCGAGCGCGTCGGTGCCTCGCAGGCGCGCCGGCTGGCGGTGACCGGCGGCCAGCTCGACGCCGCGCAGGCGCTCGCGATCGGCCTGGTGCACGAGGTGCACGCGGATGGCGGCGCGCTGGAGGCCGCGCTGGCCGCCACGCTCGCCCAGATCCTGCGCTGCGCGCCGGGCGCGATCGCCGCGACCAAGGCCTTGATGGCCCGCGCGCTGCACACGCCGTCGGCCGAACTGGTCGAGGACGCCGCGCGGCTGTTCGCGCGGGCGGCGCGCGGGCCGGAAGGCGTCGAGGGCATGACGGCGTTCCTGCAGAAGCGGTCGCCGGCGTGGGTGGCGCAATGAACAGGATCCTCGTCGCGAACCGGGGGGAGATCGCGTGCCGCGTCATCCGGACCGCACGCGCCCTCGGCCATCGAACGGTGGCCGTCTTCAGCGCCCCCGACGCCGCGTCGCCGCACGTGGCGCTCGCCGACGAGGCCGTCGCGCTCGGCGGGCAGGCCGCGGGGGAGTCGTACCTGCGCATCGATGCCGTCCTCGCGGCTGCGAAGCGCACCGGAGCCGACGCGATCCACCCCGGCTACGGCTTCCTGTCCGAGCGCGCCGATTTCGCGCAGGTCTGCGCCGACGCGGGCCTCGTGTTCATCGGGCCGCCGGCGTCGGCGATCGCCGCGATGGGCGACAAGGCAGGCGCGAAGCGCCGCATGCTGGCCGCGAACGTGCCCTGCGTGCCGGGCTACCTCGGCGACGACCAGGCGGACGCCGCGCTCACGGCGCAGGCGAACCTGCTCGGCTGGCCGCTGCTGGTCAAGGCGGTGGCGGGCGGCGGCGGCCGCGGCATGCGGCTCGTGCACGCGCCCGCCGAGCTGGCCGACGCGCTCGCGGGCGCACGGCGCGAGGCGGCGTCGGCCTTCGGCGACGGCACGCTGATGCTGGAGCGCCTCGTGAGCGACGGCCGCCACGTCGAGATCCAGGTGTTCGCCGACATGCACGGCAACGTCGTGCACCTCGGCGAGCGCGACTGCAGCGCGCAGCGGCGCCGCCAGAAGGTGATCGAGGAATCGCCGTCGCCGTTCGTCGACCCGGCGCTGCGCGAGGCGATGGGACGCGACGCGGTGGCCGCCGCGCGCGCCGTCGGCTACGTCGGCGCCGGCACGGTGGAGTTCATCGTCGACGCGCAGCGCCGCCACTACTTCCTCGAGATGAACACGCGCCTGCAGGTGGAGCATCCCGTGACCGAATGCGTGACGGGCCTGGACCTCGTCGAATGGCAGCTGCGCGTCGCGGGCGGCGAGCCGCTCCCGCTGCGCCAGGACGAGATCCGCTGGACGGGCCACGCCGTCGAGGCGCGCGTGTATGCCGAGGATCCGTACGACGGCTTCGCCCCGCAGACGGGCCGCATCGCGCACTGGCGTCCGTCGCGTGCCGTGCGGGCCGGGCGCGCCGACGCGGGCACGCAGGGCGTTCCCGCGGCCACGCTGGCCAGCGTGCGCATCGACGACGGCATCGCCGAGGGCGGCACCGTCTCGCCGTTCTACGACGCGATGGTGGCCAAGGTGATCGTGCACGGCCGCGACCGCGCGGATGCGCTGCGCCGGCTCGCCGCCGCGCTGGAAGACGCCCCGCTCGTCGGCCTGCGCAACAACGGCCGCTACCTGCGCGACCTGGCGCGCCATCCCGAGTTCGTCGCCGGCGCCGTCACCACGCGGCGCCTGGACGACTGGGCCGCGGCGCACGACCCGATCAACGTCGCGCCCCTGCCCGACGACGAGGACTGGGCGATCGCCGCCGCGCTGCGCGCGCAGGCGCCGGACGACGCGCCCGTCAGCGGCCCCGTCGCGGCGAGCGTGGCGACGCGCCGCCTCCTGCTCGCCTGTGCCGGCGTGACACGCGCCCTCGCAGTGGCGGGCCCCCGCGTGCGCGTGGGCGAGCGCGACGTCGAGGTCGTGCTGCACCCGCGCGACGCCGACGGCTGGCGCGTGGTCGCGATCGACGGCGTGCGCCGGCAGCGACTGGTCGTCGACGACGGCGAGCGCGTGCATGTCGTGCGCGACGCTGCGGTGCATGTGTTCGCCGAGCCGTCGCCCTGTCCGCAACCCGACGCGGCTGCGGCCGCGCGCCTGGCGCGCGCGCCGGTGGCGGGCGTGGTGGCGCACGTGGCGGTCGAGGCCGGCCAGCGCGTGGCCGCCGGCCAGCCGCTGGTGTGCGTCGAGGCGATGAAGATGGAAATGTGGCTCAACGCCGCGGCCGCGGGCGTGGTGCGCCTGGTCAACGTCGCCGCGCGCGACACCGTGGCGTCGGGCGCGGTGCTGGTCGAGCTCGAGCTCGATCCCGTTTGAGGAAGACGAGATGGACGATGCGATCCTGACCTGCGCGCTCACCGGCGTGCTCACCGACCCGGCGCAGCACCCCGTGCCCGTCACCCCGGCGCAGATGGCTGCGCAGGCGCGCGACGCGTTCAACGCGGGCGCGTCCATCATGCACGTGCACGTCCGGCGGCAGGAGGAGGGGCAGGGACACCTGCCGTCGTGGGATCCGGCGCTGGCCGCCGAGGTCTGCGACGCGATCCGCGCAGCGTGCCCCGGCGTCGTCATCAACCTGACGACGGGCGTGATCGGCAAGGACATCAGCGGCCCCCTGGCGTGCATCGAGCGCGTGCGGCCCGAGATCGCCGCGTGCAACGCCGGCAGCCTCAACTACCTCAAGCTGCGCTCGGACGGCCGCTGGGCCTGGCCGCCGATGGTGTTCGACAACCCGGTCGGCAAGGTGCAGCAGTTCCTCGACGCGATGGAGGCCGCGGGCGCGCATCCGGAGTTCGAGTGCTTCGACGTGGGCATCCTGCGCTCGGTGGCGATGTTCGTGCAGGCGGGCATGCTCAAGCCGGGCATGGGCCGGCCCGAGGTCAACCTCGTGATGGGCGTGGCCTCGGGCATGCCGTGCGACGCCGACCTGCTGGCGCTGTTGCCGCGCTGGATGCCACCGGGCGCCGTCTGGCAGTCGACGCTGATCGGCCGCGCGGAGATCTGGCCGGTGCACCAGAAGACGGCCGAGCTCGGCGGCATGCTGCGCACCGGCCTGGAAGACAGCTTCTACCTGCCCGGCGGGGAGCGCGCGGGCGGCAACGGGCCGATGATCGCCGCGCTGGCGCGCTGCGCCGAGCGCGTCGGCCGCCCCATCGCCTCGCCCGCGCGGGCGCGGGAACTGCTGGGGCTGGCCAGCGTCTGACGAAGGCGGGCCCGCGCTGCGCGGGCTCCCGCCGATGGACTATCCTGGCGCCATCTGAACTCGGAGCGAACGACATGATCGCGATCGCGGGCGGCCTGCTGGCCGCGTTGGGCATCCTGGCCGGCGCGCTGCTCGGCGCCGCGGCCTTCGGCCTCGCGGCGGCGGGGCCGTCGCTGTGGATCCTGTTCCCGTTGCTGACGCTGGTCGGCTGGTTGCTGCTGGTCGTCAGCGACGTCGACCCGCTGCGCGGCACGCCCACGCGCGTCGTGGCGAGCGCGCTGCTGCTGCTGGCGCTGCTGGCCGCCATCGGCCTGGTGGCGGCCGGCGCGGGCCTGCTGGCCATCCACGGCAGCGGTGGCACGTTCGCGTTGTGCTACCTGCTGGTGCTGGGGGGCGTGCTGGGCGCCACGGGCACGGCCGCCTACGGCCGCAAGGCGGGGCCGTCGCAGGTGTCCTGAACACGCGCCTCGGCGCGGGGATCGGGAATCCCCTTAGGTGAAATGACGAGCAGCACCAAAGACGGATTGCGCCGCGCTGGTGCCGGACGTAGTCTTCGCGGGCCTCGAAGAAACCCAAGGAGACTTGCCGATGACGATCGTGATTCGCCGTCGGGCGCCGCTGGTGGCGCTCGCCTGTTTCATTCCCCTGGCCGCCAGTGCCTCCACGGCCTGTGACCGCCTGCTCCAGCAGTTCGGTTCGCAGCTGGCCGACGCCACCTGCGTGGACAGTTCGGACCTCACCACCACCAACCCGGACACCACGCCGGCCAACAACGCGATCCCCACGCTGCCCGCGTTCGCGTTCACCCCGCAGACGGACCGCGCGACGATCGCGCCCAGCGCGGCCAAGCGCGCGCCCATCACCAAGGTGGTGCCGGGCCTGCAGCTCGATGGCCGCATCGCGTCCGACCCGACGGGCCAGGCGCGCTTCCTGCTGCGCCTGCCCAGGGACTGGAACGGCCGCCTCGTCGTGGCGGGCGCGTCGGGCACGCGCAGCGAGTTCAACGGCGACTTCTCCTGGAGCGACTACGTCGTCCAGAAGGGCTATGCCTACGCGTCGCAGAACAAGGGCGTGCTGAACCTGAAGCTGTCGACCGCTGCCGACCCGCTGGGCTGCCGGCTCAACCCGGTGTCGGCGACGTACGTGAACTTCTATGACAACGGCCCCGACCAGCCGTTCGCGCGCTGGCAGGAGTACATGATCAAGGCCGCGCAGCTCGCGCGCCAGGGCGTCGTGTCCAGCTACGGCAGGCCGCCGCGCTTCACGTATGCGGTGGGCACGTCCAACGGCGGCTACCAGGTGCGCCGGGCCATCGAGACGGCGCCCGAGCTGTTCGACGGCGGCGTCGACTGGGAAGGCACCTTCGTCGACGAGCACGCGCCCAACCTGCTCACCGACCTGCCGGCGGCCATCCTCAACTACAACGACTACGCCGCCTCGGGCCTGAACCCGGACAGCACGGCAGCCAGGAACATCCGCGCCGCCGGCTACCCGCCCGACATCGTCGCCAGCCCCACCTCCACGCTCTGGACGAACTACTGGGGCGCGTTCTGGGAAGTGACGCAGTGCCAGTGGCAGAAGCGGCTCGACCCGACGTACGACACGTACAACGCGGGCCCCGGCAACTACAACTACGTGGCGCGGCTGTCGGCGTCGGACGTCGGCGCGAACGTGGCGTCCTTCGCCACCACCGGACGCATCCAGCGCCCGCTCATCACGGTGGCCGGCACGATGGACGCGCTGCTGCCCATCGACCACCACGCCCGCGCCTACGCGCGCAAGGTGGCGGCCGCGCAGTCGCGCGACCGCGACCACGGCTGGGGCCCGCACCACGACGACCGCGACGCGGCCTACCGCCTGTACGAGGTGCAGAATGGCAACCACATCGAGACCTACCAGGATGCGTTCCCGCAGCTGGCGCTCATCGAGCCCCACGCGCATGCGGCGTTCGACCTGATGGTGGCGCACGTGGAGACGCACGCCGGCCTGCCGGCCAGCCAGTGCGTGCCCAAGGGCGGCGCGATCGCGGCCAGCCCGTCGCAGCCGGGGCATTGCACGGCGCTGTACGCGCCCTGAGGCGCGGCGGCGGCGGGCGTGCCCCGCGGTCCGCCGGCGTCCTGCGGCGCTGAACGAACGACCGCTCCTCAGTAGAAGAGGTCGCTCGGCCGGCAGACGTCCTCGCCGCGGAAGCGCCGGGCCAGGCGTGCCCTGCTCCCGGGTGCGAAGGCGTTGCGGAATGCGCTGGCGAGGGTTCCCGGGCGCCTGGGCAGGTCCAGCGTGATCATCACCGAGTCGACCGCACTGGCCGGCACGGGTTCTTCGAACGCGATCTCCACCGGGAGGGGGAGTGCCTGGAGCAGCGGCTGCACCCGGCCGCCGAAGCCCTGCGCCTGCGGCGCGGTGAACAGCCATACCAGGGTGTCGGCCGGCGGCTGGCGCCAGGCGTCGCCCTCGAAGGTGCGCGTCAGGGGTTGCCGCACGACCAGGAGCGTGCGCTGGATGCCGTCGCCGCGTCGCGCCCCGAACGCCTTGCGCAGCCTGGCGAGCTCCGTGGACTCCATCGGAGGCTTTGCCGTGGACAGCGCCTTGACGAGTGCCTGCAGCAGGGCTTCGCATTGCGGGGCGGAGGCCGCATCGGCACCGAGCCGCCGCAGCGCCAGCGCAGCGAGCCACTCCGGTGTGGAGCGCTCGAGCGCTGCGAGGAGCGCATCGCTCCAGTCCTGCAGCGTCATCGCGCGCGGATCGATGTCCACCCACTTGCCTGGCCCCGCCTGCGCGACGGCGCACAGCAGTTCGTGCGGGCCGGCGTCGGCCATGACGCCCGTTTCGACGTACAGGCCCAGCCGCTCCTCGGACTGGTTCCAGGCGTCGTACAGGGCGGACGAGACCCGCACGTCCGGCCCGACGGAACGCGCGACATGGACGCGATCGCGCAGTTCGTCCATGCGCGCGACGCCGTCGATCGGTGGTACGAGGATCTTCGTCGGGCGCGCCGCGCTGCCCGGCAGGCCCTTGAGGAAGCGCCGCAGGCTGTCCCGGATCCCGTCCTTGTCCTTGACGTCGAAATTGAGGCCGGCGGCGAGCACGCGCAGCGCGCGGATCGTCCGTTCGCCGATCGTCTCCTCGCCGAGCTGGTCGGCGGCATTCGCGGCGGCGACCCCCGCGAGAAACGCCGCGCACGCGATCGCCAGCACGAGGATGTCCTCGCACAGGCCGAGCAGCGCGGCGAACTCGTGCAGCAGGTACTCGTCGTCGATCTGGCGGGCGTCCGGTCGAAGACCGATCTCCGAGCTTCGCTGGCCGACATCGACGAGCGCGCGCGCCACCGAGGAGACGGCGGGCGACGTCGGAAGGATACGCACCTCGTCGGCGAGGATCGCCATCAGCGTCTCCGGGAACACGCCTTCCTCGACGACCGTGCCGAGCTCCGCAGCCAAGAGCCGGCTGATCCGCAGGATGGTCGCCACGTCGTCGCCGATACGGGGCATCGACTCCTCGCGCACCGGACGCTGGTTGACGGGCGAGTAGCGCCATTGCCCGAAGTTGTCGACGAGCGAGCGATCGTCGGCGAGGAGCGCGTCGAAGACTTCGGGCGACGGCATCCTGAGGACGCCGCCCGCGCGCGCTTGCGCGATGCGGTGCCACTGGTGGCGTTCGAAGCGCTCGTACAGCATCGACATCACGCCCTCCGCGACCAGCGCCAGGTAGTCCATCGTCGGATCGGCGTCGGCGCCCGCCCCGTCGGTGCCGCGCGGCGGATCGGCCTGGCGACGCTGCTTGCCGGCATCCTCGTGCAGGCGCGTTCTCTGGCGCATGTACTCCTGGAAGGCGCCGTTGCCGGAATGCCAGTCCGATTGAGGTCTCCACGGCAGGAAGGCGGCTGCCTCGCCCGTGCGCCACAGTTCGCTGGGGAAGTAGGCGGCGTCAATGGCCATCTGCCGCCGCAGGCCGTCCTTGTCCTGGCCGATCCAGTTGACGACGTCGGGGTCGGCCAACTGGATCTCGGCGGCCAACTGGAACGTCACGGCGATGCGGTGCACGTTGAGGCTGCGCACCTCGCCGGGCGCCAGCCGCAGCTGTTCGTCCGTGCCGCGCAGGGCCTGCAGCGCGCGCTCAAGAGCGAGCATGTTCAGGCGTGACTCGTGCAGCAGCACGTAGCGCAGGACGCTGCGGTCCAGGCGGCTCGCGGAGACCTCAGTGTCCATCGGCCACCATGATGATCCGGTCGAGGTAGTCGTGCATGGCGCGCGGCTCGTAGCTCACGTAGGACCGATGCGTGAAGTAGGAGAAGTTGCGCCCATAGGGATCTCCTTCCTGCGCCGCCCGCAGCTGTTCCATGAAGTTGCGGTTCACGAGCGAGCAGGTGTAGAGCGTCTCGGCGAACAGCTTCTTCATGTTCTTGAGCAGCGCGTCGTGGCGCGTCCACAGGTCGTCGACCTTGTCGAGCTCGTCGAAGATGATGACCGGTGCCAGGCCGGCCACCTTGAGCCGGGAGATCAGGGCCGGCAGCACCCGGTCGAGCGTCTCGGGGCGCGTGTCGGGGAGAAAGGTGTAGTCGCGCTTGTCCTCCTGCTTGCGGGCCGTGGTGGACGCAAATCGGAAGAGGGCGCCGGCAGCCAGCGCCGAGGCCAGACCGGCCACGAGCGAGGTCGCCAGGCCATGCGCGCTGGCGGCGGCGGCGGCGATCGCGGCGCCGCTGCCCACGCTCGCCAGCGGTTTGACGGCGTCCGCCAGCCGCAGGTCCAGGCCGCTGCTGCGCTCGTCGGATGTCGAGCTCGAGGTGGTGCTCTGGTTGCTCTGGGTGAACTTGCCCGACACCCGTTGGTAGGCGTAGCCCATGCCCGAGAGTGCCGAGAGTTCGAGCATGCCCTGGCCCGGCCGGCGGCAATTGCGGAACAGGACACCCGTCTGCAGCGCGTCGGCCGATCGCCAGAACTCCCGCAGTTCGGACAAGGGCGGGCCTTCGGGCAGCCGTGTTTCCAGCGCTGCGGCCAGCTCCAGGCCGAAGTGCTGCCGCGCGCGGTCCTGCGCCGCCATGCGGGCCAGGTCGCGGAATCCGCGGACCAGCTCCTGCGACAGCGCCGCGTAGATGCCCAGCACCACCTGCTCCAGCACGCGGCCGCGCGTCCGCTTCTCGTCGTCGGCCGCCCGGCCGCGCGAGTCCAGGAAGAGGTTGGGGCCGAGCAGCACGACGTGCAGCGGACGCATCGGCAGCCGGGTGCCATCCTCGGCCAGGTGCATCACCTTCTGCACTGCAGCGGTCGCCAGGGTCGTCTTGCCGACGCCGCGAAGTCCCGCGAGCAGGATCGACCGGCCCTCCACCTTGCGGCCGCAATAGCGCTCGAGCTCGTTGAGCAGCAGGTCCCCGGCCGCGCACTCGGCAAGGATGGTGCTGGCGATCGCGTGCCGGCCGCTCGGGCCGACGTCGGTCAGGGGCTGCTGCTGGTCGCGGACGCGCAGCGCCATCAGCTCTTCTCCCTGGCGGATGGCGTCTCCGCCTTCGCGGGCATCTGGCCGAAGTCCAGCGCCTGCACCGCGAGCATCAGCGCCAGTGCTGCGATGACGCCGGCGGCGACGAGCGCCGCCAGCGCGGGCGACGCCTCCCATCCGTGTCCTGCGCCACCAAAGCGGATGGAATCCCGGTTGATGGCGATTGGCCGGTCGCCGCGGGCGCACCAGAAGCCGAACACCATGACGATCACGGCCAGCCCGAGGGCGGTGGCGGCCACGAACAGCCCGTTCAGGCGCAGTGCCTCATGGCCGGCGGCCGGCGCCACCGCGCCGGCGCTCGCGGCCGGCGAGGGGGTGGATGCGGCGCTTGCGGCAGGCGGCGCCGCGAGGCTGATGGTGACGTCGCCGCAGGCCACGTTCTGCAGGTTGGCCGGCACGGGCGGCCGCACGCCGCCGGTCGGCGGCGCGCTGGCGGCAGGCCTGCATTGCGCCCACGCCGCCGGCTGGCAGGCGCAGGCGACGAGGAGCGCCAGGGCGGCGAGGCCCATCGATCTGCGGCGAGTGCGCGCCCTCATCTGAGCTTCTCCCTCTCGATTCGCGGCGATCCGGGTCGAAGCATGGCGGCGCCGACACTCGACGCGCCGATCCATCCCGCGCGGCGCGTCGAGCTTGGCGCGCGAACGCCGCGCTTGCCAATTGCCGAGCGCGGGATTGACTTTGCGAAGTGACAGGCGCTCCCGCGCGACGGCCCGTCAGCCCCACAACGCTGGCTTGTTCACCATCAACGCATACACCCCCAGCATCGCGACGAAGGCCGGGTAGCCCAGGCGTTCCCAGCGGCGCGCGTGCCGCCAGTACACGGCGTCGAGCGCGCGGCCGGCGGCCAGCGCGTCGGCCGCCAGGCGGGCCATGCGCCACTGCAACGCCACCACCGGCAACCAGCAGGCGCCCGCGAACAGGTACAGCGCGATCGACGCGACGATCCAGGGCGTGCCCAGCGGCCAGCCGGCCAGCTTCATCAGCACCAGCCCGGACAAGGGCTGGAACACGACGGCCGGCGTCGTGAACCAGAGGTCGGCGCGCACCACGAGGCGGCTCACGACGGCCTGCACCTCGAGGCTGGCGCCGCGGCCGCCGGGCGCGGGCAGGCGGTTCGCGAAGAACAGGTAGAAGGCAGTGCCGAAGCCGGTGCCCACGAGCAGCACGCTGGACAGGATGTGCAGCGTCTTGACGACGAGGTAGAGGTTCATGGTGCGTTGCGGCGCAGCACGAGCAGCGCGGCGATGATGGGCAGGTTCTTCACGAGCGCGCCGAGCGGATCCAGCCACAGGCCCGGCAGCACGGCGCTGGTGACGACGGTCATCGAGAGCGTGGTCACCAGCGCCGCCGTCGCGGCCAGGCGCAGCGGTGCGCGCCAGAGCAGCAGGCCGATGGCGACATCGAGCGCGACGCCGCCCCACAGCATGGCAACGCCGACCGCCGTGCCCGCGACACCGGCCTGCTGCAGCAGCGCGGCGCTGCGTCCATGCGCTTCCCACACGCTGGCGCCGGCGGTGGCCAGCCAGACGAACACCAGGCTGCCGCGCAGCAGGCCGATGTCGCGCGCGGCCATCGGGCCACCCAAGGGCCTGTCGGCTGCAGGGGGAGCGCCGGTCGGTCCGGCCGGGCGCGTGCTCATGTCCCCTCTGCGGCGAGCAGCGCGTCGAAGCGCGTGGCGCGCCGGCCGAGCGCCCGCTCGAAGGGCGCCGGGTCGGCGACGTTGTCGGTGGCGAGCAGCGCGAGCGTGGCGCTGCACCAGGGCGACATCGGCAGCGCGTCGCCGGCGCATGCGCTCCAGCGCGCGAGCGCATCCGGAAGGGTGCCCACCCGCGCGGGCGCGCGTCCCGCCTGGGCGCGCAGGCTCGCGATGAATTCGCCCAGCGTCAGTGATGCCGGCCCGACCGCGGCGAGCAGTCGTGTCGCGTCCGGCGCGGTGGCGCTCGGTCGCGCCGGCTCCAGCGGCGCCTCGACCAGGCGTGCCAGCGCGTCGGCCAGTTCCGCGACGGCAACGGGCTGGACGCGCGTCGCGCGCACGGCCTGCGGCAGCAGCAGGGCAGGCAGGCGCGACAGCGCGAGGAAGAAGCGGCTGCTCGCGCCGGCGCGCCCGAACACGATGCTCGGGCGCACGATGACGGCGTCGAGTCGCCCGGCACGCACGTGCGCCAGCAAGGCGTCCTCCGCGGCGCGCTTGGTGCGCGCATAGGCCGTCGACGAGCCCACGATGCCCAGCGCGGACACATGCACCACACGTCGCACGCCGGTCGTCGCACACGCCTCGAACAGCGCGCGCGGCACCTGCTCGTGCACGGCGGCGAGGGGCCGGTGCCCGCTGTCGCGCAGCACGCCCACGGCGTTGACGACGGCATCGATGCCGGCCAGGCGCGGCAGCCAGCGCGCCGGGTCGTCGTCGCGCACGAAGTCCACCGCGATCGACGCCGGGCCGGTCGCCACCGAGGCGGCCTCGACGACGTGGTGGCCATGGCGCCGCAAGGCGTCGCATGCCGCACGGCCGATGAAGCCACGTGCCCCGCAGACCAGGATGTTCATGGCGGCTCCGTTCACGGCGCGCAGTGCGACTCGTCGCACGCCGCCACGCGATCGCGCGCGCCGAGGGCCGCGAGGGCGAGCCAGGCTGGTACCGCGAAGCGATGGCGCGCGAGCCACGCATACGCGCGATCCGACGCGCCGCGCAGCGGGCGCCACGCCGTGGGAGCCAGCAGCCAGCCGAGGCCCACGGCCTCGTAGGCGAGCCGCACCGTCTCGATGCCGGCCACCAGCCGGCCCGATGCGGTGCGCGCATGGATCGCCGTGAGCATGTCGTCCAGCGTGGCGCCGGGCGGCACGACGAAGCCGGGTGCCCGCACGTCGGCGAAGCGCAGTCGAGCGGCCCTGTCGCGCCGTCGCAGCGCACGCATCTCGCGCACGCACAGCGGGCAGCGGCTGTCGAAGAAGAGTGTCATCGGATAGTTGTTTGCATTCATGATGGTAATTTCAGTACAAACAGAAATCAAGAGCCAAAAAAAAGGGGCATGCCCCGATCAGAACGGCGGCGGACCCAGTGGCAGCGGCGCGCCCTGCGCGTCGAGCGGCACCGCGGACGGCGCGGCATCGGCGGGCGTGCCGCGGACGAAGCGCTGCACGCTGGCGCCCATCTTGAGCACCTTTTCGAGCGTGGTCGGCGACAGCCGCAGCATCTCGTCGGACCAGCTGCCCAGCGTCTGCATGAGGCGCTGCGCGTCGCGCACGCGATCCTGCACGTCGGCCGGCTCGTCCTCGAAGCCCGGCATCGCGGTCAGCTCGTGCAGGGCGCGCGTGGTCGGGTCGAACTCGCGCTCCTTGCGCTCGCGCACGACGGTGCGGAACAGCGTCCAGACGTCCAGTGAGGTCTCGAACCAGTCGCGCCGGTCGCCCAGCACGTGCGTGGTGCGGATCAGGTTCCAGTTCTGCAGTTCCTTCAGGCTGGTGCTGACGTTGGAACGCGCGATGCCGAGCGTCTCGGCCAGTTCCTCGGCGTGCATCGGCTTGCCGTGGAAGAACAGCAGCGCGTGGATCTGCGCCACCGAGCGGTTGACGCCCCAGGCCGATCCCATCTCGCCCCAGTGGAGGATGAACTTGCGTGCGACGTCGGTCAGTTCCATGAGGCGGACTGTAGTCTTTCCTGAATTTCTGTCAAGACTGAAATCAATGATGGGTAGGGCGCGTAGGGCGGGTAGGGCGGGTTAGCCGCAGGCGTAACCCGCCGTTCGCCGCAACACCGATCCGCCAATTGCCGGCACGGATCCGCTTCCGGTGACCGAACGGCGGGTTACGCCTGCGGCTAACCCGCCCTACGGTCAACGCGACGGTCAACGCGCCGGCCAACCCGCCAGGCCCAACCGCCCGGCCAACCCGCCAGGCCAACCCGCCAGGCCAACCCGCTCTCGCGCGGGCCGGCCTCAGCGCCGCAGGCGGCGGATCCACTTGTCCAGCAGGTCGCGTCCGTCCGCGGGCAGCTGCACCCACGTGCCGCCGCAGAACAGGTCGACGCCCTTGACGACGACGTAAGTCGTCCTGATCGTGCCCGCGATCGGCGTCATCCGGCCGCCTTCGTCGGGGCTGGGCACGGCCACCGCGAAGTTCAGCACGGCGGCCGGGGGGATGTGCTGCCCGGTGAGCAGGCCCACGCCGCTCTCGGAGAGGTCGCGCACGCGCAGCTCGATCACGCGGCCGTTTGGCAACTGCACGCGCGCCGCCCACGACACCTTGACGCGCTGCTCCTTGCGCGAATCCGCCGAAGGCGACGCCAGGCCGGGCAGCGGTGATGCAGGCAGGACAGGGGCAGCGGGGGGAGGCAGGTCGAACAGGGCGTCGATGTCTTCCGGCGGGGTGCTCATGGGAACGGGGCAGGGTCAGGCGGCTTCGCGGGATTCGTCCGGCTCGGCGGCAGGCGCGAGCGGCTCGGTGTGGAACTGCATTCTGGCAAGTTTGGCGTACAGGCCATCGCGCAGCATCAGTTCCCGATGGTTACCTTCCTCGATGATGCGGCCATGCTCCATGACGATGATGCGGTCGGCCTTCTGCACGGTGGCCAGGCGGTGCGCGATCACCAGCGTCGTGCGATCGGCCATCGCGGCCTCGAGCGCGGCCTGCACCATGCGTTCGCTCTCGGCGTCGAGCGCGCTGGTGGCCTCGTCCAGCAGCAGCAACGGCGGGTTCTTGAGCATCGCGCGCGCAATCGCGATGCGCTGGCGCTGGCCGCCGGAGAGCCGCACGCCGCGCTCGCCCAGGAAGGTGTCGTAGCCCTCGGGCAGGCGGCGGATGAACTCGTCCGCGAAGGCGGCCTTCGCGGCGGCGATCACCTCGTCGTCGCTGGCGTCGGGCCGGCCGTAGCGGATGTTCTCCATCGCGTTGGCCGAGAACACCGTCGAGTCCTGCGGCACGATGCCGATGCGCGCGCGCAGGTCGGCCAGCGCGGTCTCGCGCACGTCGACGCCGTCGATGACGACGGCGCCGGCGCCGGTGTCGTAGAAGCGCAGCAGCAGCTGGAACACGGTGCTCTTGCCGGCGCCGCTGGGGCCCACCAGCGCCACCGTCTCGCCGGGCTGCACCTTCAGCGAGTAGTCGGCCAGCGCCGCGTGCATCGGCCGCGACGGGTAGTGGAACTGCACGTGCTTCAGTTCGATCGCCGAGCCCGCGCGCGTGGGCGGCAGCAGGCGCGGCGACGCCGGGTCGGTGACCGGCGAGACGGCGGCGAGCAGTTCCATCAGGCGCTCGCTCGCACCGGCCGCGCGCAGCAGGTCGCCGTAGACCTCGGACAGCACCGCCACGCTGCTCACCAGCAGCATCACGTACACGACGGTCTCGCCGAGATGGCCCGCGCTGATGCGGCCGGCGATCACCGCCTGCGTACCCTGGTACAGGCCCCACAGCAGCGCACCGAACGTGGCGCTGATGATGAAGGCCACGAGCATCGAGCGCACCCGCGTGCGCTTCCTGGCGGTATCGAACGCGTGCTCGGTGGAGACCTCGAAGCGCGCGGCCTCGCGGTGCTCCTGCACGTAGCTCTGCACCACGGGGATCGCGTTGAGCACCTCGGCGGCGATCGCGCTCGAATCGGCCACGCGGTCCTGGCTGGCGCGGCTGAGCTTGCGCACGCGCCGGCCGAAGGCCATCGAGGGCGCCACCACGAGCAGCAGGATGCCCAGCACCTGCGTCATCACGTACGGGTTGGTGACGATCAGCATCACCATCGCGCCCACGCCCATCACGCCGTTGCGCAGGCCCATCGACAGGCTCGAGCCCACCACCTGCTGCACGAGCGTGGTGTCGGTGGTCAGGCGCGACAGCACCTCGCCGGTGGCCGTCGTCTCGAAGAAGGCGGGGCTCTGCTTGACGACGTGGCGGTAGACGGCGTTGCGCAGGTCGGCGGTCACGCGCTCGCCGAGCCAGGTCACCGAATAGAAGCGCAGCGCCGAGAACACGCCGAGGGCGACGCCGACGCCGAACAGCCCGAGGAAATGGTCGCGCAAGCCCATCAGCCGCTCGCCGTTGGCGGCCGCGGAGGTTGCAGCACCGCTGATGGAGGCGGGGCCGGACAGGCCGAGCCCGCCGTCGATGAGCTTGCGCAGCACGACGGGAAAGGCGAGCGTCGTGATGGCGGCCGCCACCAGGAACAGCAACGCGGCCACGATGCGGCCGCGGTACGGGCGCAGGAAGGGCAGCAGGCCGGAGAGCGAGCGCGGCGAGGCCGCCTTGGCGCGATCGGAAGCAGAGGTCATGGCGGATCAGTCTACGGGCAGAGGATGACGGGCGGCTTCCGGGCGCGTGACAAAGGGTATACCCCCACGCAATAAGAGCCTATTCAATGATTGTCGATGCATTGACTGCCTAAGCAAGTATATTTCGTTCCCATGTCATCCAACAACGATTCCCTCCCGCGGGCCGACTTCTACTCCGCCGACAGCTATCGGCAGGAAGAAAGCGTGGGCGCCGTGCTCAAGGGCGTCATTGCATCGATCACGCACCAGGTCGACCGCCGCCTGGTCGACCACGACCTGACGCATGCCCAATGGGTGCCGCTGTTCAAGCTGGCCCATGGCGAATGCGGCACCGTGGCCGAGCTCGCGCGCACGCTGCAGAGCGACCCGGGCGCGATGACCCGCGCGCTGGACCGCCTCGAGGCCAAGGGCCTGGTGGCCCGCGTGCGATCGAGCGAGGACCGGCGCGTGGTGAACCTCGAGCTGACCGACGCCGGCCGCGAGGTCGCCGCGGTCGTCCCGGCCGTGCTGGCCGAGGTGCTCAACCTGCACCTGGCCGGCTTCTCGCACGACGAATGGCGCGCGCTGCTGAGCATGCTCAAGCGCATGCGCGCCAACGGCGACACCCTCCGCGCCGCCGCTTCCCCGAATTCAGCGACCCCAGACTGAAAGACTCCCATGCCCAGCGCCATCCGACAACAAGAATGCCCGCGCCGCGCCGGCGCGTCCCCCAAGACCGGCGAGACGCAGCAATCCATCAACTCGCGCAAGCCGAGCAGGACGCCGCAGCGCGGCCTCGAACTCGCGACGCCGCGCATGCTGTCCGCGAGCACCTTCGCGCTGGCCGTCGCCTCGGCCGCCGTGCTGGTGCTGGCCGGCTGCGCATCGCCCGGCCACCAGTCCGACGCCGTCGCCCAGCGCGACGCGCAGGCACTGGGCCTGTCGGCCGCGCGGCAGACCACTTCGGTCGACGCGCAGTGGTGGCACCAGTTCGGTGACGCCCAGCTCGACGCACTGGTGGCCAAGGCCCTCGAGGGCTCGCCCAACCTCGGTGCCGCCCAGGCGCGCCTGACGCGCGCGCAAGCGGTCGTCGAGGCCGCGCGCGGCGCCGAGCTGCCGGCCGTTGCCTTCGACGCCTCCGTCAAGCGGGAGCTGCTCTCGCGCAACGGCCTGTTCCCGCCGCCGTACGGCGGCAGCATCTTCAACCAGTCCAACGCCACCTTCGGCCTGAGCTGGGACGCGGACGTGTTCGGCCGCGAGAAGCACGACCTCGAAGCCGCGCTGGGCAGCGCGCGCGCCGCGCGGGCCGATGCGGACGTCGCCGCCCAGCAGATCGCCACGCAGGTCGTGCGCACCTATTTCTCGCTGGCCCGCCTCGAAAGCCAGCGCGCCGTCGCCCAACGCACGTACGACCAGCGCAAGCAGATGCTGTCGCTGATCACGCAGCGCGTCAGCGCCGGCCTGGACACCGTCGTCGAACAGAAGCAGGGCGAAGGCGCGCTGCCCGACACGCTGGCGCAGATCGAATCGCTCGACGAGCAGATCGACCTCGCGCGCCACGCGCTGGCCGCGCTCAGCGCCCAGCCGATGGACGCCACCGCCACGCTGGCGCCGACGCTCGAGCAGCTGCACGCCTCGCCGCAGCCGCCGGTGCTGGGCGCCGACCTGCTCGCGCGCCGGCCCGACATCGCCGCCGCGCTCGCCCGCGTCGAGGCCTCGAAGGAACAGGTGGCGTCGCAGAAGACGCGCTTCTACCCGGACATCAACTTCTCCGCCGGTTTCGGGCTCGATTCCATCAACCTGGGCAAGTTCCTGGAGCTGCCCAGCAAGACGTGGTCGTTCGGCCCGGCGCTGCACCTGCCCATCTTCGAGGGTGGCCAGCTGCGTGCCCAGCTGAAGGGCAAGGGTGCCGATCGCGACGCCGCGATCCAGGCCTACAACCAGCAGGTGATCGACGCGGTGCGCGAAGCCGCCGATGCCGCCACTTCGGCGGCGTCCATCGGCCGCCAGCTCGCGCTGCAGCGCCAGGCGCTCGAGGCCTCCACCGCCAGCTACGAGTTCTCCCAGAAGCGCTACGGCCAGGGCCTGGGCAATGCGCTGATCGTGCTCAACGCCGAAACGCAGATGCTCGCCGAGCGCCGCCTCGAGGTCGACCTCCAGTACCGCGCGCTCGACGTGCAGGCCCAGTTGATGAAGGCGCTCGGTGGCGGTTGGACCGCCAACCTGAACGCGCCGTCCGCACCCGCCGCCTCCGCGTCGTCGCCGACGACCGCCACCGCCAAGAACGACAACCTCACGCCCGCTTAAACCATCATGAACGCTCCTGCCAACAACAACGCCGCTCCCGACACGACCGCGCCGGCCGGCAATCCCAAGCGTCGCACCGCCCTGACCGCCATCGCGGTCGCCGTGCTGGTGATCGGCGGCGGCTACGGCATCTACTACTGGATGACCGGCCGCCATTCGGAATCCACCGACAACGCCTACGTCGGCGCCAACGTCGTGCAGATCACGGCGCAGGTGGGCGGCACCGTCACGGCCATCAACGCCGACGACACCAACTACGTCAAGGCAGGCCAGGTGCTGGTCAAGCTCGACCCGGCCGACGCGCGCGTCGCACTCGACCAGGCCGAGGCGGCGCTGGCGCAGACGGTGCGCGAGACGCGCATCCTGTTCGCCAACAACTCCACGCTGCAGGCGCAGATCGACGCCCGCGCCGCCGACGCGGCCCGCGCGTCCGCCGACCTGGCCAAGGCGCAGGACGACGTCAACCGCCGCGGCCCGCTGGTGCAGAGCGGCGCCGTGGGCAAGGAAGAATTCGAGCACGCGCAGCAGCAGCTCGCGTCCGCCCGCAGCGCGTACACGGCCGCCAAGTCCGCGCTCGACGCCGCCAGGGAGCAGCTGGCGTCGAACCAGTCGCAGACCGAAGGCACCAACGTCGCCGGCCACCCGAACGTGCAGCGCGCGGCCGCCAAGGTGCGCGAGGCCTGGCTCGCGGTGCAGCGCGCCGACGTGCCGGCGCCTGTCAGCGGCCAGGTGGCGCGCCGCAGCGTGCAGGTGGGCCAGCGCGTGCAGGCCGGCGTGCCGCTGATGTCGGTGGTGCCGCTGGACAACGCCTGGGTGGACGCCAACTTCAAGGAAGGACAGCTCGCGCGCCTGCGCATCGGCCAGCCCGCCACGCTGGAGGCCGACGTCTACGGCAAGCACGTGGTCTTCCACGGCAAGGTCGAGGGCCTGGGCGCGGGCACCGGCGCGGCGTTCTCGCTGCTGCCGGCGCAGAACGCCACCGGCAACTGGATCAAGGTGGTGCAGCGCGTGCCCGTGCGCATCGCGCTGGACCCGGCCGAAGTGAAGCAGAACCCGCTGCGCGTGGGCCTGTCGATGAACGTCACCGTGGATGTGGCCGACGAGAGCGGCCGCTCGGTGGCCGACACCCCGCGCACGCAGGGCGCCGTCGCCTCGACGACGGTGTTCGATTCGCTGCAGCACGACGCCGACACTGAAGTGGCGCGCATCGTGGCGGCCAACGGCGGCGGGCGCATGGCGCCGACGGCCACCGCGCAGGCGGCCTCGTCGTCGGCCTCGGCACCGGCCCCGCTGGCCTCGGCCTCGGGCGCCGAGAAGGTGGCCTCGGCGGCCACGCGTCGCCACCACCACAAGCAGCAGTCGTGATCCCGGCGCGGGCGCTGCCACCGGCGCCCGCTTCGCACTGATCGAACTTTCAAGAGGTCTTCCATGTCCGCTCCTGCCGCGGCGGCCAAGCCGCCTGCGCCCTTGACCGGCGGCGCGCTCGTGCTGGGCACGCTGTCGTTGTCGCTGGCGACTTTCATGAACGTGCTGGACTCGTCGATCGCGAACGTGTCCCTGCCGTCGATCTCCGGGGACCTGGGCGTCAGCATCTCGCAGGGCACCTGGGTCATCACCAGCTTCGGCGTGGCCAACGCCATCTCCGTGCCGCTCACGGGCTGGCTCACGCAGCGCTTCGGCGCGGTGCGCCTGTTCACGCTGAGCGTCATCCTGTTCGTCATCGCCTCGATCCTGTGCGGCCTGGCGCCGTCCATCGAGATGCTGATCGCCTTCCGCGTGCTCCAGGGCTTCGTGGCCGGGCCGATGATCCCGCTGTCGCAGACCCTGCTGCTGTCCACGTATCCACCCCAGAAGGCCGGCACGGCGTTGGCGCTCTGGGGGGTGACGACGCTCGTCGCGCCGGTGGCCGGGCCCCTGCTGGGCGGCTACATCACCGACAACTTCACCTGGCCCTGGATCTTCTACATCAACATCCCGGTGGGCATCTTCGCGGCCTTCGTGACGTGGAGCATCTATCACAAGCGCGAGACGCCCACCGTCAAGCGGCCGATCGACGGCGTGGGCCTGGGCATGCTGGTGTTGTGGGTGGGTTGCCTGCAGGTGATGCTGGACAAGGGCAAGGAGCTCGACTGGTTCAACTCGCCGGTGATCGTCACGCTGGCGGTCGTCGTGGTGATCGCCTTCGCCGTGTTCGTGGCCTGGGAGCTCACCGACGAACACCCGGTGGTCGACATCCGCCTGTTCGCGGGACGCAACTTCGCGTTCGGGGCGGCCACGCTGTCCATCGCCTACGGCCTGTTCTTCGGCAACGTGGTGCTGCTGCCGCTGTGGCTGCAGCAGTACATGGGCTACACCGCGACCTCGGCCGGCATGGCGCTGGCGCCGGTGGGCATCCTGGCCATCGTGCTCACGCCCCTCGTGGGCCGCAACGTGGCCAAGTGGGATCCGCGCTGGATGGCCACGGGCGCGTTCGTGCTGTTCGCGCTGGTGCTGTGGATGCGCTCGAAGTTCACGTCCGACACCGACTTCGGCACCATCCTGCTGCCCACGCTGATCCAGGGCGGGGCGATGGCGTTCTTCTTCATCCCGCTGACCACGCTGACGCTCGCTGGCCTGCCGCCGTCGCGCATTCCCGCCGCGGCCGGCCTGTCGAACTTCGTGCGGATCACGATGGGCGCGATGGGCACCTCCATCGCGACGACGCTGTGGGACAACCGTGCCACGATGCACCACGAGCACCTGGTCGAGCAGATGGCGATGAGCGGCACCGCGCTGGACAACGCCACCACGGCGCTGACCCAGGCCGGCCTGCCCACCGCGGGGGCCTACGCGAGCATCAACCGCCTGGTCGACGTGCAGGCCTTCACGAAGGCGGCCGACGACATCTTCATCGCCTCGGCCGTGACCTTCCTGTTCCTGATCTTCACGATCTGGTTCACGAAGCGCCCGCCCAGGATCGCGGGCGGACCGGCCGCGGACGCGGGCGGGGCGCACTGAGCGCCGTTCGACACGACCAGGGCCGCGCGATGCGGCCCTTGTTCCTCAGGCGGCCGGCATCTGGTAGCCCGCGGTCGACCGCGACAGCGCATCCTCCTCCGGCGTCATCTCGCTGGCGACGCCTTCGAACAGCGGCGTCGACAGGTAGCGTTCGCCGGTGTCGGGCAGCATGCAGCAGATGACCGATCCTGCCGGAGCGCGCCCGGCCACCTGGATGGCGACGGCCAGCGTGGCGCCCGCCGAGATGCCGGCGAAGATGCCTTCCTCCGCTGCCAGGCGGCGCGACCATGCGATCGCGTCCGGCCCGCTGACGGGAACCACCTCGTCGTAGAAGTGCCTGTCGATCGATTCCTGCAGCACGTAGGGAATGAAATCGGGCGTCCAGCCCTGGATCGGGTGGGGCGTGAAGGCCGGATGGCTCGCGGCGGGCGCGTGGTCGGCGGCGCGCGCCTGGGCGGTGCCGCTGCCGAGCAACTGGGCGATCTCGGGCTCGCTGAGGATGATCCGGGTCTCGGGTCGCTCCTGCCGCAGCACCCGCGCCACCCCGGTGACCGTGCCACCGGTGCCGTAGCCGCTGACCCAGTAGTCCAGCCGCTCGCCGGCGAAATCGGCGAGGAGCTCGCGCGCGGTCGTGTTCTCGTGGATGCGGGCGTTGTCCGCCGTCTCGAATTGCCTGGCGAGGAACCAGCCGTTGGCCTCGGCGAGCTCCTTGGCCTTCTGGTACATCCCGAACCCCTTCGCCGCCCGCGGCGTCAGCACGACGCGGGCGCCCAGGAAGCGCATGAGGCGGCGGCGCTCGATGGAGAAGGAGTCCGCCATGGTGACCACCAGCGGGTAGCCCTTGGCCGCACAGACCATGGCCAGGCCGATGCCCGTGTTGCCGCTCGTGGCCTCGACGACGGTCTGTCCGGGCTCGAGCTCGCCGCGCCGCTCGGCCTCCTCGATGATGCTGATGGCCAGGCGATCCTTGACCGAGGCGGCCGGGTTGAAGAACTCGGCCTTGACGTACAGCCGGACGTGCTTCGGGGCGATCCGGTTGAGCCGGATGCAGGGCGTGTCGCCGATCGTGTCGACGACGCTGTCGTACAGGCGACCGCGTCCTTCGGTCGTGCGGGATCCTTGCGATGTCATGGGCAGCTCCGGCGAAATGTTGCTCGATGCAGGGGTTCGGCCGAGCCTATCGGGCCATCCGTCCTTGTCAATCCTGCATCCGCGACGTGCCGCCCGCCGGCCGGCGCCGCAGGGGCGCCGCGCCTCAGATCCAGACGTCGTTCTCGGCCCGCCGCTCGGAGTCGACCGCGCCCGTGTTGACCACGCCGCGCGGCTCGATCAGCATCATCTTCACCTCGTGCTCGGCGTACGGCTTGTGCTCGACGCCGCGCGGGACGACGAACATCTCGCCGGCGTTCAGCAGCACGTGGCCGTCGCGCATGTCGATGCGCAGGACGCCGTCCAGCACGATGAAGGTCTCGTCGGTGTCGGGGTGGTCGTGCCACAGGAAATCGCCGAGGATCTTGACGATCTTGAACTGGTAGTCGTTCATCTCGGCCATCACGCGCGGCTGCCAGTGGTCGTGGATCCTGGCGAGCTTGTCGGCGAAGTTGATGGACTGGTAGCTGCGCGGGGGCGCGTCGGTAACGAGGGACATGGCTTCTCCGGTCAGGCCGGCGCGAGCTCCTCGGCCGGGCGGTGGACCTCGAGTATGGCGCGATCGACAAGACCGTTGGCGAGCGCGGCCTGCTCGAGCGGCAGCTGCGGGTCGACGGACTGGATGCGCGTCGCGCATCCGCGGCCCTTCGCCTTCGAGTGGTACATCGCGGCATCCACCAGCGCGAACGCGGCGTCGAAGGTCACCGACGCCTTGCCCGCCAGCGGGAACACGGCAAAGCCGATCGAGGCGGAGACGGCGATCGGCTGGCCGTCGACGACGACCGGGCTGGCCGCAAGCGATTTCATCAGGCGCTGCGCGAGCACCACGGCCTCGGCGGCAGGCCTGGTGTCGACCATCACCAGGAACTCCTCGCCGCCCCAGCGCACGACCAGGTCGCGCTCGCGCAACACGCCCTCCAGGCGGCGCGCGACGGCCACCAGCACCGCGTCGCCGGCGGCATGGCCGCAGCGGTCGTTGATGTCCTTGAAGTGGTCGACGTCGATCAGGAACAGCGCGCCCTCGAAGTGCGATGCGCGCAGCCCGAGCCGCGTACGCAGGTGGGCGCGGTTGGCCAGGCCCGTCAGCGGGTCGTGCTCGGCCTGGATGCGGAGCGCGCGGTTGCGCTTGGTGAGCAACTGGTTGCGCTGCGTCTGGCGCCGCGCGATGAAGGCGATCGCCAGCGCGAGCACGACGCAGGCGGCCGCCGCGCCGCCCCATTGCGCGCTGCGGCGCGACTGCAGGCGATCCTGCTCGTCCTTGATCAGCTGCTGCACCTGCTGCATGTCGCGCTCGTAGCGGCTGTCGTTCCGGGCGCGCAACAGCTGCTGTTCGCGCTTGTAGAGCTCCAGCGCCCCCGCGCGATCGCCTGCGCGCGCGAGCGCGGGCCCGAGATCGCGCAGCATGCCGATGCGCGCGTTCGGTCCCGTCTCGCGGTCGTAGCGCGCGAGGGCCTCGCCCAGCTTGTCCCTGGCCTCGGCGATGCGGCCCAGCGCCAGCAGCGCCATGGCCTCGTCGTGCAGGCGCTGGCGCTGCAGTCCGGGCTCGTTGTGCGTGGCGAGGAAGGCCTGGGCGCGAGCGAGAGCGGCCAGAGCCAGTTGCGGACGTTCCAGCCGCAGCTCGGCGCCGCTGAGGCTCAGCTCGTATTGCGCCTCGCGCCGCTTCAGGCCGGCGTCGCGCGAGATCCGGATCGCCGTCACGATGGCGTCCCGGCTGGCCTCGTATTGCTCGCGTTCCGCCAGCACGTCGCTGGCGAAGGACTGCACGTAGGCGCGCAGCGCGGCGTCGTCCTCTTCCCTGGCGAGCGCCTGGGCCCGTTCGAGCAGCCGCTCGGCCAGCTCGACGTCGTTGTCGCCCTGCGCCAGTGACGCGAGGATCGCGGTGGCCTTGATCTCGAGCGCGCGGTTGCCGGCCTGCTGGGCCGCGTCGAGCGCCGAGTGCAGGTAGATCGCGGCCGCCGCGGGGTTGCGCTCGCCGTGCGCGCCATAGGCCGCGAACAGCAGCGCGTGGAACCAGTTGAAGCGGTCGCAGCGCGCGGCCAGGGCGGGCTCGTGCGACTCGCAGAACGGCGCGTAGCCCGCCACCGCGGCGCGCGCCTCGACGTTGCCGTTCTCTTCCTTCATGCCCTCGAACTCGAGGTCGGCGTCGACCAGGTGCGCATCGGCCTCGGCGATCGGGCCGACGGTGGCGGCCAGGTCGCGCAAGGCCTTGGCGGCCTCGGCCGTTTCCGCGGCGAGGTGGCTGTCGGCCGCGACCAGGCCGAAGCCCACCAGCAGTGCGCGCGTGTTGTCCGGCGTGCCGGGCGTGGCAGCCTGCAGCGCGCGCAGTCCGGACAGGGCCTCCTGCGGCGCCTCGAAGCCCTGCACCACCAGGCGGTCGACCGCCAGCGAGAGGCTGGCGGCCGGCGTGGCAGGCGCGCCAGCGGCGGCACAAGCGCCTGCAGCGGCCAGCAGCATCGTGGCGGCCGCGCGCAGCGTGCGGCGCGCGTGCAAGCGCACCAGCGCGCGGGCGCAGCGCGCCGGGCGGCGCCGGGAGTCATCCCTGGACATGGTTCTTGTGTTGGGCGGAAACGACGAGCCGGGGCAAGGGCGCCCCGACGCGTTGCCTTCGGCACGCGAGGTACCCGATTCCAGCGCCGCAGCGGTGGTTTCGCACGATCCGTCCCCTTTCCGCGCCCATGCTGGCACAGCGGGGCGGCAAATGCACGCCCGGCGCGGCGAGCGAACGCCCGGCACGCGTGGATCCTGCGACTGCGCGCAGGATGACAGCCTTCGAGCGCGCCTTGTCAGGCCGTGACGGACAGCCCCGGCGCGCCGGCGACCATGCGCCCCACGACCGCCGCCTCGGGGAAGCCGCCGTCGCGAAAGCACGCCAGCACCGCGTCGACGCTGTCGGGTGCGCACGACACCAGCAGCCCGCCGGAGGTCTGCGGGTCGGTCACCAGGTCGCGCGCCACGGGCAGCAGTGCGGCGTCCAGATGCACGGCGGCGCCATAGCCGGCCCAGTTGCGGCCCGAGGCGCCGGTGATGAAGCCGTCGCGCGCCAGCGCCTCGACGCCGGCGATCAGCGGCACCGCCTGCCAGTCGATCTCGGCGCGCAGCCCCGCGCCGCGTGCCATCTCCAGCGCGTGCCCGGCCAGGCCGAAGCCGGTGACGTCGGTGATCGCGTGGACGCCGGGCAGGTCGGCCAGGCGGCTGCCCGGCTTGTTCAGGCGCGTGGTCGTGGCGATCAGGCGCGCGTACCCCGCGTCGTCGAGCTGGCCCTTCTTGAGCGCGGCCGACAGCACGCCCACGCCCAGCGGCTTGCCCAGCACCAGCACGTCGCCGTCGCGCGCGTCCGCGTTGCGGCGCACGCGGTCGGGGTGCACGAGGCCCATCACGACGAGGCCGTAGATCGGCTCGACCGAGTCGATGGTGTGGCCGCCCGCGATCGGGATGCCGGCGTCGGCGCACACGGCCTGGCCGCCGGCCAGCACGCGGCCGATGACCTCGACGGGCAACTGGGCGATGGGCATCGCCACGATGGCCAGCGCCATGATCGGCGTGCCGCCCATCGCGTAGACGTCGCTGATCGCGTTGGTGGCGGCGATGCGCCCGAAGTCGAACGGATCGTCGACGATGGGCATGAAGAAGTCGGTGGTGGCGATGAGCGCCTGCGAGTCGTTGAGCTTCCAGACGGCGGCGTCGTCGGACGTCTCGATGCCCACCATCAGCTGCGGCGGGATCACGCCCGGGGCGCTGGTCTTCAGGATGTCGGCCAGCACGCCCGGCGCGATCTTGCAGCCGCAGCCCCCGCCGTGCGAGAAGCTGGTGAGACGAAGGGGGGCGGGGGCGGAAGAGGTCATGGCTCGGGCAAAATCGAGAGTTGCACCGGCGGCAGGTCGCGGCCGGATCCCCATTCTCACCGCATCCCCATGAACCTGCTGACCACTCCCTTCCTCGCGCGCCGTCGTCGCGCCGTCGTCCACGCGCTGGCCGCGCTGTCGCTGGGCGGCGCCGCGCTGCTGGGCGCGGGTGCCGCGCACGCCCAGGCGGGCGTGCTGCGCGTGTCCGCCATTCCCGACGAGGCGCCCAGCGAGCTCCAGCGCAAGTTCAAGCCGCTGGGCGAATACCTCAAGGCGAAGACGGGCCTGGACGTGCAGTTCACGCCGGTGACCGACTACGCCGCGGTGGTCGAGGGCCTCGCCGCGAAGAAGATCGACCTCGCCTGGCTCGGCGGCTTCACGTTCGTGCAGGCCAGGCTTCGCACCGACGGCCAGGTGGTGCCGATCGTGCAGCGCGCGGAGGACGAGAAGTTCACGAGCAAGTTCATCGTGCCGCTGGACAGCCCGATCCAGAGCGTCGCCGACATCAAGGGCCACACCTTCGTGTTCGGCGCGCCGTCGTCGACCTCGGGCAGCCTGATGCCGCGCTACTTCCTGCAGCAGCAGGGCATGGTTCCCGAGCGCGACTTCAAGACCGTGGCGTTCTCCGGCGCGCACGACGCCACCGTGGCCTTCGTGGCCTCCGGCCGTGCGGAAGCCGGCGTGCTCAACGCGTCGGTGATGGACAAGCTGGTCGAAGCCAGGAATCCCAACGCCTTGAAGGTGCGCGTGCTGGCCACGACGCCGCCGTTCTTCGACTACAACTGGACGGTGCGCCCCGGCATGGACCCGGCGCTGCAGAAGAAGCTGAGCGACGCGTTCCTCGCGCTCGACCCCGCGAGGCCGGCCGACAAGGAGATCCTCGACCTGCAGCGCGCGTCGAGGTTCGTGCCGACGAAGGCGTCGAACTACGACGGCATCGAGGCGGCCGGCAAGTCCGCCGGGCTCATCAAGTAAGTGACCCTGCATCTGGACAAGGTCGGCGTCGTCCACGCGAACGGGCGCCGCGCGCTGGCGGGCGTCGACCTGGTGGTCGCGGCGGGCGAGCGCGTCGCGCTGATCGGGCCCTCGGGCGCCGGCAAGACGACGCTGCTGCGCGTGGCGGCGGCGTCGCTGCGGCCCACGGAGGGCCGCGCGAACGTGCTCGAGGCCGACGCATGGACGCTGGGCGCGGGTGCGCTGAAGGCCTTGCGTTCGCGCGTGGGCTTCGTGCACCAGGCGCCGCCGATCCCGCCGCGCCAGCGCGTGGTCACCGCGGTGCTGGCCGGGCGCCTGGGCCAATGGAGCGTGGGCCGCGCGCTGCGCTCGTGGGTCGCCCCCGCGGACGCGGCGGGCGCGCGTGACGCGCTCGCGCGCGTCGGGCTCGCGGAGCGGCTGTTCGAGCGCTGCGACCAGCTGTCCGGCGGCCAGTTGCAGCGCGTGGCCGTGGCGCGCACGCTGTACCAGGCGCCGCGCCTGCTGCTGGCCGACGAGCCCGTGTCCGCGCTGGACGCCACCACCGCGGACACCGTGCTGCGCGAGCTCGTGGCCTACAGCGCGTCGGCCGGCGCCACCTGCGTCGCGTCGCTGCACGCGGTCGACCTCGCGCTGCGCTGGTTCCCGCGCATCGTCGGCGTGCGCGACGGCGCGGTGATGTTCGACCTGCCGGCCGCGCAGGTCACGCCCGAACGCCTGGCGGCGCTGTACGCGGGCGAGGTGGCGGCCGAGCGCGAGCGGCCGGTGCAATCGCTGCCGCATGTCACGCTGCCGCTGGGCTCGGCATGAGCATCGCCGGGACGATCGAAGGCGCGGGGCCCGCGCGCCCGAGGGCGGTCGGATGAGCGCCGTGGCCGCGATGCGCCCCTCGCTGCGCGATCCGGCGGCCGCTCGCCGCCTGGCCTGGGCGATCACCGCGCTCGTGCTGCTGTGGCCGCTGGGCCGGCTGGCCGGCTTCCATCCCGCGACGCTGCTGGCGCCGTCCAACCTCAAGGTGCTGGGCACGTTCCTGGCCGGCTACCTGCCGCCGTCGATCGCGCCCGAGTTCCTGCGCGAACTGGCGACGGCCACGTTGACCACCCTGGCGATCGCCACCGCCGGCATCGCGCTGGCCTTCCTGATCGCGGTGCCGCTGGCCATCGCCGCGACGCGCTCGCTGTCGGTCGCATCGATCGGCCCTGCCGACGGCCGCTGGCGCGGACGCGTGCTGCGCCAGGCCGTGCGGACGGTGACGGTGCTGCTGCGCTCCGTGCCCGAGATCGTGTGGGCGCTGCTGTTCGTGCGCGCCTCCGGGCTGGGGCCGGCGGCCGGCGTGCTCGCGCTGGCCATCACCTACGGCGGCATGCTGGCCAAGGTGTATTCGGAGATCCTCGAATCGGCCGACGTCCGCCCCGCGCGCGCGCTGCTGCAGGCCGGCAGCGGGCGCCTGGCCGCGCTGTGCTTCGGCCTGCTGCCGCTGGCGGCCGACGAGCTCGTCTCCTACACGGTCTACCGCTGGGAATGCGCGGTGCGCGCCGCGGTGGTGATGGGCTTCGTGGGGGCGGGCGGCCTGGGGCAGCTCATGGACCAGGCGATCAAGGGCTTCGTGCCGGCCGAGGCGAGCAGCATCTCGCTCGTGTTCTTCGCGCTGGTGCTGCTGGCCGACGCGATCAGCCTGGCGCTGCGCAAGGTGCTTGCATGAGACATCCTGTGTCAGCCTGCTTGCGGGACGAGCGCCAATGACGGAAGCGCGCAGCCATCGAGGAGCGGGACTGGCCTGCCTCGCCGCCATCGTCCTGGCGGTCGCCGCGAGCTTCCACTACTTGGCGGTCGACTTCGGCAGCCTGTTCGAGGCCGGCGCGCGCGGTCGCATGGCGCGCTTCGTCGTCGAGTTCTTCCCGCCCGACCTGTCGCCGGCCTTCCTGCGCCAGGTGGGCGTGGCAGCGCTGCAGACGCTGGCGGTGTCGTTGCTGGGCACCGCGATCCCCGTGGTGTTCGGCGGCCTGCTCGCGCTGCCGGCCGCGGGCCGGCTGGGGCGCGCGCCGCAATGGCTGGCGCGCCTCGCGCTCAACGCGCTGCGCAGCGTGCCCGAGCTCGTCTGGGCCGCACTGATGGTGCTGGCCGCGGGCCTGGGGCCGTTCGCGGGCACGCTCGCGCTCGCACTGCACACCACCGGCGTGCTGGGCCGCCTGTTCGCCGAGAGCCTGGAGAACGCGTCGCCCACGCCCGAGGCGGCGCTGCGCGACCTGGGCGCCGGCCGTGTCGCCCGCTTCGCCTACGGCACGCTGCCGCTCATCGCGCCGCAGTGCCTGGGCTACACGCTCTATCGCTGGGAGATGAACATCCGCATGGCCACCATCCTGGGCTTCGTGGGCGGCGGCGGGCTCGGGCAGATGCTGTATTTCCACCTGTCGCTGTTCCAGCAGGGGCAGGCGGCCACCGTGCTGGTCGCGATGACCTTGCTCGTGCTCGGCGACGATGCGCTCAGCGGCTGGGCGCGGCGCTCGCTCAGCGCGCAGCCGCATTGACCGAGAATGACGCGATGAATCCCCCGCAGGAAGTTCCGCCGGTCGACACCTCGTCGCTGGCCCCGCTGCCGTTCGACCAGTACGCCCTGATCATCGACGCGCGCTCGCCGCACGAGTACGCGGAAGACCACGTGCCCGGCGCCGTGAACCTGCCGGTGGTCGACGACGCGGAGTTCGCCGAGGTCGGCATCCAGTACAAGACGGACCAGCACGCCGCCTACCTGATCGGCGCGCAGCACTCGTTCCGCAATCTTGCCAGGCACACGGCCGACCTGATCTCGCGCTACAGGACCACCGATCGCTTCCTCGTCTACTGCTTCCGCGGCGGCAAGCGCAGCGCGCTGTGGGCGAGCAACCTGCGCCTGATCGGCTTCACCGTCGACGTGGTGCCCGGCGGCTGGAAGCGCTATCGCCAATGGGTGCGCGATTCGCTCGCCGTGCTGCCGCAGCGCCTGGACTACCGCGTTCTGTGCGGCCCCACCAACTGCGGCAAGACGCGCCTGCTGCACGAGCTCGCGCGCCAGGGTGCGCAGGCGCTCGATCTCGAAGGCATCGCCAAGCATCGCGGCTCGCTGCTGGGCGACCTGCCCGGCGAGCCGCAGCCCACGCAGAAGAACTTCGACTCGGCGCTGCTGGACGCACTGCGCCGCTTCGACCCGGCGCGCCCCGTCTGGGTGGAGGCGGAGAGCCGCAAGGTCGGGCGCCTGCTCGTGCCGGACGAGCTCACCGCGGCGATGCGTCGCGCCCGCGCGCTGCACCTGGCCGTGCCGATGCCCGAGCGCGTGCGCCACTGCCGCGAGGAGTATGCGCATTTCGCGGTCGACCCGAAGGCCATGGTGGCCAGGCTCGCCGCGCTCAAGCCGGTCGTGGGCGGGGAGGAGATGGCGCGCTGGCAGGCGCTGGCCGACGCGGGTTCGGTCGACGAGCTGTTCGAGCGCCTGATGACCGCGCACTACGACCCTTGCTACACGCGCTCGACCACGCGCGAGTTCGGCCCCGGCGACGGCGCCAATCGCCTCGAGCTCGATTCGCTCGCCCCCGACGCGCTGGCCGACGCCGCGCGTCGCCTGATCGCCCTGGAGTGAACCCTCGATGAACCTCGTCATGAGAATCGGCTGCCTGCTCGCCTACGCGCTGGGCATCGCCGCCTTCACCGGCCTGATCCACGGCCCGCTCGCGGCCGCGGCGGCCATCGTCACGATCGCGCTGGTCGGCCTGCATGCGCTGGAGCTGTTGTTCGCCTACCGGTTCCTGCATCGCTACAAGGGCTCGATGGGCGCGAGCGTCGTGCTGGCGCTGCTGTTCGGCGTGCTGCACTGGGCGCCGCTGGCCCGGCAACCGAAGCCGTGAGGCGGTGATGGGCGGCGTCCTCTCGGGTCTGCGCGTCGTCGAGATCGCCGGCCTCGGCCCGGCGCCGTTCTGCGGCATGCTGCTGGCCGACATGGGCGCGGACGTCGTGCTGGTCGAACGCGGCGCCTCGGGCGGCGGCGATCCGCTGGCGCTCGGCAGGAACGCGATCGTCCACCGCGGCAAGCGTTCGATCGCGCTCGACCTGAAGGATCCGGCCGCCGTCGACGCGGTGCTGCGGCTGGTGGACGGCGCCGACGCGCTGGTCGAGGGCATGCGCCCCGGCGTGATGGAGCGCCTGGGCCTGGGCCCCGACGCCTGCCTGGCGCGCAATCCGCGCCTGGTCTACGGCCGGATGACCGGCTGGGGCCAGGACGGCCCGCTGGCGCAGGCCGCGGGCCACGACATCAACTACATCGCGCTGTCCGGCGCGCTGTGGTTCGCCGGTGCCCCCGGCGAACCGCCGATGGCGCCGCCGACGCTGGTGGGCGACCTGGGCGGCGGCGCGCTGTACCTGGCGATGGGCGTGCTGGCCGCACTGCTCGCCGCGCGGCAGACCGGCGCGGGGCAGGTGGTCGATGCCGCCATTGTCGACGGCAGCGCGAACCTGATGAACCTGCTGCTGTCGGCGCACGCGGCGGGCCGGCAGCCGTTCGAGCGCGGCCTCGGCCTGCTCGACGGCCCGCACTGGTACGGCGCCTATGCGTGCGCCGACGGCCAGTTCGTGACCGTGGGGGCGCTGGAGCCGCAGTTCAACGCGCTGCTCTTGGCCAAACTGGGGCTGGCCGACGATCCCGAGTTCCGCAACGCGTACGACGCCCGCCGCTGGCCGCGGCTGCGCGAACGCCTGGCGGCGCTGTTCGCGGCGCAGCCACGCGCGCACTGGGTCGACCTGCTCGAAGGCAGCGACGCGTGCTTCGCGCCCGTGCTCACGCCACGCGAGGCGCTCGCGCACCCGCACCTGGCCGCGCGCGGCGTGTACGCGGAGCGCGACGGGGTGCTGCAGGCGGCGCCGGCGCCGCGCTTTTCCGGCACGCCGTCCGGGATACCCGGTGCCGTACCCGAACGCGGTGCGGACAGCGAGGCGATCCTGCGTGAAGCAGGCCTCGACGACGCCGTGATCGCGCGCCTGGTCGGCCCGCGATCCGCCTGAGCGATGAGCTTTTCCGGCGCGACCTGGCTCGCCTGTTCGACCGGCGTGGGCATCGCCCAGATCGCTGATGCCTGGGCGCTGTGGACGCCGCGCGGGCCGCGCGTCGAGCGCCTGGCGGTCGGGTTCGCATTCTTCGAGTTCGTGTGGGCGGGCGTCACGTTCATGGTCTGGCGCCGGGCGCTGGACGGCGTGCCGTCGTGGTTGCCGGTGTCCTTCATGGCGTACGTCGCCGCCATGACGGCGGCGGGCGTCGTGGTCGGCCTGCAGCGCGGCGCGGAGGAGGGGACCGAAGCGCCGCGGGACGTCGTCGTCGCCGGCGGCCTGTTCGGCGCCTTCTTCGCCGCGATGTGCGCCAGGTACTGGCTCGCACTGCCCTGAGGCGTGCCGCGCGGACCATTCGCGCCTGCAGTCGTGCCTTGCCGACACCCAAGGAGTGCTGATGGACCTTCGAACGATCGCGGCGGCGTGCCTGGCCACTTGCGTCGCGGCCGGCGCACGGGCCGCCCCGGAACAACCGGTCGGCCACGTCACCGGCATCGGCGGCGTCTTCTTCAAGGCCAGGGACCCGAAGACGCTCGCCGTACCGCGACGTGCTGGGCTTGCCGGTGCAGGCCTGGGGCGGGGCCGCCTTGCGCTACGACGCGCCCGGGCACCCGCCGGCCGCGGCCTGGAGCGCGTTCGCGGCGTCCAGCAGCTACTTCGCCCCGTCCGCCGGCGACTTCATGATCGACTACGCGGTGGACGACCTCGACGCGCTGCTCGAGCGCCTGCGCGAGCGCGGCGTGGAGATCGTGAAGCAGGCCGACGACGACAACGGGCGCTTCGCCTGGATCCTCGACCCGGAGGGCCACAAGGTCGAACTGTGGGAACCGAAGCGCGCGCCCACGCCCTGAGCGCGCCGGCGCCGCGCCCGGTTCCCCGACGACGGGCGGCCAGCCGGAGTCTCTCCTCGACCTCGGCCGGCCTGCAAGTGCCCGGGGCAGCCTGGCTCAGGCGCGCTTGCGGCGGGATGCGACCACGCCCAGCATGCCCAGGCCGGCCAGCAGCATCATCATGTTGGCGGGTTCGGGAACGGTCAGCGGCGGCGACGGCGATTGCGCCGAGGCGTTGATGTCGTAGGCGCCGCCCAGGAGCAGGGCGGTGCCGGTGACCTCGAGGTAGTACGAACCGCTGGTGAGGTCCTTGAACGTCATCGTCGTGCCGGGCTGCACTTCGTCGAACATGAACGAGCCCACGAGCGACGACGAGCCCGGGGCGCCGGAGTACAGCGACAGCATGGCGTTGTCGATGTTGGTGTCCTCGCCGAGGAACTTGATCGCGTACGCGGGCACGTCGGATTCGGCGGCCAGCAGGAACGTGTAGATGTCGTCGATGGCGCCGGGCGGATCCAGGACGACCGCGGCCGCGCCGGCCGGGCCCAGCGTGCCCCAGTCGGTCGTGGACGCGAATGCACCCGCACCATAGGTCGATAGTGCGAGGCCGAGGGCCAGGCAAGTGACTTTCAGCTTCATAGGAGTCTCCGAATGTTGTCGATCTTTGCCGCCCGATCGGCGGCTGCAACGAATGGGCAATTCGTACACCTGGTGACAAATGGTGTCCGTTCGATTCGGGACATCAAGTGATGGCGCTCGATCTGCAGGCAGCATCAATGAAATGAGCTGACGGGCGAAGCGAGTGTCGGACGATTCGAGACATGGCTTTGCCTCGATTTTGAGGGTAAACACCCAACGAATTCGGTGAATTCCGGGGCCGCCGCGGTCGTTCCGTCCTGGCCCGATCCCGCTGTGATCGCGTGACCGCTTCCGGGGCGGCGGAAATTCGCACTCATGCATGGCGCGCGCGGGGCGCGCTTCTTGCGGCAAGCACGCATGGGCGACCCGGCGGCGGTTGGCGGGCACTCTGCGCGCAGGATGACGCGGTACTCGATTGCGCGCAGGATGACGCGGTACCCGACGGCGGTCATCCTGCGCGCAGTCGCAGGATCCACCCCTGCCGGGACGGTGGTCGGGGCGCGAGTTAGGAGACGCGGGGCTGCGGGTTGGCGGAGGTGGATCCTGCGACTGCGCGCAGCATGACGCGGTACTCGAGTGCGCGCAGGATGACGCGGTACTCGATTG
>JBJMWE010000070.1:0-6321 GCA_045810285.1 Vitreoscilla sp. | reverse complement strand
CTGGTGGGCTTCGACGACCTGCCGCAGTCGGCCTACATGACTCCGGCGGTCACCACCGTGCACCAGCCGATCTACGAGATGGGCCGCTCCGCCGCGCACCAGCTGCTCGCCGCGCTCGGCGCGACCCCGCCCCGCAGCGAGCCCGTGCCGGACCTGCGGCTGGTGGTGCGCGGCACCACGCGCCCGCGCCGGACGTGATGCGCGCCGCCGCCGCCGCCGCCGACCTGCCGTTGCCGGCTCCCCGCCCGGCGCTCGTGCTGCACGGCCACCACGTGCGGCGGCTCGAGGCAGTGGTCGACTTCGTCGACGCGCACCTGGACGACGAGCTGTCGCTGGAGCGCATGGCCGTCGTCGCCGCGATCTCGCCCTTCCATTTCCATCGCCTGTTCCACCTGTGGAGCGGCGAGACCCTCAACGAGTTCGTGCGGCGCCGGCGCCTGGACGTGGCGGCCGGGCGCCTGCGCCATTGCCCGGACGAGAAGATCACCGCGGTGTCGCTGAACTGCGGCTTCGCGTCGCCCGAGGGCTTCGCGCGCGCGTTCCGCGAGCGCTTCGGGATGACGCCGTCCACCTGGCGCGGCCGCGCGCAGGACGACGAGGGCTGGCTGCGCGGCATGCCGCCGGTGACCGTCGCGCGCGAGCCGGAGATGGACGTGCTGTTCATGCGCGGCCGCGGCGACTTCGGGCTGGTGGCGCCGGCGCTGTGGGATCGCTTCATGAGCGCCGTGCGCGCGCTGGGCCTGGTGGGCCAGCCGCTGCTGTTCATGGGGCTGGACGACCCGGGCATCGTCGGGCCGGAGCGCTGCCGCATGGATGCCTGCGTGCAACTGCCGCCGGGCTTCGGCTTCGCGGGCGCGTGCCCGCCGCCGCTGCTGCACAAGCGCATCCCGGCGCGCTGGATGGCCACGCTGCAGTACGACGGCTCCGCCGCCGACATCGCCGACGGCTGGCATGCGCTGCTGGGCCGGTGGTTGCCGCAGGCGGCCTGGCAGCTGGCGATCGGCCCGTTCCGCGAGCGCTACGACCCCGGCCAATGCGTGCCCGGCGTCCGCCACGTGCGCTGCGAGCTCGGCATGCCCGTCGAGCCGCGCGTGGGCTGACGAGCGCCCGCAAGTTCGCAAGATCCATCAGGTCGTCCGCAAGCGCGCACCGGTGCGCACGCGGCCCCGTCGGCACGATGACGAGGCTAGCTACCCACAACGGAGACCTCACGATGGACAAGACGAATGCGCTGGCGCGCCTGGGACTGCTGATGAGCCTCGCCGCCTCCCTGGCGCTGGCCGGATGCGGCGGCGACGACAGCCCCGCGCCGACGCCGGCACCTACGCCCGCACCCACGCCGGCCCCGACGCCGGCTCCCACGCCGGCCCCGACGCCTGCGCCGACCCCCGCGCCCACGCCGGCCCCGACGCCAGCGCCCACACCGGCACCGACGCCTGCGCCGACCCCCGCACCCACGCCGGCGCCGACGCCCGACACCGCCTTCGCGACCCCGATCGATGCGAGCGACACCGCCGAGGGCGGCTCCGTCATCTCGTATGCCTTCGCGGCCACCGCCAGCGACCTGACGCCTGGCACCATCACGTACGCGGCCGGCGCCGAGACGTTCTCCGCGACGCTCGCGCACGACCAGGGCGACCAGGGCTATGCCGGCGCCGCGATGCGCCTGTACGCCCCGCTCAACATCTCGGGCGGCACGGCCGCTCCCCTGGATGCGTCGGGCTTCTCCAAGCTGCGCATCCACCTCGCGTCGACGACCGACGGCACGCTGACGCTCAAGCTGCAACCTTCGCCGGTCGCACCGGACGGCTGCGCGCCCACGACGCAGGCGGTCGTGTCGGCCACGCTGTCGGAGTTCGTCATCGACCTGAACGACGCCACGTTCGCGCTGCCTGGCTATTGCGCCGCGTCGACGACCACGCTGCACCAGCGCCTCACCGCCCTGTACGCGATCGACATCATCAACGACGCCAAGTCCGCGGGCTCGCACGATCTCGTCGTGGGCAGCGTGTCGCTCGTTCCCTGACCGCGCGGATCGACAACAAGACAGGAGACATCATGCGACAACTCATCGCGTCATTTGCGTTGGCGGCGGCGTTCGTGCCTGCTGCCCACGCCACGAACTTCTTCGACGGCTTCGACGGCAGCGGCGGCCCGAACGGCAGCAACTGGCAGACCTCCAACTGGAGCAACGGGTCGCCGTTCGGCTGCACGTTCGCGTACAGCGAGGTCTGGCTGGCGGGCAACGGCAACCTGGTCCTCAACGTCAACAGCTCGGTGCCGTCAGCCGTCAAGTGCTCGGAGATCCGCACGTGGCAGAGCTTCACGTACGGCAAGTTCGTCGTGCGCATGCAGCCCGGCACCATCGCGGGCGCGGACAGCTCGTTCTTCCTCTACAGCGGCACGGCGGGCACGCCCAGCCACAACGAGATCGACATCGAGTTCATCAACGGCGGGCGCACGCTGCACACCAACGTGTGGAATGCGGACCGGCAGAACTACCAGCAGTACGCCGTGTCCACCGGCTGGCGCACGATCGGCTTCGAATGGCGTCCGACCTACGTGCGCTGGTTCAACGTGTCCGACAGCGGCGTGGAGACCGAGTTCCGGCGCGTCAACACGACGATCTCGGCGCCGATGCAGCTGATGCTCAACCACTGGGTCGGCGACAACTCCGCCGGCGCCAGGAGCTTCGTCGGCCAGTACAACGGCGGCGGCGGGGCGGCGTACTACGACTGGGTCAGGGTCAGCAACTGAGTCAGGTGGGCGCGGCGCCGTCCCCCGGCGCCGCGCCAGCGCTCCGACTCGCTTCCAGCGCGTCTCGCCTGCGCGCGCACTTCCGGGACAGCAAACCAGCGAAGATCATCGTCGCTCCGGACACCTGAATGAGGCCGAAGCCTTCGAGGTCGGACCATGCCGTGCGGTGTGCCGGCCCGGGGTCCTCGATTCGCGAAGCCGCGTTGCACCAATCCCGAACACGAACACCAGCATCGTCGCGAAGGCCGGCGCGAACACGGGCGGACAGGGCGAGGGCAACTGCCACTGCCACTGCGCGAGCAGTTCCATGTAGAAGGCCATCAGGCCGAGCCCACACCCACCGTGGCCCGCACGGCCTGGTGACCATCGCAGCATCTCGTCCTCCTTCGTGCCTCCACGCGCCGCCGATTCCAGGCGGTGATGGCCGCCAGGCGCACGCCTGGGAATGGCGCTTGCCCGCGCCGTGAATCATTCAAAGAAGGAGACTCGTATGGCAACGTATGGCAAGAAGTCCGGCGACAAGGTCGAGAAGGCGATGCACGAACGCAAGGCGGGCACGCTCAAGAGCGGTCGATCGGGCAAGAAGGTGACGAGTCGCAAGCAGGCGATCGCGATCGGGCTGTCCGAGGCGCGCGAGGAGGGCGGCAAGGTGCCGCCCGCGAAGAAGTCCGCGGCGAAGAAGTCGAGCGCCGCCAGGAAGTCCCCGGCGCGCAAGTCGACCGCTGCAAAGAAGGCGCCGGCGAAGAAGTCGACGGCCCGCAAGACGACGGCAGCGAAGAAGGCCCCGGCGCGCAAGACGAGCGCCGCGAAGAAGGCACCCGCGAAGAAGTCGCCGGCGCGCAAGACCAGCGCCGCGAAGAAGGCGCCGGCCCGCAAGACGACGGCAGCGAAGAAGGCGCCGGCGAAGAAGGCCGCCCGCAAGACGACGAAGAAGTCGTCCTGAGGCCGGCGGCGGGTCTCAGCGCCGGCCCACCAGGTCCGCCACCAGCAGCACCAGCTCGGCCACGTCGAAGGGCTTGGCCAGGTGCGCCTGGAAGCCCGCGATGAGCGCGCGCTTGCGATCCTCCGCGCGCGCAAACGCCGTCAGCGCCAGCGCGGGAATGCGTGACTCGCGCGGCTCGCGCGCGCGCAGGGTGCGCATCATCTGGTAGCCGTCGATGCCCGGCATGCCGATGTCGCTGACGATGACCGTGGGCCGCGACGTGGCGATGGCGGCCAGCGCGCTGTCGGCCGAATCGAACAGCGTGACATTGGCGCCGCGATCGACCAGCACGCGCTGCAGGAGCTCGCGTGCGTCGGGCTCGTCGTCGATGACGAACACCTGGATGCCGTCCAGGCGCGGCATCGCCGGGGTGTCCATCTCCCCGTTCTCGGACGTCGGGTGCACGCGCCCGCGCTCGAACTCCACCTGCATGATGGACACCGGGAGATTGACCGAGAACGTGGCGCCCTTGCCTTCGCCGAGGCTCGCGGCGCGGATGCTGCCGCCATGCAGCTCCACCAGCTGCTTGCAGATCGCCAGCCCGAGGCCGAGGCCGCCATGGGCGCGCGTGCTCGAGCCGTCGCGCTGCGAGAAGCGGTCGAACACCTGCGGCAGGAAGCTGGCGGGAATGCCGATGCCCGTGTCGGACACGCTCAGCTCCACGTGCGAGTTCACGCGCTGCAGCAGCACCTGCACGCGCCCGCCGCGCGGCGTGAACTTGATCGCATTGGTCAGCAGGTTCCACACCACCTGCTGCAGCCGGCCCGGATCGCCGTTGACGACCGCGCGCGCCGGGTCGAGCAGGCTGACCAGGTGGATCTCCTTGGCGTCCGCCGCCGGCGCCGCCGAATCGAGCGCCGCCTGCACCACGTCGTGGATCGCGACCTGCTGCAGGTCCAGGCGCAGCCTGCCCGACATGATGCGGCTCAGGTCGAGCAGGTCGCCGATCAACTGCACCTGCGCGCGGGCGTTGCGGTCGATGACCTCGATCGCGCGGCGCTGGTCCGCTTCGCTGGTGGCGCGGCCCTTGAGCAGCACCTGCGTCCAGCCCAGGATGGCGCTGAGCGGCGTGCGCAGCTCGTGCGACAGCGTCGCGAGGAATTCGTCCTTCAGTCGCGTGGCGCGCTGCGCCGTCATGCGTGCGTTGCGCTCGGCGTCGAGGATCTCCTCGCGCTCCTGGCTCGCCATCTCGATGGCCTCGACCCGCTTGCGCTCGGTGAGGTCGCGCGTGAGCTTGGCGTAGCCCAGCAGGGTGCCCGCTTCGTCGCGCATCGCGGTGATGGTGACGTTCGCCCAGAACGTCGAGCCGTCCTTGCGGACACGCCAGCCCGTATCGATGAAGCGCCCGTTGGTGGCGGCCTCGCGCAGCTCGTGCTCCGGCCAGCCGCTGTCGACGACCTCGCGCGGATAGAAGACGGAGAAGTGCCGGCCGATGATCTCGTCGGCCGCGTACCCCTTGATGCGCTGCGCGCCGACGTTCCAGCTGGCGACGTGCCCGTTGACGTCCAGCATGAAGATCGCATAGTCGGACACGCCCTCGACCAGCAGCCGGAAGCGCTCCTCGCTGACCCGCAGCGCCTCTTCCTGGTTGCGGCGCTGCGTCAGGTCCCGCGTCACCTTGGCATAGCCCACCAGCTCGCCGGCTTCGTCGTGCATGGCCGTGATGACCACGTTGGCCCAGAACATCGAGCCGTCCTTGCGCACGCGCCAGCCCTCGTCCTCGAAGGCGCCGTCCTGCGCGGCCCGGCGCAACTCCGTCTGCGGCAGGTCCCGGAGCAGGTCCTCGGACGGATAGAAGCGCGAGAAGTGGCTGCCGATGATCTCGCCGGCCTGGTAGCCCTTGATGCGCTCGGCGCCCAGGTTCCAGGTGAGCACGTGGCCGGCGGGGTCCAGCATGCAGATGGCGTAGTCGCGAACGCTCTCGACCAGCAGGCGGAAGCGCTCCTCGCTGGAGTGCAGGGAATTTCTCGAGGGCGGCTTGTGCTTGGTGTCCATTGGCCTGGCGTCCGGCGGTTCGACGGACGTCGGGGTCGTTCGCGGATGGCGCGTGAGGGCAGACGGCGTGCCAGGCAGTGGCGCGCCGGGCGTGCAGCCGCATGTTAGGCGACGCGCGGACGTGCCCGACAGGGGCATTCCCCGGTCCGCGCCGGGCCGGCGGCGGGCCGCACGACGACGGCCGGATCGTCCGTTCGAGGCATGGCGCTTGCCTCGAGGCGTGTCCAGATCTTCAACAAGAACGGGAGTTCCGACATGCAGACGCCTCCGCCGACCTGGTCGATCGAATCGCCGACCGGCACACTCGATCGTCCGGCGCGCGCCCCCCTGATCGTGTTTTCCCACCTGCGCTGGGGCTTCGTCTTCCAGCGCCCGCAACACCTGATGACGCGCCTGGCGAAGCACTTCGACGTGCACTTCGTCGAGGAGCCCGTGTTCGCCGACGGCGCGCCCGGCCCCGCGCCGCGCGAGGATGACCACCGCGCCGCCGAAGCCGCCGCCGGTGAGGCGCGCGCCGGCGACGTCGGGCTCCCGGCGCGCCAGCTCGACGAGCAGATCGACGGGCGGCGCCGAGACCTCGTAGTCGT
>JBJMWE010000069.1:0-12628 GCA_045810285.1 Vitreoscilla sp. | reverse complement strand
GTTCGGGCATCATCGCGCGGGCGGAGCCAAACCCCTCTCGGCTCGACCGATTCGCCTCCCGGCGGGGTCTGGCTCCGGCCTTGGCGCGCTGCGATGCAGGAACCGCGACGCCGGTGCCTGACACCGGCTGCGAGGCCGCGACGAGCGGCTCACCTCGGAGTGCTGGTCCGTACGCACAGAGCCGCCGGCGAAGCTTAGATCGGCTCCACCGTCACCGCCACCTTGGGCGCGTTGCCCGAGCCGCCGCGGATGACGCCACGCAAGGGCGCCACGTCCGCGTAGTCGCGTCCCCAGGCCAGCGTCACGTGATCCTGGCCGACGGCGACGTCGTTGGTCGGGTCGAGCGCCAGCCAGCCGTGCGGCGGGCACCAGACGGCAGCCCACGCGTGCGACGCGTCGGCGCCGACGAGGCGCGGCTGGCCCTCCGGCGGCTGGGTGAGCAGGTAGCCGCTGACGTATCGGGCGGCCAGGCCGAGCGAGCGGCAGGCGCCGATCAGCACGTGGGCGAAGTCCTGGCAGACGCCGTGGCGCAGCGACAGCGCCTCCAGGGCACCCGTGGTGACGGACGTGGACTGCGGCAGGTAGGCGAACTCCGCGTGCACCTGGTGCATCAGCGCCAGCGCGAGCTCCGCGACGCCGGCATGCGCCTCGGCCGCGGGGCGCGCCCAGTCGGCCAGCGCCTGCGCGCGCGGCGCGAGCGAGGACGACAGCGCGAACTCCGCGGCCTCGAAACTGCTGCGCTCCGCTGCCGCGGGCGCGTCCGCGTCATGCACGCGCGCGCCCGCGTGCAGGCGCAGGTCGCGCGCGACCTCGCGCCAGGGCCAGGTGCTTCCCGGCGCGGGCAGCGGCTGCGCGCCGACGCCGGCCTCGAACGCGGAGATGACGTCCAGCTGGTCGTGCACCTGCGAATGCGCGAAGACCTGGCGGGCGTTGCCCCAGGGATCGAACGTCTCGCGGATGCCGCTGGCCAGCTCGACGCCCGCATCGGGGTGCGGCGACACGACCAGCGACCAGACGCGCACCTGCTGCGTGGCGCTGTCGCGCGGGCGCAGGTGCGCGAGGTGCAGTGCCCCCTCGACGTCGACGTCGTAGCGGTAGCTCGTCTCGTGGCGCACGCGCAGCCAGCGCACCGGCGGTGCCGCCAACGCCTCGGCGTGCAGTTCATCGAAGGGAGAGGCCGCGCGCCCGGGCGCCGGGTCCGCGCTGTCGATGTCACTCATTGCCACACCGTGTGGTCGCCCGGGCCGACGTGCGAGAACAGGCGGCGCCCGATCTCGGCCGACAGCGCCAGGTTGCGCTCGCCCAGGTCCTGCAGCGCGGCCAGCAACGCCGGATGGCCGCCTGCGGCATCCGGCGCGCACAGCTCGTCGAGCGACCAGTCGGCGGGTGACGGCAGCTCGTCGAGCACGCGCTGCACCCAGCGCGACTCGTGGCGCGCCAGGCGAACGAGGCGGTCGCGCAGCGTGCGAGCGACGCCGGCCAGCGAGCGCGGGTTGTCCGGCTCCAGCACCAGCAGGTGCAGCAGCGGCGGCAGCTCGCGCCGGGCCTGGAACTGCGCGCGGTAGGTGATGGTGGAGTCGAACAGGTTCAGCAGCAGCGCGAAGCCGTCGTCGCGGGCAGGCAGGTCGAGCTGCACGCCCAGCTTCAGCGCCTGCGCGAGGAAATCGAGGCGCTCGGTCTGGCGGCCGATGCTCAGCAGACGCCAGCCGTCGTCGCGGGTCATGCGGTCGGACTGCGCACCGGTGATCGCGGCCAGTTGGGTGGCGGCGCGCTGCAGGACGTCCAGCACGTCGCCGACGGGCTCGCCCCCATGGCCGGCGAAGCCCGACGACGCGGCGGCGTCGCGAGAGTCCGGCACGGCGGCCACGCGCTGCTCGAAGTCGCGGCCCACCGCATCGATCAGCTTCCAGTGCTCCACGGACAGCCGCTCGCGCAGGGCCTGTGCGCACTGGCGCAGCGCACGCAGGTTGTAGACGACGCTCAGCGTGGACGGATCGGCCATCGCATGCACCAGCGCGCGCTCGAACACGCGCACCGATTGCAGCGGCGACGGGACGCTGCCGGTGATCAGGCCGTTGCGCACCGCGAGCCGGCCGAGCGCGTCCAGCAGCACGGGGTTGGCGTTGTTCAGCGATTCCAGCGTGATGCGCGCGAGCCGCACGCTGTTGTCGGCACGCTCGGTGTAGCGGCCCAGCCAGTACAGGTTCTCGGCCGCGCGGCTGGTGACCGTGCGACGCGTGCGCGCGAGCTCGGCGGCGCCCAGCGGCTTGGGCAGCAGCGTGGTCGGATCGACCTGGCCCTCGGTCAGCACCCACGTGTCGACGCTGACGCTGCCGTGCTGCATCGACAGCCAGGCGTCCTGCGCCGCGTCGCTGCGCGTGGCCACGCGCGTCAGGCCGCCGGGCATCGCGTGCCAGCCGCCGCGGCCGTCGGTCATCGCGTAGACGCGCACCAGCGCCGCGCGCGGCTCCAGCGCGTCCTCGTTCCACACCGGCATCTCGGACGGCCGCACGCGGGCCTGCAGCGTGTAGGCGGCCGGGCGGGCATCGATGTCGGCGCGCAGCGCGACGCGCGCGTCGGGCGCCAGCTCGGCGACGCCGTGCGGCGCGAAGCCCTGCGTCGTGTCGCTGCTGGGGAACGTGGGCGCGACGACGAAGTCGGCCAGGCGCTCGCGCTGCGCTTCCCAGACGGTGTCCTCGCCGCACCACCAGCTGGTGGTGGACGGAAGAAGCAGGTCCTCGCCCAGCAGGCGGCGCGCGACCGCGGGCCAGAACGCGGCCAGGCCCGGGCTCTCGAGGAAGCCGGTGCCCGGCGCGTTGGCCACCACCACCTGGCCCGCGCGGATCACGCCCAGCAGGCCCGGCACGCCGAGGGCCGAATCGCCGCGCAGCTCCAGGGGGTCCAGCCACTCGTCGTCGACGCGGCGCAGCAGCACGTGCACGGGCTCCAGGCCGTGCAGCGTCTTGAGGAACAGGCGCTCGCCACGCACGGTGAGGTCGCCGCCTTCGACGAGCGTGATGCCCAGATAGCGCGCGAGGAACGCGTGCTCGAAGTAGGTCTCGTTGTGCGGGCCCGGCGTCAGCAGCACGACCCGCGCGCCGTCGCCCTCGGGGCTCAGGCGCTGCAGGCCCTGCAGCAGGCCCAGGAAGCCGGAGGCGATGCGCTGCACGTGCAGGTCGCGGAAGGCGGCGGGGAACTGCTGCGAGACGATCAGGCGGTTCTGCAGCAGGTAGCCCAGGCCGGACGGCGCCTGCGTGCGCTGGCTGACGACGCGCCAGCTGCCGTCGGCGCCGCGCGCGAGGTCGAACGCCGCCACGTGCAGGCGCACGCCGCCCGCCGGCCGGCAGCCGTGCATCGCGCGCAGGTACTGCGGGTGCGCGAGCACCAGCGAGGCCGGCAGCAGGCCTTCGTCGAGCAGGTCGCGGCTCCCGTAGACGTCGGCCAGCACGGCGTCGAGCAGGCGTGCGCGCTGCACGACGCCGCGCTCGATGGCGGCCCAGGACGCGGCGTCGATGAGGAAGGGCAGCGGCTCCAGCGGCCACGCGCTGGCCGCGGCCGCGCCTTCGGCGTAGACGTTGTAGGTGACGCCGTCGTCCTGCACGCGCGAGCGGATGCGCGCCCGCGCCTGGGCGAGGTCCACCCAGCCGTCGGCTCCGGTGGCGTCGAAGAAGGCCGTCCACTCGGGCGCCAGCGCGGCGCCGGCGGAGGCGGCCTCGGCCGGCACGCCGTGCAGCTCGTCGAAGCTGCCGGGCGTGCCGCGCAGCGCCGCGGCCCGGGCGAGCGCGGCGGCCTCGGGGGCGTCATCGGGCAGGAAGCTGGTCTGGACGGAGGTCGACATCGATTCAAGGGAAGGCCGCGCCGAGCTCCCCCGGGATGGCTGCGGCGGGGGCTCACCGTGCCCGGCGCAGGTCCAGCGTGAACGGGAATTCGTCGCTGCGCTGCGGCCGCGCGACATTCATTGTCCCAGGTGTGTGGCCGAGTGCGAAGAAGCGCGCCATCCGGCGGCTCTCGGCCTCGTAGGCGTTGACCGGCAGCGTGGCGTAGTTGCGGCCCCCCGGGTGCGCGACGTGGTAGCGGCAGCCGCCCAGCGAGCGCTGCCCCCACAGGTCGACGAGATCGACGGTGAGCGGTGCCTGCACGGGGATCGTCGGATGCAGGCCCGAAGGCGGATGCCATGCGCGGTAGCGCACGCCGCCGACGAACTCGCCGACGCGCCCCGTCGGCTGCAGCGGCACCGCCTGGCCGTTGCACGTGAGCACGTGGCGCGAGTTCACGAGGCCGGTGACCTTGATCTCGAGCCGCTCCAGCGACGAATCGACGTAGCGCACCGTGCCGCCCGCGCTGCCCTCCTCGCCCATGACGTGCCAGGGCTCCAGCGCGCTGCGCAGCGTGACGTGCACGCCCGACGACGCGAACTCGCCGAGCTTGGGGAAGCGGAACTCGAAGTGCGGCGCGAACCACTCCGGATCGAACGGCATGCCGGCATCGGCCATCTCGACGAGCACGTCGGCGAAGTCGGACCGCACGAAGTGCGGCAGCAGGAAGCGGTCGTGCAGCTCGGTGCCCCAGCGCACCAGCGGCTGCTCGTAGGCCGCGTTCCAGAAGCGCGCCACCAGCGCACGCAGCAGCAGCTGCTGCACGACGCTCATGCGCGCGTGCGGCGGCATCTCGAACGCGCGCAGCTCCAGCAGGCCCAGGCGGCCGGTGGCCGAGTCGGGCGAGTACAGCTTGTCGATGCAGAACTCGCTGCGGTGCGTGTTGCCGGTGGCGTCGACGAGGATGTTGCGCAGGCTGCGGTCGACCAGCCAGGGCGGCACGGCGCCGGCACCCGGCGCGGCGCCCACGCCGTCTCCCGCCCGGGCGACTGCCGGGCCCCCGAGCGGGCGCCCGCCATCGCTGCCACCGCCCTCGCGCATCTCGCGGGCGATCTCGGCGAGCGCGATCTCCAGCTCGTACAGCTGGTCGTTGCGCGCCTCGTCGATGCGCGGCGCCTGGCTGGTGGGGCCGATGAACAGGCCGGAGAACAGGTAGCTCAGCGACGGATGGTTGTGCCAGTACGCGAGCAGGCTGCCCAGGACGTCGGGGCGGCGCAGGAACGGCGAGTCGGCCGGGGTGGCGCCTCCCAGCACGAAGTGGTTGCCGCCGCCGGTGCCCGTGTGCTTGCCGTCGACCAGGAACTTCTCCGACGACAGCCGCGACAGCCGCGCCGCCTCGTACAGGAACTCGGTATGCTCGACCAGCTCCGTCCAGTTCGACGCCGGATGGATGTTGACCTCGATGACGCCGGGATCGGGCGTGACCTGCAGCAGCTTCAGGCGCGGATCGCGCGGCGGCGGGTAGCCCTCGATCACCACCGGGAGGGCCAGCGCGCGGCAGGTGTCCTCGATGGCGGCCAGCAGCTCGAGGTAGTCGTCCAGGCGCTCCAGCGGCGGCATGAACACGTACATCACGCCGCTGGCCGTGCCGACGCGCTCGGCCTTGGGGCCGTTGGCGCGGCGCGGGTCGCGCACCTCGATGCACAGCGCCGTGCGCGTGAGCCAGCTCGCGGATTCGAAGCGCGCCGGCACGCGGTCGCCGGGCGGGCTGCTTGCGGCGGCCGAGGCGGCCGCGCTGGCCGCGGTGGCCGCGGCGCCTGTCGTCCCTGGACCCGACGCACCCTGCGCGCCTGGTGTCGTGCCGCCCACGATGCGCGTGGCGGCATTGCGCGGATCCGTTGCGGATTGGGGCGTGATGGGCGCGACGGGACGCCGTGCGCCGCCGTCCGCCAGCGGCGCTGTCGGCGATGCCGGCGCTGTCGCCGATCCCGGCAGGGACGAGCCGGCGGCCGGCAGCGGGCCGCGCGGCGCGAATGGATCCTGTTCGAAGAGCACCGGCGCTTCGGTGTCCTTGACCCACGGCAGCGAATCGAGCGGCAGCCGGTAGCCCATCGGCGAGTCGCCGGGGATCAGGTACATGCGCTCGCCGCGGAAGTGCCACGGGCCGGTGGCCCAGCGCGCGCCGGCCAGGTCGGGACCCGCGCCGCGCCGCAACGGCAGCACGTAGCCCACCGGCGCCTCCAGCCCCTGCGAATACACGCGGCGCAGCCGGTTGCGCTCCATCTCGTCGGACAGCCGCGCGTCGAACGGGTCGACATTGAGCGGCAGCTGGCGCTCGCGCCACAGGTAGTAGAAGGTGTCCTCGTAGCCCGCCTGCACCGTCGAATCGACGATGCCCAGGCGGCGCGCGAGCGCCTGCGCGAAGCGCTGGGCGTCGACGGCGGTGCGCCGCTGCGGCACGCGCTCGTCGGCGAACAGCGACGGGTCGCGCCAGCACGGCTGGCCGTCGGTGCGCCAGCAGATGGACAGCGCCCAGCGCGGCAGCTGCTCGCCGGGGTACCACTTGCCCTGGCCGTAGTGCAGGAAGCCGCCGGCGCCGTAGCGGTCGCGCAGCCGCAGCACCAGTTCCTGGGCGCGCATGCGCTTGGTCGGGCCCAGCGCGTCGGTGTTCCATTCGGCGCCGTCGCGGTCGTCGATGGCCACGAAGGTCGGCTCGCCGCCCATCGTCAGGCGCACGTCGCCCGCCTCGAGCCGCTGGTCGACCTGCGTGCCGAGCGCCAGCACCGCCTGCCATTGCGCTTCCGAATACGGCAGCGTGACGCGCGGCGATTCCCAGATGCGCGTGACGCCCATGTGATGGCTGAACTCGACCTCGGCCTCGTCGACGCCGCCGCTGATCGGCGCGGCGCTGGCGGGTTGCGGCGTGCAGGCGAGCGGGATGTGGCCCTCGCCCGCGAGCAGGCCGGAGGTCGGGTCGAATCCGATCCAGCCGGCGCCGGGCAGGTAGACCTCGCACCAGGCGTGCAGGTCGGTGAAGTCGATCTCGGTGCCGCTGGGGCCGTCGAGCGCCTTCTGGTCGGGCGCGAGCTGGATCAGGTAACCCGACACGAATCGCGCCGCGAGCCCGAGCTTGCGCAGCACCTGCACCATCAGCCAGCCGGAGTCGCGGCACGAGCCCGAGGCGAGCGTCAGCGTCTGCTCGGGCGTCTGCACGCCGGGTTCCATGCGGATCAGGTAGCGGATGTCGCACTGCAGCCGCTGGTTCAGGCCGACGAGGAAATCGATGGTGGCCTGAGGCTCGAGCGGGATGGCGGCGACGAAGGCGTCGAAGGCGGGCCCCGTGGCGTCGACGACGCGGTACGGCGCAAGCTCGGTGGCGAGCGCGTCGTCATACGCGAACGGGAACTTCTCGGCGCTGGGCTCCAGGAAGAAGTCGAACGGGTTGTAGACGGCCATCTCGGCCACGACGTCGACCGTCACCTTGAACTCGCGCGTCTTCTCGGGGAAGACGAGGCGCGCCAGGTAGTTGGCGAACGGATCCTGCTGCCAGTTGATGAAGTGCTCGGCCGGCTCCACCTTGAGCGAATACGACAGGATCTTCGAGCGGCAATGCGGTGCGGGCCGCAGGCGCACCACCTGCGGGCCGAGCGAGACGAGCCGGTCGTAGCGGTAGTGCGTGACGTGGCTCAGGGCGACATGGATGGCCAAGGGGGGCTCCCGGATCGGGGGTGAGCTCGCGCGCCGGGGGCGGCGAGCCGAAGGAGGCGGCGGCGCGGCGCGGACCGCGTCGCCGGGCGACTCATTGCGCGACCAGGAAGTCGCGGCTGATGCCCACCCCCAGGTCGCCCACGTTGGCGAGGAACTGGGTCAGGAAGGCATGCAGCCCGGTGGCCAGGATCTCGTCGATGCGCCCGAAGCGCAGGTCGGACTCCAGCCGCCCGGCGCGTCGCAGCGTCTCGCCCGAGTTCGCGTTGGCGACGTAGCGCAGGTTGCTCACGATGCGGCTCATGCAGTGCGCGAGCGAGCGCGGCATGTCCGAGCGCAGGATCAGCAGCTCGGCCACCTTCTCGGGCTGGATGACGTTGCGGTAGACCTTGCGGTAGACCTCGAAGCCGGACACCGAGCGCAGGATCGCCGACCAGTGGTAGAACTCGTACTCGTTGTCGCGGTCGTCGGCCTGGCCGTAGAAATCGCTGTCGACGTCGTGGAACTTCACGTCCAGCATGCGCGCGGTGTTGTCGGCGCGCTCCAGGAACGAACCGATGCGCACGAAGTGGAAGGCCTCGTCCTGCAGCATGGTGCCCACCACGACGCCGCGCGACAGGTGCGAGCGGAACTTGACCCACTCGAACACGCTGGCCGGATCGCGCCGGAGCTCTCCGCTGGCCAGCAGCTTGTTGAACTCCAGCCAGGTCTGGTTGGTCGTCTCCCAGACCTCGGTGGTGAGCGTGCCCCGCACGGCCCGCGCGTTCTCGCGCGCGGCGCGCAGGCAGCTGACGATCGACGAGGGGTTCTCGCCGTCGGACACCATGAACTCCATCAGCCGGGCGGGCTGGATGTCGCCGTAGCGGCGCGTGTAGTCGGGCGTGAGCTCGCTGATGGCCAGCAGGCCGCGCCAGCCGAGTTCGGCGACGGCGTCGGACTGCGGCAGCAGCGCCGTCTGGTAGTTGACGTCGAGCATGCGCGCGGTGTTCTCGGCGCGCTCCATGTAGCGCGACATCCAGAACAGGTGGTCGGCGGTGCGGGAAAGCATGGTGGCGGCTCTCCTCAGGCCGGTTTCGATTGCGACTGCGACTGCGACTGCGCCGTCCGCGTCTGCGACTGCGTCGCGCCATTGACGTTCGGCTGCTCCGCCTCCAGCACCCAGGTGTCCTTGGTGCCGCCGCCCTGGCTGCTGTTGACCACCAGGGAGCCCGCCTTGAGCGCCACGCGCGTGAGGCCGCCCGGCACCATCTGCACCTCCTTGCCCGACAGCACGTAGGGCCGCAGGTCGATGTGGCGCGGGGCGACGCCCGACTCCACGTAGGTCGGGCACGTCGACAGGCTCAGCGTGGGCTGCGCGATGTAGTTGGCCGGGTTGGCGACGAGCACCTGGCGGAAGGCCTCGACCTCCGCCTTGGTGGCCGCCGGCCCCACCAGCATGCCGTAGCCGCCGGCGCCGTGCACCTCCTTGACCACCAGCTCCGCGAGGTTGGCCAGCACGTACGACAGCTCCTTCGGGTCGCGGCACTGCCAGGTGGGCACGTTGTTGAGGATGGGCTTCTCGCCGAGGTAGAACTCCACCATCTTGGGCACGTACGGGTAGATCGACTTGTCGTCGCCCACGCCGGTGCCGATCGCGTTGGCCAGCGTCACGTTGCCGGCCTTGTAGGCGCGCAGCAGGCCGGCGCAGCCGAGCGTGGAATCCTTGCGGAAGACCTCCGGATCCATGAAGTCGTCGTCGAGGCGGCGGTAGATGACGTCGACGCGCTTGGGGCCCTGCGTGGTGCGCATGTAGACGAAGTCGTCCTTGACGAACAGGTCCTGGCCCTCGACCAGCTCGACGCCCATCTGCTGCGCGAGGAACGCATGCTCGAAGTAGGCCGAGTTGTACATGCCGGGCGTGAGCACCACGACGATCGGATCGTTGCTGCCGCCGGGGGCCAGGCTGCGCAGCGTCTCGAGCAGCAGGTCGGGGTAGTGCGCCACCGGGGCCACCGAGTGCATCGAGAACAGCTCGGGAAACAGCCGCATCATCATCTTGCGGTTCTCGAGCATGTACGACACCCCGCTGGGCACGCGCAGGTTGTCCTCCAGCAGGTAGTAGCTGCCCCAGCCGTCGGCGTTGCCGGCGCGCACGATGTCGACGCCCGCGATGTGCGAGTAGACGTCGCCGGGCACGTTCACGCCGATCATCTCCGGCCGGAACTGCGCGTTGTCGACGACCTGCTCGCGCGGCACCACGCCGGCCTTCAGGATCTCCTGGTCGTGGTAGACATCGTGGATGAAGCGGTTGAGCGCCGTGACGCGCTGCGCCAGGCCCTTCTCCATCTCGCGCCACTCGTGCGACGGGATCACGCGCGGGATCTGGTCGAACGGGATCAGCCGCTCAGTGCCCTCGCCGGCATCCTTGTCGCCATAGACCGCGAACGTGATGCCCACGCGACGGAAGATCAGCTCGGCTTCGTTGCGGCGATCCCGCATCAGGTCGGCCGGCTGGCGTGCCAGCCACCGGGCGTAGCCCTGGTAGTGCTCGCGCACCGCGTCCTCCGCGGCGTGCATTTCGTCGAAAGGCGTGTTCATGGCGAGCGAGGGCTCCCTGGTGCGACGCCGCGCCGCGCGGCGTTTCCGTTGGAATGCATAGCAACAACCGATCCAGCACACGACGACGGTGCGCACCGGCGATCAGGCCGCCGAACGCGCCGCCGACGCCAGTCCGGCAAGGCGGCCTGGCCACTCCAGTATCGACGACGCACCGCGGCTGTGCAATGCGGGGCGAAGATGGCGCAGCCGCGCGCACCGGATTGAGTCGGTGGGGGCGTGCTGCACCAGGAGCGACCTGGAGCCGGCGGCGGGACGACGCTCGGAACCCGTGAATGAACCCGGCGTGTCGGCCCGACCCGTCAACTGGCATCCGATCAAGGCTCAAAGCACAGCCGCAGCTCGGGCTGCGGCGCGCATTTGCAACGCAGAGCGGGCCCCCTTTGACGTGGCGAGCGGCGTGTCGGATTCGTTCACAGGTGCTTCAGGGCTGGCCAGGAGGCGCCGGCCGGCCGATCGAGGCGGGAGTCAGCGGCTCGGCGGCGCCCTGCCACTGCCAGTAGCGCCGTCGCACGTCGCGCGTGCACGAGGCCTGCCCCGCCGACAAGGTCCATGCGCCGCAGTGGTCGCTGCGCACCACCGGGATGGCGTGGGCCCGGTAGCGGGCGACGACCTCGGGGGCCGGATGGCCGTAGCGGCTGCGGTAGCCGACCTGGATCACCGCGACCGACGGCCGCACCGCGTCGAGGAAGGCCCCGGTGGACGAGGTGTGGCTGCCGTGGTGCGGCACGACCAGCACGTCGCTGCGCAGGCGCGCGCCGTCGTCGCCCGGCGCGGCCCGGGCCCGCGCGACCAGCCGCGCCTCGCCCGCGGCTTCGACGTCGCCCGTCAGGAGCGCGCTGCTGCCGTCCGCCGCGACGACGCGCAGCACGCAGCTCAGGGCGTTGGTCTTCGCGCCGGGCCGATAGTCGCCGGCAAACGGATGCAGCATCGTGAAGCGCACGCCGTCCCAGTCCCACGCCTGGCCGGCCTCGCACGGCGTGTGGGGGATGGGATTGGCGCGCAGCGGATTGGCCGGCGACAACGAACTGCGCAGCGCCAGTACCGGCATGCGGTCGACCAGGGACTGGGCGCCGCCCACGTGGTCGGCGTCGGCGTGGCTCAGCAGCAGGGTGTCGATGCGCGGTTCGCCGCGCGCCTGGAGCAGCGGCAGCAGCAGGCGGCGGCCCGCATCGTCGTCGTCGCCGAAGCGCGGGCCGGTGTCGAACAACAGGAGATGCGCGCGCGTGCGCACCAGCACGGCGGTGCCCTGGCCGACGTCCGCCGCCATCAGCTCGAACCGCCCCGGGGCCGGCCGCGCGACGAACGGGCACAGCAGCGGCGGCAGCATCGCCAGGCCCAGGCCGCGCAGGCGCCACGGCAGCGGCAGCATCAGCACGGCGCCGCCGGCCAGCCCCGCCGCGAGCGCCCAGCCCGGGCCGCTGGCGACGTGGACGCTGGCGAGCGGCCAGCGCGCCAGCCAGGCCAGCCACCACAACAGCGGCTTCAACGCGAGTGCCGCCAGCGTCCACAGCGGCGGCAGCGCGATGCCCAGCAAGGTGAGCGGGGTCACCACCAGCGTGACCCACGGCTCGGCCACCAGGTTGGCCAGCAGGCCCACCGGCGACACCTGCTGGAACGCGACCAGCGTCAACGGCGCCAGTCCGACGCTGGCGACCACCTGCGCGCGGACGCCGCCGCGCAGTTCCCCCGCCAATCGCAAGAGGCCCGCGCGCACGGCCGCCGCGAGACGCGCGCCCCACGCGCGAGCCCGGGATCGCACCCGTCCGTCGAACCCGACACCGGTCCCGACGCGCCCGCCGTCCGCCGGCGTGTCGGCCGTGACAGCCGCTTCGCGTGCGACGCCGGCGCCCACGCCTGCCCTTCGCCCGGCAGCGTCCGCCGCCCGCGCCGGCGCCGACACCAACAGCAAGCCGACGGCCGCGAACGACAGCCAGAAGCCCGGCTGCAGCAGCGCCCACGGGTCGAGCAGCGTCACCGGGAGCATGGCCCCCAGCGTCACGAGCGCCGGCGGCCAGGCGAGGCCCGCGCTGCGCAAGGCCGCCGTCGCCGCGAGCATCGCCACCGTGCGCTGCGCCGGCACGCCCCACCCGGCCAGCAAGGCATACAGCCAGGCCACGCCGACGCCGCCCCAGCGCGCCGCCGCCGGGGCCGGCCATGCCAGCACGGCACGCTCGCTGCGCCGCCACACCGCGCCGAAGGCCGCGCCGCCCACCCAGCCCAGCATCGTGATGTGCAGGCCGGAGATGGACATCAGGTGCGCGACCCCGGTGTTGCGGAAGATCTCCCAGCCCGGGGCCGAGATCGCCGCCTGGTCACCCACGGCCAGCGCCGCGAGCGCGCCCATGGCCTGCGCGTCGCCCGTGCCGGCCGGCGCCGCGCCGCCGGCCGCCGGCTGCGCGCCCGCCAGCAGCAGCCGGTCGCGCACCCACTGGCGGGCGTTGGCGATCGGTGCCCAGGAGGTGTCCAGCAAGCGCCCGTTGCCGCGCATGGTGCCGGTGGCGCGCAAGCCC